>JAKPDB010000127.1 GCA_029552985.1 bacterium
TTCCACCTTGATAAGAGTAATGTCTGAATTCACTGAATAGTGATTATTTTTTGAAACAATTACAGCACTTGCCTGAGTTGATTTCAAAAGCACAAGATACTTTGGATTAGCAACAAATGTTACTGACCCTTTCTTCGCTTCCTTAATCCCTGATACATCAGTGATTACAGTATCAGGATCTCCCACGATTTCTCCGCCCACAAGCTGGGCGATTTCCTTAACTGTCATTTTAAACATTTCCTTTACTTTGCGTCTTTGTTCAAAAATTTCACAATCTGTTCTGTAATATCTGTTCCTTCAGGACCATAAAGTATCGCTTGAGCGTTCAATATAAAATCATATTTTTCTTTAATTGCAAATTCCTTTATGGCATCCTGAATTTCTTTTAATCTTGCTTCAATCAGCTGGTTCTTTTTCTCATCAAGTTTTTGATTGGCAGCACCAACAAAATTATAAAATTCTTGCTGCAATCTCTGAATTTCCTCTTCAGTTTTCTTTTTTTCTTCTGGCTTCAGAACATCCTTCTGTTTTTCATAAGATTCCTGAGCTTTTCTGAGTTCCTCCTGCTTCTTTGCGATTTCCTTCTGCTGGGAATCTCTTTCTTTTTCGAACTCAGTCCTGCTTTCAGCAGTCTTTTTATACTGGTCAAATACCATTTCAAGATTTACATATCCTATTTTAACCGGTCGCATTTCCTTTGACGCTGTGGCTGAAAAAGCATAGCCAGCAACACACAACATTGCCATTGCTACAAAAACCGACTTCAATAATATTTTCATGTTTTCTCCTCTCTTGTTTTTAAAATCCCATTGTAAAACCTATGTGAAGCTGCCCTTTCCCCTGGTATGGTTCAGGATTAACTGCCCAGCCATAGTCTAATTGTATTGGCACTGGGAGTATGGGAACCTTTACCCTTAACCCAACTCCTGCGCCATATTTCAGATCGCCAAAGTCAAAATCCTTTTCCCATACATTGCCCGCGTCATAAAACACAACCAACCAAAGAATTTCATTTTCACCTGATAAAGGATACAACAATTCAAAATTTTGTGCAAATATAGACTTACCACCAAGGTAATGTCTACCATCAACACTTCTTGGACCAAGCTCTCTTTCCTTGTATCCTCTTACAGTGCCTATGCCTCCTCCAAAAAATCTTTCATATAGGGGAACTTCTTTTGTAGAGCCCAGATGACTTACTGAACCCGCATAGGTTTTGCTGTGAAAAACAAATTTGCCGAAGCTTTTATAATAGTCGTTTTCAACCGTTGACTTTAGGTATTCAAGGTCACTTCCGAGAAAAGAAGGAGCATATTCAAAGGAAAGTTGTAACTGGTCTCCATCTTTCGGCATAATCCTTCTGTCAAGATTTTGAAAACCGAAAGTCGTTGTTAAACTATTGACCCTGTTGGTTCCTGCCTGTGACTGAAATTCAGGTATGTGAATATCGCTCAATTTAATTTCATCAGTCATTATCTTACACCCTATTGAAAAATTTTCCCACCGTCTACCAATTCTTATGTCAAAACCATTATGTTTTTCAGCATATTCATCCCAAGATCTATCAGTAATAAAAATATCAGGGCCAAATGAAATAGGTTTATCAAAAAGATACGGTTCAGTAAAACTTAATATAAAATGTTTTGTAACACCACCAATCATTGCTTCCAGGTTCATGTTCTGTCCAGCACCCCTGAAAAGCGGTGGGTCTGAAATATCAAAATTTCTCTGTTGAATGCCTATAAATCCAACACCCTTTTCAAGGGAACTGTAGCCAGCACCTATTGTGAACATTCCTGTTCTTTCTCTATCTTTTACTCTTACATCAATGTTCACCAGTTTTTCATCCTCTGTTGGTTCTGGGTTAATTTCAATTTCATCAAAAAATTGAAGATCTGACAGATTGTTAAAACTTTTTCTCAATTTTTCTCCAGAAAATTCATCTCCTGGATAAATTGCCATTTCACGTCTTATTACCTTGTCCTTTGTCACCGTATTGCCCCTAATATTGATTTCATTAACATATACCTTTGGCCCAGGATTAATCGTAAATGAAAAATTTATCTTTGAATCGCTTATTTCAGGAACTGGTATAACTTCTGGCCTTATATAACCTGAATCGGAATACATCCGGCGAATATTTAACAGCGTTTTTTCAAATTTCATTTGAGAATAAACATCTCCTTCGCGATATTCAACAAGCTTTTTTATCTTGTTGACATCAAAAATCAAATTGCCAGAAAATTCTGTTTTCCCAAAATAAAACTTTTCTCCTTCCTTTACAACAATATCAATCACAATCATTTTATTTTCAATGGAAATTCTTCTGTCTATGGAACAATCAGGATAGCCATTGTTATGATAAAAATCTTCAAGCCGTTTTATATCCTGGTCAAGAATTTCAGGTTTAAAGGTCCCCCTTATAAAGGGCATTTTTCTCTGTTTGATTTTCATTTTTTTTCTCAACATTGAAGAATTGAATGCATGATTCCCTGAGAAATTAATTATACCAACATATAATTTTCCTGTACCTTCATGAATGGTAAATGTTACAATCACTCTATTATTGGTAACTGGCTGGGTTTTCGCAGAAATTTCAGTAAAATATATTCCTTTTTCTTCGTATTTCTGTTTCAGCCGTGCTATTGCCTTTTCAATGAGCGCATCATTACAATAATCTCCTTTTTTTATTTCCACAATTTTTTCAAGTTCTGCTTTATTAAAAACTTTTGCACCGGTGAATTTTATTCCTTCGACCTGGGGATTTTCTTCAACAAAAAGAGTGATATCAAGTCCCTTTTCAGTTTCTTTTATTTCATATTTCACAGAAGAAAAATATCCTGTCTCCATCAAGGACTGAATATCTCTTTTCCAGAGTTGTTCGTCAAAAAGACCCTGTGGCTTTGTCCTCAACATCAAACTTATTCTCGTGGAAGAAACTGTTATATTTCCCTTGATGGAAATACTAGCAACAATGTTGCTATCTGAATAAAGAAAAACCGGTAAAAGAAGGCTAATCAGGGCTGACAGGACTTTTGTCAAATGTCGTGGTGACATGTTCTTTCCCTTCGGTCACAGTGAAAATTAACCTGTTTTTATCACACTTCACAAGAATATGCGAATTCTGCGGAAAATTCTCTTTCAAAATTTCTTCAGATAGTGGGTCTTCAAGATACCTGGAGATTGCCCTTCTGAGGGGTCTTGCTCCGAATTGAGGGTCAGTGCCCATATTTTTCAAAAACTCTCTTGCTTCAGGAGTAAGAGAAATTGTAAACCCCTGTTCCTTCAACCTCTCAGCAACTTTCTCCACTTCAAGGTCAACAATTTTCAGTAAATGTTCCTGTTCAAGAGGATGAAAGACAATAATTTCATCAAGTCGGTTAAGAAATTCTGGTCTAAATGTCTTTTTCACTTCGTCCAGAATCCTTTCTTTCACAACATTGTATGGCATCTCCTCCTTATTATCTTGAAAACCAATTGTTGAACGGTTTTTCAAATGCTGCGTGCCAATGTTTGAAGTCAGTATCAATATGCCATTCTGGAAACTTACACTCCTGCCAAAACTATCAGTAAGCCTGCCCTCTTCAAGAACTTGCAAAAGTAAATTAAAAACATCAGGATGTGCCTTTTCAATCTCATCAAGAAGTACAACTGAATAGGGTCTGCGACGAACCTTTTCAGTAAGTTGTCCACCCTCTTCATATCCTACATAACCCGGAGGCGCGCCAATCAACCTGCTAATGGCAAATTTCTCCATGTATTCAGACATATCAATCTGAATCAATGCCTGGTCATCACCAAACAAAAACTCAGCCAGAGCGCGGGCAAGCAGGGTTTTTCCAACACCTGTTGGCCCCAGAAACAAGAATGAACCAATCGGTCTTTTCTGATCCTTGATACCAGCTCTCGAACGTCTGATGGCTCTGCTGACTGCTGAAATCGCCTCATCCTGACCGACCACTACCTTGTGAAGGTGTTCCTCCATTTCAAGAAGTTTTTCTCTTTCTTCCTTACACAGTTGCGATAATGGAATCCCTGTCCACCTTGAAACAATTTCTGCAATTTCTCTTCCTGTCACAGTCCTTTGCGAATCAGGTTGTGATTTCTCCCATGAAAGCTTTACCTCATTGATACGGCTTCGGATTTCTCTTAATCTATCCCTTATCCTGGCTGCCTTTTCAAAATCCTGCTGAATGGTTGCCTGCTCCTGTAAACTTGCAAGTTGCGCTGCTCTTTTTTCCAGTTCTTCAAGTTCTGCTGGAACATTGGATAATAACAACCTCTGTTTGCTTGCCGCCTCGTCAACAAGGTCAATGGCTTTATCAGGTAAGTATCTACCGGTGATATATCTATCTGCAAGTTTTGCTGCAAGTACCAGAGCTTCATCTGTAATTTTCAATTTATGATGTTCTTCATATTTTGGTCGTAATCCCCTCAAAATTTCGATGGTCTCCTGAACTGACGGTGGATTCACAACAACCGGCTGAAATCTTCTTTCCAGGGCAGCATCCTTTTCAATATATTTTCTGTACTCATCAAACGTGGTTGCTCCAATACACTGTATTTCACCACGAGAAAGAGCTGGCTTCAATATGTTTGACGCATCTATTGCTCCCTCAGCACCTCCTGCCCCAACAAGTGTGTGCAGTTCGTCAATAAAAATAATGATATTCTTGCTCTGTTTGATTTCATCAAGCAAAAGTTTCACCCTTTGCTCAAACTCTCCGCGATATTTTGTTCCTGCCACCAAACTGGCGAGGTCAATCATAATAATTCTTTTGTTCCTCAGAATCTCAGGAATATTGCCAGATGCTATTCTTTGTGCAAAACCTTCAACAATGGCGGTCTTTCCCACACCTGCTTCTCCCAGTAATACAGGATTATTTTTCTTTCTCCTGCACAATATCTGGGTCACCCTTTCAATTTCCTTTTCTCTGCCTATCACCGGATCAAGTTTCTTTTCTTCAGCCAGCTGCGTTAAGTCCCTTCCATACGAATCAATCGTCGGGGTCCTTGATTTTGTTTGAGGTTGAGAGATGTGCTGGGTTGACTGCTGTTTGCCTTTTGAAATATTTTCAGGTTCTCCCCAGAGCAAATTTTCTATAGCTTTTCTAATATTATCCACTGTCAATCCAAACCGTGTGAGAATCTTTGAAGCATAACCTTCTTCTTCTGCCACAAGCCCGATAAGAAGATGTTCTGTTCCAACATAGGAGTGCCCGAAATACTGTGCCTGACGATAAGAAAGAGCAAGCACTCTTTTCACTCCAGGACTCAAAGGAATCTCCCCAGCCGAAAGCAACGGAATTCCAACCCTGATACTCTTTTCAAGTTCAAATCTTATATGTTCGGGATCCACTTTCAAAAAATGTAGCACTGCCACACCCATTCCCTGACCTTCGTCTAAGAGTCCAAGAAGAACATCCTCTGTTTCTATCTGAGCATGACCATATCGTATTGCATTCTGACGCGCAAGTTCCAGTACTGTCTTTACCCTTTTAGTGAATCTTTCAAAGTATTGCTCAAACATATACGTTCCTCAATTCGTTTCTCAATATATTCAATCTTAAACTGTCTCTTTGTACTGCATCCATCTCTGTTGCTGATTCTAACTGTAAGGAAGCAGGTAAAATTCTATAAAATAATCTTTTCAGCGCCATGGCATCTACATTTATAATACCCAAATTTTTTCCAAAAAGCAAAAGAGAAAGACCTTTTATTGAATTAGATGAACTAATTCCTTTCTCATTTTCAAAGATTCTATCAAGAAAGCAAACAATTTTTCTTTTAATCGCCACACGGTCAATGGTACCCATTGACATCAATTCATATTTTCTAATTGTACGGCATACCGACTCAAAATCCTGGCATAATTCAATTTCCTGTTTTCCCAGAGCAGGACCTGTAGCAATCTGATACACATCTGCAATACTTTTTGAACCCTCCCCATAAAACCCTCTGATGATGCAGCCAATCTGTGAAATGACTCCAAAGACCAGTTTGATTTTTCCGGTCATTTTCAATGCTGGCAAATAAATTAATGAGGATACTCTCAACGCAGGTCCCACATTTGTTGGGCAACACGTAAGATATCCAAATTCTCTATCAAATGCGTAATCAAAATGCCTTGATAGAATATCGTCAACATGGTTCAACCTGTCCCATAAATTGTAGAAATTTTCTTTTCCACCATAGACGGCTATTCTGAGATGGTCCTCTTCATTCACAAAAATTCGCAATCTCATTTGAGGGAACCATATCAGAATTTTTCCGAAACCATGCTCCGCCATTTCTGGACTTATAATATGCCGCTCGATGAGAACATTTCTGGTCACATGGTCTATATCTGTCATGGAAACAATCACAGGCGTTTCGTCAGCAATACAGGTAGAAACATCAATCACTTCTTTTACCAGTTGCTCTGCCTGTTTTTCATTCATCTGGTGCGGAAATGGGTATTTTTTAATATTCCGAGCAAGTCGCAATCTTACTGTGAAAAATGTTGGTTCTTCACTTAAAACAGGTTCTTTTAACACCAGATTTTTCAAATGTTTATCCATTTTTTATAAATAATTCAATTTCCTTTTTAATTTTTTTTACATGTTCAATATCCTGCTGTGCAACCGCGCGCCTCATTTCATTTTCAAAATACAATACAAAATCCCTGTTAATATTTTCGCTGTAAGGAATCTTCCCTCTGTGGAACGAACCATAATGATATTTCTTAATTTCTCTTTTTATATGAGACCTGAAAATCTGATAACATCTTGCACATCCTGCAACGTGTGATTGTTTCCAATCTTCCAATGTCATGCCACAGAATGGGCAACTTTTCTGTGGAAAAGAAACTCTATTTTGCTGGAAAGTTTCAAGAATTACCTTTATTTCAGGGTTGTTCCTTACGCAATCAGGGCAATAACAACCGCTGATCGTTTTCCCACCCGCAGAAATTTCCATATAAAAAAATCGCGCGGTATTTTTACCGCAGGATGTGCAAATCATCTTTTAAATAGGTGTCCCGTCCTTCTGTACCAACCGGTGAAATTCTTCTCTGATTTTTCTGGTCAGGGATCCCAATTTTCCCGAACCAATTTTTCTTCCGTCAATCAAGGTGACTGGAATAATTTCCGCTGCTGTACCAGTAAGGAAACATTCGTCAGAATTATAAAGATCATATCTTGTCAACAATTTCTCCTCAACATCAAGTCCTATTTCTTTACCAATCTGGATCACAGCATCTCTTGTAATTCCATCAAGAGCTCCAGCAAAAATTGGTGGCGTTAAAAGTTTATTTTCAACCACAATGAAAATATTTTCCCCTGTACATTCTGCGATATATCCGTCATTGTTAAGAAAAAGTCCTTCCATTGCGCCTGCGTTTGTTGCTTCAATCTTGGCAAGAATATTGTTTAAGTAATTCAACGACTTTATAGCAGGGTTCAAACTTTCTGTCAGATTTCTTCTTGTAGGAATGGTCACAACAGAGAGCCCTTTTTCATAATATTCTTCGGGATAAAGATTGATTCTGCTTGCGATAACAAAAATTGTTGGTTCTGGACACTTTCTCGGGTCAAGTCCAAGATCTCCCACCCCTCGGGTTACAACAACCCGAATGTAAGAGTCCCGTAGTTTGTTTTTCTTTACTGTCTTTTTAATAATTTCTGCCATTTCTTCCATTGAAACAGGAATTTCGAGAAGTATGGCTTTTGCTGATTTATACAACCTTTGAATGTGCTGGTACAAACGGAAAATTTTCCCGTCATACGAACGCAATCCTTCAAAAACACCATCGCCATAAAGTAATCCATGATCAAATACAGAAATTTTTGCATGTTTTTCGTCAACAAATTTACCGTCCAAGTATATCCATAGTCCCATTTTTACTCCCTGTTTATAATTTTTCCATTAGATAAGTATATGACATTTGTCGCAATTTTCAAAAAATTTTCGTTGTGAGTGGCTATTACAAAAGTTTTTCCTTTTTCCGTATTCAAAGATTGTATCAGAGAAATCAGTTCAAGAGAAGAGTCCCTGTCAAGATTCCCTGTGGGTTCATCAGCAAAGACAACTTCTGGGTCGCATATAAGACTACGGCATATGCCAATCCTTTGTTTTTCTCCACCAGAAAGATTGTTAGGATACGAGTGAAGTTTGTGTTCGAGGTGAAATTCTTTAAGAATTCTTTGAACTTTTTCTCTGTGTTCACTTATTGGTCTATTAGGATGTTTAATCATCAAAGGTATCATAATATTTTCTTCAACACTTAATTCTGGAATTAAGTAAAAAAACTGAAAAACAAAACCAAACATTTTATTACGTATCATGGCAGCTTCTCTTTCTTCAAGGGATGAGACATCTCTACCGTCGAGAATCACTTTTCCTGAATTCGGTTTATCCAGTAAAGCGAGAATATTCAGTAGTGTGGTCTTTCCAGAACCAGATGGTCCAAGAATCACAGTCACGTTGCCCTTCAGAATAGAAAGCGTAATGTCGTCGAGGGCTTTCACACCGGTCTCATAACTTTTGACAATATTTTCTGCATAAATGATTGCGTGGTTTTCAACCATATTCATTCATACCTCAATGCTGTTGCAGGTTCGAGATTTCCTGCCCTGTAAGCAGGAAATATTGAAGCAACAAGCGTTGTGATGAAAACTGCCGCACATATTGAGAAAATTTCTATGGATGAAATTTCAATGGGTAAATACGAAATGCTGTATATATATTCAGGTAGATGGACAATGTTGTATCTTTTCAACACCCACACAATAATTCCTCCGAGCACCAGTCCGCATACCAATCCTCTTATGCCAAGCAAAAATCCCTGAATCAAAAACACTGCTCGAATTTGGGATTTCGTCATCCCAAGCGCTTTCAGTACCCCAATTTCTCTGATTTTTCTGTACACAGTCATCATCAAACTGCTTGCGATATTAAAAGAAGCCACAATAATAATGATGGCTAAAATCAATAGCATCGCCTTTTTTTCAAGGGCAAGCGCTGCAAAAAGAATCTTATTTTTCTTGATCCATGTGGTTACCTGCGCATCAGCAGGTAGCATTCCTTTTACAATTTCTGCTATCTTTTCACAATGATAAATGTCATTGACTGTAATACCAATATTTGCAATTTGCCTTCCTGAAAGAAAGTTGTTCTGGAAATTCTCAAGAGATATAATTCCTATTGATACATCTACATTATACACTCCGTATTCCACAATTCCTGTCACTTGTAAAACATATTCACGTGGTGGAATTCCTCCGATAATAACAACAGTATCACCAACATTGATATCAAGTTCCTTTGCAAGTTCACTTCCAAGTATAATTCCGCCAGAATAAATTCCTTCGAGATTGCCCTGTTTGATAAATTTCTTCATGCAAACAATTTCACTATCTCCTTCAATACCCCTGAGGTAACCTCCGATCAAATACTGAGACGATTTATAAATAATCTGTGTCTGGGCAAAATATCCAGTACCTGTGATTCCTGGTATTTGTCTTAAACGTTCTGCAATATTTTTGTAGTCATTTAGGTATGGATTGCCTTCTGCAACAATGTGAGGTTGTGCTCCAATAATTTTTCTTTTCAGGTCATTACTGAAACCATTCATTACCCCAAGCACAATCATTAAACTCGCTACTCCCAGAGCAATGCCCGTGACACTAACAAAGCTTGTAAAATAGATAAAGCTTTCCTTGTGTCTTCTTCCGATAAACCTGCGAGCAAGAAAAAATAGACATCTATTCATATATTTTTGGTATTTGACAAATCTTTGTATAGCAATAAATTATTATGCAGGGTATAATATTGTATCATATAAACAAGGAGGGTTTATGAAATTGGGGGTTTTTCTGGTGCTGTTTGGTGGTAAAAGGTTTGAAGAGGCCCTGGACATTGTAAAGGAGCTGGGCCTTGAAACAGTGGAGATAGGAACAGGCAATTATCCGGGTAATACCCATTGTAACCCGGATGAACTGCTTGCAGATGAAAGTAAGTTAAAGTCGTTCAGTAAAGCAGTTGAAAAAAGAGGGCTTGAAATTTCTGCTTTATCCTGTCATGGAAATCCTCTACATCCAGATAAAAAAATTGCTGAAGCTCACAGACATGTCCAGAGACAGACAATCCTTCTTGCAGAAAAACTTGGCATCAAAAGAATTATTGGATTTTCTGGTTGTCCTGGAGATAGTGAAAATGCAAAGGCACCAAACTGGGTGACCTGTCCTTGGCCAGAAGATTTTTCAAAAACACTTGCCTGGCAATGGGAAAATTGCGTGATACCGTACTGGAAAGAAGAAGTGGAATTTGCAAAGAAACACAATGTTACTCAAATATGTCTTGAAATGCATCCGGGATTTGTTGTTTACAATCCTGAAACTTTATTAAAACTGCGACATGCAGTTGGTGAAGTCATTGGCGCAAACTTTGACCCCAGTCATCTATTCTGGCAGGGAATAGACCCGATTGCTGCTGTAAGAAAACTTACTGACGCCATATATCATGTTCATGCCAAAGACACAAAAATTGATAGCATCAACTGTTCAATCAATGGAGTCCTTGATACAAAAACATATCTTGACGAGATCAATCGTTCCTGGATTTTCAGGACCGTTGGCTACGGTCACAACGAAGAATTCTGGAGAAATTTTGTAAGCAACCTGAGATTGGCAGGATATGACGGCACATTGAGCATTGAACATGAGGACAGTTTGATGAGCATTGATGAAGGACTGAAAAAAGCCATTTCTTTCCTTAAAAACATCTTGATTAGTGAACCAAAACCTAAGGCATGGTGGACTTGAAAAATCAAAACGGCCGCTGCTGGAAAATTATTCTTGGTGGCTCTGGTGGTCAGGGTATTGTTACTATGAGCAGGGTTCTGGCATACGCGGGAGTAATAAAAAAACTCAATGTGAGTTTTCTGCCAGCATATGGAGCTGAAATGCGCGGTGGATATGTTTATAGCATGCTTTCATTATCAACAAGAGAACTTGTTTCTCCTGTGATTTCACAAGCTGATTATGGTATCTTTCTCAATGAAAATTCCATGCGATTACTCAGTCAATACCTGAAGGAAAACGCATGGATTCTATGGAACAGTTCCCTCATTAAACCAGCAAAATACAACAAGAACCGCGACATAGGAATCCCTGCGTCTGAAATTGCCGAAAAACTTGGCAGTGTCAAAATTGCAAATATGGTCATGCTTGGTGGACTGCTCAAACTCCTTGAAAAATCGTCATTTCCTGTCATTGAAAAAGAAGTTAAAACGAGTATCAAACATGTTATGGGTGAAAACAAAAAAAACTTAGATTTGAATCTTAAGGCAGTATCAGAGGGGATAAAACTGGTTGAAGAGGTGATGAAAAATGTCTAACTGGAAATCAGAAATCACTCAAATTGGTCCCTGCAAATGGATGATACCTCGAAAAAACCAGATGCTGGTACCAGGCATCATTTATATTTCTGAAACAATGCTTCATCGCACCTTTGAAGACAATGTGCTTCAACAGGTTGCAAATGTTGGGTGTCTTCCGGGGATTATTTCTTATAGTCTTGCAATGCCGGATGTCCACTGGGGATATGGAGCGCCTATCGGAGGAGTTGCAGCATTTAGAAAGGATAGTGGCGTCATTGTTCCTGGATTTGTTGGATATGATATTAATTGCGGAGTAAGGCTGATTCGTTCCGACATTACTGCATCAGAAATTGCAGACAAACTCGAAAAACTTGTGAGTTGTTTATACTCAAACATTCCTTCTGGAGTTGGTTCGACAGGAAAAATTATTTTAAAGATAAGCCAAGTAGACCAGGTACTATCACAGGGAGCAGGTTATGCTCTAAAACAGGGCTATGGATGGAATTCTGATATTGAAAGAACAGAAGAAACAGGTTGCATGAAAACAGCAGACCCTGACAGTGTAAGTCCGAGAGCAAAGGAAAGAGGTTCTGACCAACTGGGAACTCTTGGGTCTGGCAATCACTTCCTTGAAATTCAACAGGTTGTAGAAATTTATAATAAAGAAGCAGCAAAGGTATTTGGCTTATTTGAAAATCAAATCACAGTGATGGTGCATACTGGAAGCAGGGGACTTGGATATCAGGTTTGCGATGATTACCTTGCTACATTTGGTAAAGTATTAACAAAATACGGGATTAATCTTCCTGACAGGCAGCTTGCGTGTGCACCTATTGACTCACAGGAAGGAAAGAATTATTTTGCTGCAATGAGCGCTGCTGCAAATTTTGCCTGGGCAAACCGACAAATTATTACCCACTGGATTAGAGAATGTTTTGAAAAGGTATTTTCTGTACCTGCTGAAAGGTTAGGACTTTTTGTGGTTTATGATGTCGCCCACAATATTGCAAAATATGAAAAACATTCCTTTGAAGGCAAAAACGACTATGTATATGTTCATCGCAAAGGCGCAACAAGGGCATTCCCAAAGGGACACGAGGCAGTATGTGATATTTATAAAAACATCGGACAACCTGTCATCATTCCAGGAACCATGGGAACAAGTTCCTATGTTCTTGTTGGTACACAACAGGCATTGAATGAAACTTGGGGCTCGACATGCCATGGAGCAGGTCGGTTGATGTCAAGGGCGCAGGCAATCAAGAAAAGCAAAGGAAGAAAAATAGAAGAAGAACTTCTGGCTCTTGGTGTAATGGCAAAAGCAAAAAGCAGGGGTGGACTTGCTGAAGAAATTCCTGAAGCTTACAAAGATGTGGATGAAATAGTGAAAGTCGTTGAACAAGCAGGACTGTCAACAAAAGTTGCAAAAATGAAACCCCTTGCAGTGATCAAGGGATAAACACAGCAGATGCAAATAGTCCTTTGACGACTTGAAGAAGATTTATTTTAATAAATTGATTAAAGAAGGTGGGGTTGACAACCTCATACAGAGATGAAAAAATAAAACCACTGATTTTTTGAACGCAACGTTAACCAGGAGGCAATATGGTAAGAAAGGTTCTTATAGGTTGCATGATTTCGATAATGTGCTGGGTTTTTTCTGCAATCTGCCAGGTTATTTGTACACCAGACAAAACTGCAGTATCAGTGAAATCAGGAGATATTTTTGTTTTTACAGTTTCTAATCCAAACCCGCCGCAGGATATTTCCATCAAAGTATATGATGCAAACGGTAAATATGTAAGAACACTTTTTGAAAAATGCACAACTGAAACACAGTTCAAAATTCCGTGGAACCTGAAAGATGCTGATGGAAAAACAGTCAATCCTGGAAAATATACTGTAAAGGTTCAAACTGGCTTAAATCTTGTACTTGACGCAACTTTCGGTAAAAATGGCATCATTGGTGGTGATGATACATTCATCAGTCCAAGGAATGTCAGGGTTGATAAAAAAGGTTGTGTTTATGTGCTGGATTATGGAGCTGGAATAATATTCAAATTCAATCCAGATGGTACCCCAGCGAATGATATTGCAGGTAAAAATAAAATTATGGGACCATCATCACCTTACTGGGTCAATATCGCTGTTGATGAAGATGGAAGAATTTACGGAACTGTTGGTCATAGTGTACTGGTTTACGATGGTAAAACAGGGGAACAAATTTATTACGTTGGAGAATTCTTTGGAAACGATGTGGGCTGGGAAACAACAAAAGGCGGACTTGGTTGGCCAAGCTGGGTGGGTCTCAATAGCGACTATCGTCTTTATGCCTCTTGCCCTGGATACTCATACTGGGCTGGTTTTGATAGAAGAAAGAAAGGAAAAGAAGGAGGGCTCTGGCGTTCAAAAGGAGGTATACCAGGAGAATCAGGAGATACAGATGGAAAGAAAGCCATTTATCTTGCGCATGCCTATTACACAAACCGCAATGGCATCACAAAGTGGATTGATAAAGATACGTCTGTTGAAATTGCTTATAGCATCACTTCTTTCACAGACCCGGTAAAGAAAACCACAGAACAGATGGCAAATGTTTATGGCGTCGCATTTGACAAAGAATCAGGAATTTTCCTTGTTCAGAGAGACCCAGTCAGAATTATCAAAATTTCAGATAATGGCTTTGGGTTTGACTTTGTGAAACAATTTGCTTCTCCAGGAAATGATGCGTCTAAACTTGAATTTATGGCACCAAAAGATGCAGCAGTTTCTCCTGACGGAAAATATCTTTATGTGATAGAAGATGGAGAACCCATCAGCAAAACAAATACTGCACCAGGTCTTGCACGGCTTATGAAATACAAAATTACCTATCAGGACGAAAAGCAAATTACGATACTCGTTCAGTAAAATGCTGCGTTTAATTTTCCAAAAAGGGACTATTATGAAAAAGTTGTTGTTTTCGATAATGGTGTTTTTATGCATTTTTTCATTAACTTCGCAAGCCCAGCAGAAGAAAAATCCTGAAAAAATCTATGTGAGATTCAAAATGCTTTCAGCAGACCAGGTATATGCATATTTAAAAACTGTTATCCATCATTCTCCCTGGTCAAAAAATTATCCAACAATTCCCCGTGGTGGAGAAAATTACGCAAGATTGCGGATTAAACAAAATAATTTCTCTCCATGGGTAGAAATTGATGGTGACTGGGGAACCATTGTCTTTGATTTCAAAAGTTCTCAGATATTGGAAAATGTTGAAGTTGAAATCCAGTTATCCACTAAAGACGATGAGTCAGGAATATTTAAAACAATGAAGATTCAGGAAAAAGGAAGTATTGTCGCAATCAGTTTGCCTTCTGACTACTATAACAATCCAGATGGAATACTCACTGTCAGGCAGGAATCAGAAAAACATTTGAAAATGGCTCAATCTCTTAATCTTTCCCGAGAAAATCTTCCAAAAAAATTTTCCTTTTACACAGGCGCGGGTGGCTATGGAAGTTTATATACGGATGTTGAAATCTGGAAGAATGAACTTAAAACATTAAGAACCCTTGGCATCAATGGAACAAGTTATCCATGGAATGCTGAACAAAACAATATTTATAAAGAACTCGGTTTCGATAGATTTGTAACGTACAATCCAGGAAACCCTGACCAGGCAAAAAAAGAAAAAGAACTTTCAGAGGAAACATTTTCAAAAATTCAGGCAGTTGTTATTGCTGATGAACCAGGAAATTACGGTCTTTACCAGATAAAAAATGAACCAGTAGAGAACTTTCACAGGTTTCTTGAAAGCAAGGGATTAAAACCAAAAGATTTTAATGCAAAGGACTGGTCTGATATTAAGCCCCTCACAGACAAAAAAGAAATTGAAAAAATTGAGTATAACTGGGGACCAAAATATGGCGAGGCAGCAAGAAAGACATATTACTGGACAATAAGATACACTGAACACATGACGAACCAGTATTTTAAAAATATCACAAATTCCCATGAAAAACAGTATCAGCCAGGAGTACTGACATTTGTTAACTATACAGACCATCCCATGATTCTCGGCGGTATGATGCTTCCAGGAAGCCCTGACTGGTTTGAGATGGGTTTACAAAGGGCAACCACATTGATGTGGACAGAGGACTGGATGTATGGTGGAATCAGGTCATGGGGAAATGGGCTTTACCAGCGACTGGGATTTCTGTGTGACATTCTGCGAAACGCAGCAAGCAAACATAATCAGCCCCTTGGTTTTTACAATACAATGGACGGAGAAGATGGTATCAGAATGAAAGGATTTATAGTAATCGGACATGGAGTAAAAATTATTGATTACTTTTACTATGGACCAACATATTCTGCTACAGAAAACTACTGGTCAGATAGTATCTCACAATATCAGGGGGTTGCAAAAGTTATCAGGGACATAGGAAAGGCAGAAGAACTTGTATATCCTGGACAGGTACCAAAACGAGATGTGGCGATTATTTACAGTACCACAGAAGAAATCTGGGACCAAAATGGTGCCAAGGGACATGAAAAGCAATATCTTCATATCGCGCTTGCCCAGCAAATGTACCATGCAGATGTACTGAACGAGGACTTAATTCTGGAAAGAGACCTGTCACAATACAGGGTCATTTATTTCACGGATACACGCTTTCCTATTGCTGGACTAAAAAAACTGAAGACCTATGTGGAAAATGGTGGAACACTGGTAATGATGCCGGGTGCAGGTGAAAAGGATGAATATGATAATAATGTAAATGTAATTACATCACTTCTCGGAACAGATATCAAAACAATTTCCATTGAAAAACCAGAGAAAACCAGTATCATCTTGAACACAAGCACTGGAATTCAAAGTGATATTCCTGTCATCGTTTCATTCAAAAAGGCAGAAGTGTTAGGCGCTGTCAAAGACCAGATTTTGGGCAAATTTTTAGACGGTTCCCCCGCAATTCTCAGTAGTAAAGTAAAAAAAGGCAGAATCATTTATTATATGTTTATGCCAGGACATAACTTTTTTTCCCAGGTACAGGAAGCAAATCCTGAAGGATATGTAAAAAATTTTCCGGAACATGCAAAAAAAATTATCAGTTTTCCTTGTGAAATGTCAGGCATTAAAAAACAAATCGAAATATCAGAAGGTACATTTGATGCAAATTTACTTATTTCAGAAAAAGGCGTGGCACTGGTACTGGTCAATCTTGGAAGAGACCCTATAGCAAGTGCCAATTTCAAAGTTCAGGCACAGGGAATTAAATCAGTGACATCTATTGAAAACGGTAATCTTCAATTCAAAGAAGAAAATGGATATGTATATTTTTCAATGCCTGTCAATGGATTGACAGACATTGTCATGCTAAAAAAATGACCGGAGGCGAAAATGAAGTTCAGTATTCAAACAATCATTCTTCCCTACAATAACCTTGAAGAAATCGGAGAAATTGCGCACAAGTATGGCTATGACGGAGTTGAATGGAGGGTATTACCTGACTCATGTCTTAAGGATTTTGGTCCAGAGGTAAAAAACAATCTCGCAGTTTGCACATTGAAACAAAGTGTACCACTCATCAAAAAAATCAATGCAGAATTCAATTTGTCTGTTGCTGGTTTTTCGTCCTATGTAGAAATGGATCAACTGGATGATATAAAAATCATCAGGGATGCAGGATGCGAACTTGGTTGCCCATTTTTTAGAATTAGAGAACTTTATTACAGAAGAGACCGCAATTACCACGAAATTGTTGAAGACGGGTGGAGAAAATTTGAAAAGGTGGAAAAGATTCTTGAATCTTATCCCATAAAGGCAGCGATTGAAATACACAATGGTTTTGTCGTGAGTTCCTGCGCAGCAGCATATCATTTCTGTTCAAAATTCAGTCCAGAACATCTCGGTGTGATTCATGACCCTGGCAATCAGGTTGTCGAAGGAAGAGAAGACGCAAAAATGGGAATTGAAATCCTTGGTCCTTATCTGATACATGTTCATTTCAAGAATATGATATGGGAGAAAAAAGGTGTAAGAGAAGATGGAACTGTTGAGTGGAAACCAAAAAGCGTGCCACTAAATGAAGGAATCATTGACTGGAAGGACTATATTGAGCAGTTGAAAAATTGCGGTTATAAAGGTTTTCTTTCGAACGAAGATATGGATACAGCATCAGGTTCCATTGAACAGCGGCTATCACAAATCAACTATCTCAAACAGTTTGTATAAAAACAGAACTATTGTTCATCTACTGTTTTTATCGCCTCAAGGGCATCCTCATAGGAATCTGTTGGCATATATTCGTACCCACGTTTATCGATTTCAAGCAAGTCCTGAAAGGTTAGGGATAGATTTGCTTTGCTTCTAACATTTACTACTGCGGAAAAAATTTTCCCTTGACAACTTCTTGCTGTGCATTAACATAGTTTTTGAAGCACAAACAACTGAATTTGTACAAATGGAAACTTTTCAAAAAAACGAGGTGGGAAATGAAATATAGAATTTTTGTTTTTATGTTTTTGTGTTTAACTCTAAATCTTTTTGGAACGGTTACTACATTGATTGAGGTTTATATTCCTGTTTTAGGACCACAGAGGGAAACAGATATTAAAAAAGTATTATTTGTGACATATTATTCTCTTCCGGAATCCGAAATAAATTTTACCTGTCAGCCATACTTTGTAAATAAGGTACCTGAAAGGATAGAAGAATTTAAAGAGGAGAATATTAATCTTGCATCTCTGGCAGGCATAAAAATTGCTGATTGTACCATATATGGACCAGAAGGACCCAAAATTACTATTGATGTAAAAAATTTGAAAAGTGTCAATGGCATCCCCAAAGAAAAAATACTTAAACTCACGATTAAAGCACTTATTTTAAATTTGAAAAAGAAGGGCATAAACCATTGCATAATTTCTATCTTGGGCAAACAACAGCACCCAGAATTAAAATGGGCTGAGTATGAAATAACGGATCTTACAGAAACACTTCCTGTTTTTTATGATTTACAAAAATTTTCGCATCCTCAAACAAAGTACTTTTTTGTCAAAAACATTGAATATGAAGAAATAAAAAAGGATACGTACAGACCCAAAGAAACCAAAATTACTTTTGAAGAAGACATTGATGGCGATGAAAAAAAAGAAAAGGTTTTAATCTGTATAGGAAATGACGCTGAAAAAGATTATACCTTCACGATATACATCAATAATAAGAAAATGCTTTCAGACTATATTGAACGTGTGGATCGTATCGGTGTGGTCGACATTGATTCGAAGGACGAATTTAAAGAAATAGAAATTTATAGTGTCGGTCCGAGTGATGATTTTATCAGCAGATTCTATAGATTTGAAAAGAATAAAGTGAAATTTATGGGAGAACTATCACGTTTAGCGTGGATTGAAGACGGACTTTTATATGTCCATGACTGGACAGGACACTGGAGTATCTCAAGAAAGTATTACATTGATAGGGATGGAAAATTCCAGGAGGTGAACCAACCATTTTACTGGGTGGGGCTAAAACTCAAGATTGAAAAAGAAATTCCAGTATATTTTTCCCCTGAGAAGAAATCAATAGTGGATGTAGCAAAGAAAGGCGAGGAGATATCAATAATTTTTGAAAAAGAAGGAAATCTTCTGGTGAAGACTCAAAAAGACCTGGTTGGATGGGTGAAGTTGTCAGATATTGCAATTGCTTGCGAAAGTACCTTACCGACCGCAGATTAAGATAAATATAAAAAACATACACCATATGCTGAACAAAAAGATATTGTTCACCTATATATCATTCGTACTAATAGAGGTAAAGGTTGAATTGGGGTGAATTTTGTTGTAGCATAACTGGAAACAGGAGGAAGCATGAAAGCACATATTATCATTGATTTCACAAAGGCAATTGGAAAGAAAAATCCATATTTCTTTGGGTCTTTTATTGAACATGTTCATCGTTGCGTTTATCCAGGAATTTTTGACCCAACATCAGAACTGGCTGATGAAGATGGCATGAGAAAAGATGTTCTTGAAGAAATAAAAAAATTGAAACCGGGCACCATTAGATGGCCTGGTGGAAATTTCTCTTCATGGTATCACTGGAAAGATGGTATTGGGCCTAAAGAAAAAAGATTATCAAAAATATCGTATGCTGATGATATGATCAGGGAAGAATATCATCAGTTTGGAACAGATGAATATATCAAACTTTGCAGAAAAACACTTGTTGAGCCATACATTACAGTGAATGCTGGCTGTGGTACTGCAAAAGAAGCAGCAGAATGGGTCGAATACTGTAATTACGAAGGCAAGACATTTTACGCATCCCTTCGCAGGGACAACGGAAACAAAACACCATTCAGAGTGAAATTCTGGGAAATTGGAAATGAAATCTATGGCGACTGGCAGGTCGGAACAAAAAATGCTATTCAATACAGTGAACTTGTGAATGAATTTTCAAAAGCGATGAAGAGGGTCGACCCAACAATAAAGGTGATTGCAGTGGGAATGGGGAAACATGACCCTGCATGGGACAGGGTCATTCTCAATACCTGCTGGGAATATATTGATAGTATTAGTGTGCATATATATATTGGAAGACATGAGTACTTTGATTCTTTTGGACAGATTTACACAATCAGAGACCATCTGAAAAAAATGGAAGATGATATTATTTCAATATCAGAGAAAAAAACGGCAAAAAGAATTGGCATCGCTCTTTCTGAATGGGGCGTCTGGTATAGAAAAGGGCACAAAGATGACCTTGATGAAATTTATAATCTTAAAGACGCCCTCGTGTTTGCAAGCGCTATGAATCTTTTGCTTGGATTCTGTAACTGGCTTGATTTCACACACCAGTCAATGCTTGTCAATTGCCTTGGTCTTATCAGAACAAAACAGAACAAAATTGTAAAACAGGCAATTTATTTTCCTTTTCTTCTTTTTGCCAGTGAAACAGGAGACACAGTTCTTGCACCCACAGTGTTGTGTGAAACTTTTTCCTGTAAGGATTACAGGTATTTCCCCTGGCCAACTTTTGATGTGGGAAAAGACAATTTCCAGATAGATGAAAGTCGTGTTCCACAGATGCACAATGTTCCATTTCTTGATGTCTCAGCGACATATGACTCAAAAGAAAACTCCCTGTGTATCATTGTTGTCAACAGACATCCTGAACAATCAATTTCAACTTCCATTGAACTTCGCAATTGCAAATGTCAAAAACGTATCACTGCATCAGTAATTACGGGTCCTGATGTATATGCAGAAAATAATTTTGATAAAGAAGTCATCGGAATGGAAACATATCAGGAAACACTGAAAAATCATCTAATATGGGATTTTCCCAGGCACTCAATCACAATGTTGAAAATTCCTCTGGAGGCAAAAAATGGCTGAACTCAATATTCTTGTGATTGGTGGCGGAATGATTACACAGCAGGTGATTTTGCCTGTGCTCATTGATGAAAAAGAAAAAGGGAAAATTTCATCAATTGCCGTTGCCTCAAGAAGAAAGGACACAGTTGAAAAACTGTCAGCACTTTTCCCCCAGGCAAAAATTAAGGGATACCCTGAGAAAAAGGATTCTGACCCGGATGCATGGAAAATTGCCATAAAAGAACTGGAAAGACCTGCAGTTGTCATTGTGGCAACGCCTGATGACCTGCATGCAGAAATGGCTCTTACTGCGATAGAACAATGCCATCATGTAATTGTTCAAAAACCTCTATGTCTGACTGTGAAAGATGCAAAAAATATTCTGGAACAATCAAGAAAAAACGCAGTTTATGTGTTTACTGATTATCACAAAAGACATGACCTAGCCCTACGTGCTGCACAGTATAAATATAGAAAGGGTGAACTTGGAGAGGTTTTGTGTGGACATGCCTGGCATGAGCAAAGAAGAGAAATTCCATTAAAGTATTTCAGAAATTGGTGTGAGAGAAGCAGTCCGTTTGAGTATCTTGGCACCCATTACATTGACATGTTTTACTTCATCACAAGTCTTCTTCCAAAAAAAGTTATTGCAAAGGGGCAGAAAAAACTTCTTATCTCACTTGGAATTAACGCGTATGACTCATGCCAAGCGTTTGTTACATGGAGCAATGGCGCTGTTCAGTATCTGCAGACATCCTGGATATTACCAGAGGCAAATCCATGTTTATCAAATCAGGGGTTTCAAATCACCTGCACAGAAGGAGAATTCAGAGCAGACAATGCAAACAGAAATTCAAATTTTTCAACGACAAAGAATGGTTATGAACTATTCAATCCCTATTTTTTTAAACCCTATCTTGACTGGAATAACCTTGAAAAGACAAAATATTCAGGTTATGGTGCAGATAGTATCATCCAGGCAATTGATGACTGTCTGGAAATTGCACAACAAACCCTGCATCTTGACAGAAAAAAAGCACTTGAAAAAAGGAAAGAACTGATCAATAAATTCGAAAAAACAAGGCCATTACCCAATCAAGCAATTATTGCCACAAGTGTAATTGAAGCAGGAAAAATGAGTATGATGAAAGAAGGGAAAGCTGTCGTAATTGATAAGGATTTTTCCCTGTATTATGAGTAAAATTCTTTTACTGCTTCATACATTGCCATAATATTTTCAGGTGGTACATCTGGCTGAATATTGTGAATCTGACAGAAAACAAAACCACTTCCTTTTGATAGAATTCTAATACACTTGTGAACATGCCTTTTTACCTCATTTGGCTCAGCATACGGCAAAATGTGCTGTGTATCGCACCCACCACCCCAGAACGTGATGTATTTACCGAACTTGCTTTTTAATTTTTCAAGTTGCATATTTTCAGCAGTAAATTGAACAGGATTGATAATGTCAACCCCCATCTCAATTAAATCAGGGATAACATCATAGATCGAGCCATCTGAATGCAGGAAAAGAAAAACACCAGATTCCTTGATAAACTGGTAAAGTTTTTTCTGATATGGCTTGACAAGTTTTCTGTAAACAATAGGTGAAATCTGGAGTCCCTGCTGTGTCCCCAAATCGTCATTCACATTTACAATTTGCACATAATCGCATACGTACTTTTTATATTTTCTAAACCGTTCAATATATGCATTCACAAGGTTATCAAAAATACACTCTGCAATTTCTGGCTGAAGAACAAGGTCCATCATAAATTGCTCAAATCCCCTTAATAGTTGCGCTCCCATAAAAACATGTACTGCAAAATTTCCCATTAGTGCATAATCTGTTGACTGATAAAGGTGCTGTGCCTTTTTCCCGATTTCTTCTATCGTTTCATCAACAAAAAATGGCCAATCAAAATTTTCAAAGATATCCTTTCTTGATTCAATGTCTCTTATCGATCGTGCATTCGCCAAAGGAAAATCAACAACTTCAAAATACCAACAATTTTTTGGCCTTTTTGCAATTACTTTCCCGGTCATGTCAACTACCTGCTCTGAACCATCTTCAAGCTTCACTGGATTCCACCGGTCAGGTATTTCACAGTAAGAACCATCAGGAAGTTTCGCGCTTTTCCAGTTCTTTGGTTCGGGGAATACCGGTAACACATCAGCGTCAACAATTTTAAGTACCTCTGGCTCAACAATCGCAACCTGCTGGTAAGGGTCATAAACTTGTGTTTTCCCTGTTTTTATTCCAAGATAATTCTTCAGTTTGTTGTAAGCCACAGCAGTAATACCTGTTGAATCCATTCCACCAAGGTCAATTGGAATTCTATCTACTGGTTGATGCCTGATTGCATTTAAAATTCTTTCTCTCGGTGTCATGGCAGCCTCACTTCAAAAAATTGCCTTTTTTCTGCTGATTCCCTTGCCCACAGGCATGTAAGAGCGCTTATAATACCCGCTTCTATTGGTGATCGCGATGGCCTTTTCTCTTTCATTGCCATCAAGAAATCATAGGCAAGCTCTCTATCACCACCAAAGTGTGGCATATCTCCTGTAAAATCAATTTTTTCAACGACAGGTGTGAAGTGGTCGTACACAATGATACTATTTCGATACCAGTCAAAGTCAATTGTTCCCTTATAACCATATAATCTCGCACCACGCCTTCCTACCGCCTGGTTTCTAACAAAAAAGTTCTGAGAATAACTAACCTGGACACCATTATCAAGTTCAATTAAAGCATTTCCACTGTCTTCATTCTTTATCTCTTTTGAAAACATACATTTCTGCCAGTCATTCCAGTCAACCTTTTCTCCTCTGAATCGCTTATAAAAAAGATTAAACGGACTTTCGATACACTCCATTTTTTCGTCGCAATCCCTGCACAATAATTCAAATGGTTTATTCCGTTTCCCATAAATTCTTTGAGCATTCATTGCAGCAATCATTTTTGGTTTTCTTCCTGTCAGGTAAAAAATATAGTCAAAATCATGGGTTGCCTTCTGCAGGAAAAGACCGCCGACCTGGTGATAATTCCGGTACCAGCTATTAAAATACACAGAGCCATACGGAACATCATTCCATGCCACAACATGCTCGACTTCTCCAATTCTTCCAGAATCAATAATTTGTTTCACCTTTTGCGCCATAGGCGTTAGACGAAGTGGAAAAGAAATCACTGTGGGTGCTGTAACATTTCTGAATGCCTCTTTCAGCATTCGCACCTGTTCAAAAGTTATGGCAACTGGCTTTTCAAGGAAAAGTGGCAGATTTTTTTTCGCAACCTTGCACGCCATTTCAGTGTGGAGATGACATCTTGTTCCGATCATGACCCCGTCAAGTTCCATCTTTTCAAGCATTTCATCAGCAGAGATAAAATATTTTGTATCTTTCATTAAATCAGGATCAATTCTCCTTCGTATGCGACTTTCAGGGATATTTTCCTTTACTGCCCTTTCAATGTCGCCTGCAGCAGGATCAGCAATAGCAGCAATGTGATAGGGAATATCAAAAACCTTCATTGCTGCTGCCATATGTGAAACGCGAAGTCCAAAACCAATAATTCCCACTCTTAACATGTGTCCTCCAGGTGAGTATGAAATTCTATCACATTTTCATTCTGCGTCAACAACTGATATTTGACTTTTTACCATTTTACCATTATACTGTTTCCATGGCCACAATCTACTCTATTACAAATCAAAAAGGTGGCGTTGGAAAAACTACAACATGTCTTTGTCTTGGTTCAGCTCTTGCTGAAAAGGGATACAGGGTATTATTGATTGATTTTGACCCTCAGGCCGGGCTGACAGTATGTCTTGGTTTTGACCCTGATTGTTTTCCCACGACCATCTATGACGTCATCATCAACTCTGAACAATATCCCCTGCAAAAAATTATTACAGATACAAGAGTTCTCAATCTCAAAATTGCTCCAGCCAATCTCGATCTTGCGGGCGCAGAAGGCGAATTAATAGGTGAAATTGGTTGGGATAGAAACCTCAGGGATGCCATTAATCCTATCAAAAATGAATTTGACTTTATTTTTATTGATTGCCCTCCAAGTTTGGGAGTTCTAACAACAAATGCGTTAATCAGTGCGCACACAGTAATTGTGCCAGTGCAAACTGAGTTTCTTGCATTACGTGGATTAAAGCAACTTGGAGATATTATTGCAAAGGTAAAGAAAAAGGGTAATCCCTCTTTAAGAAAGAGAATCCTTCGAACCATGCATGATGTAAGAACCCTTCATTCAAAGGAAGTTGTTGAAGAACTTGAAAGAATTTTCCCTGATGAAATTTTTAAAACTATCATCAAACGTACTGTGAAGTTTGCGGATGCTTCTCTTGCAGGAGTTCCCATTTTGCTTTATGCAAAAAGTTCAGAAGCCGCAGAGGCATACAGACATCTTGCAGAGGAGGTGATTGAGGATGCCAAAGAGACCGTCTCTTAAAGGCAGGGGCGTTGACATTTTTCTTGGAAAACCAGAAAAGAAAGAAAAAGTTAAAAAAGAGGAAAATAAGGGTAAAGCCACTTTTTACTTCCCCCAGAAACTTATCTCAGATCTTGACGAAGCATGGTTTGTCCTGAGAAGAATTGACAGAAAAATTAAAAAGTCAGATATCGTTCAGGCAGCCCTGGAAATTTCACTGCAGGGATTAAAGGAAGGGAAGGAAGAAAACCCGTTGATTCAATATTTCAAAAAAGAAAAGTGAAACTCTATCTTTCACCTATCACTTACGGGAACAGTTTTTACAGCCCAATTGTCTAATGAATACAAACAAGATCAATGAGTTCGATGACGAAACCCTCGTAAGAAGAGTACAAGAGGAAGAAGATATGTACGCATTTGAGATGCTTGTGAAAAGATACCAGGATAAAGTTTATGGAATTTGTTTCAGATTTATAGGTGAACATCATGAAGCGTTTGACTGTACCCAGGATACCTTTGTCAAAATTTATCAAAAAATTCACTCATTCAAGCATCTTTCTTCATTTGGAACATGGGTCTACAGAATTGCAGTCAATACCTGCAAAAATCGATTGTCCTGCTGGGACTTTATGAGAAAGAAAAAAACAATGTATCTTGGAAACAGTGGTGCTAACATTGAAAACCACTTCATTTCTCCTGCACAACAATATGAAAAAACCAGAATCAGTGAAATTGTTCAAAATGCCATCAGTAAACTGCCCTTTGACCAGAAACAGATTGTGATTCTTCGCGATATCCAGCAACTATCCTATGAAGAAATTGAAAAAATCACAAACCTTCCGCTCGGGACAGTCAAGTCAAAATTATCAAGAGCTCGCAGTAAACTCAAAGAACTGTTAAAGGACATCAAACATGAATTGTAGAGAAGTTCAAAGGATTCTTTCTGATTATCTTGAAGGACTTGTTTCAGATTTGCAGAAAAAAGAAATTGAGCAACATCTTCAAATGTGCCAGAAATGTCAGATTGAACTTGATGAAATGAAAAAAACTGTGAAACTTCTCAGAAGCATTCCCTCACCACAAGCACCAGAAAAACTGGTCGAAAGCGTAATGGAAAAAATCAGTGCTGAAAAACCCAGAAAAAGAAAATTTGCATTTTTATTAACCGCGATTGCATTTGCAGAAATTATTGTGTTTGTTGCGCTTTTCAAAATTCAAAAGCCGGTCCAGATTGTATATCAGCCAGAAACTCACGTAAAAATCACCCAAAAACACCAAGAAGAAAAAAAGCCAGAGATTGTTAAGAACAAACCGGTTTCTCGCGTTAAAGAAAAAAAGAACGCCATTGTTTCTGGTGAAAAAACGCCAGAACAGGTAAGAACAGAAATTGTGATTCAACTTGCATATCTTCCTCAGCCGCAAATGACTTTCGCAAAAAGAAATTCAGAGAAGGAAATTGGTGCAAATGTTCTAGAACAGCAAAAACCTGCTGAAGTTTCATTGCTTGATCAGGGTATGAAAAAAGAAACTTCTGTAGAGAAAAAATCTCAGGAAATTGTAACATCGCTGGCAGCAAAATCTGCTGGGATACCTGCGCCAGCAGAAAAATTGAGCGTTGAATCTGAAATCATCAAATACATTACTGATGCCGGTGGAAAAATTCTATCAGCATCACCTGCTTCTGATATAGAAGTCAGTTATGTATTTGTTGCAGAAATTCCTGCTTCTTCATACAAAAATTTCCTTGACAATCTGGCAGGAAAATTTCAGATAAAAAATTATGATCTCATCAAGGATGCCGCGGTTTCTGAAACCTTTATCACAATAAGATTACAGATTTTCAGATAAGTGCCTTTATGATAAGAAACACCCCGAAGATAGAAAGAAATATTCCGCAGCATACTGTAACAATCCTATAAACAAAAGGGCTAAATTTTGTTCTTCCTCTGTTGATTGAATAAGACACCAAACTGTACCAGAAAAAATCAGCAGAAATATGGCCGAGAAAAAACGCAATCAACCCCGAAAACCCTCTTGGTAGAGCGATTGAAAGATATGCAAGACCAATTGTTACCCACCACACAAGCCAGTAAGGATTTGAAATACTTACAACAATACCGTGAAAAATCGAGGAACCCCTGGTGGTATTAATATTCTGTTGAGGAGAAAATTCAAACTTTGTTTTTTTCAACATTGAAATCGCCATCAACAAAAGAACGCACCCACCTGCAATACTTAAAAGCTTTGAAATACCGGGCTCTTTCAAATATGCACCAAAACCAGCGACAAGTAGCAGAACCATCACAAATTCCAAAATTGAATGGCCTGCTATCAAAAGTGGACCCTGGCTTGCTCCATACTTAAAAGACCTTGTAATTGTCACTGCAAGAAGCGGACCAGGGCTCAATGCACCTGAAAGAGCCACGACAAAAGAACTCACACCAATCGCAAAAAGATTCATCACAGAAGATAGCTTTTCAAAACCCTTATGTCATGAGGAAGTACCACATCTGGTTCCCATGCCTGAATGTATTCGCCTGAAAGAAATCCCTGATAGTTAATTTCCTGTAGTAGCCTCAGCGCGGTTTTATAAGGAATCTCTCCTTCTCCCATCAGAGCAAGAGTAACATTTCTCTGTTCATCATAAATACCATCGTGAATGTGACAGTGCTCTACAAATTCTTTTACCCAGTCAAATGCTTCTTTTATTGTCATACCTTTTGTATACGGATGCATAATGTCCCAGTTGATTTTAATATTAGGACTTCCAGCAATTTTCACTGCCTTTGCCGCAATATCTGCTCTTGAAAAAAAGTCGTGTGTTTCAAGGCATATAAATACTCTGCATTTTTCAGCATACTCTGCAACAATTCCAAGACATTCACCCACAATTTTTATTGCCTCTTCCACACTGATTTCTTTATCTGGAATTCCTCCAAATACCCTAATTCTTTTTACCCCAATATCACACGCAAGATCAATAAATGCTTTTGTCATTTCAAGAGATTCTTTTCTTTTTTGGGCATCTGTAAAACAATACCTGATTGAAGTCGCAAGACAGGAGCATTCAATCCCGCTATCATCAAAAATTTTTTTTATTTCCTTTCTTTTTTCTTTGCCTGTTTCAATTTCAATACCGTGCCTGTGCTGTGCTTGAGCACGTGGTTCCACACCATCATAACCATATTCTTTCGCGTACTCCAGCATTTTATAAAGGTCTGCCTCAGGACATGAGAAACTCATAAAGGCAAATTTCATCTTCCACTCCTCGTTAAATGCAAAAAATTTTGACCAGTTAAAACATTTTTCTCAGTCACCCTTGCTTTCTCCCATCGAGATAGAGGGCCCGGACAAGGGATACCATCATCAGAGAATAATCATTAAGTAAAACACCTATTTTTCATTTTTCACAACTTTTTGTTCATTCTTTTAATGAACCAAAAATGTCTATTTTTTCAGATGACTCTTCAATAATCCTTTCCACAATAGCATCGTCAATTGTGTTTTCAGCAAGCCCGTCTCCATCCAGATATTTCAGTATTTGAGCAAAAAGATATCTTGCCTCAGGCAAATTCTGATCAAGGTTCAAACTGGTGATAATAATGTGTCCTTTCCCGAATGCAAATTCAATAAGATATGCCAGAGAATACATTCTAAAACAGGTACTGAAAGAACGAATCACTGGTTCTTCTTTCAATTTACCAAATAATCTCAAATCTATTGGCGGATTTTCAGCAATCATCCTATAAAATTGAAGATCACAGAAATTCTCATGTGGGAAATCGCCAAGCATCGGATGATTTCTTACAATTGTTCCTGTGTTACCATCTTCGTAAGTTGGATAATTGGCTGGAGGTGTGAAAAAATATCGTCCAGTAAAAAGAGCTAATTTGGAGAAAAATGGTCTTGTGATTCCTTCAGGTGCAACAAGAATTAATTTTCCTCCGTCCATGACATAGTTTGAAAGATTTCTGTCTAAAATTTCTGATACCACCACTTTGGGAAATACAGACCTGACATAGGATTTTTTCATGCTCTGTGCTTTCAATGTTTTTATCCAGGTTCTCTTTGCCTTACCATAAATTGCAATTTCAGGTATATTTACTGATTCTGGAAATATCCAGTAATCCCATTGGTTTTCAAAAGTTCTGCCTTTTTCTTTTGTCCTGATGTGCAATTGCACTTTTTCAGGGGATTTTACTTCCGGCAATTTGGTTTTGATTTTCCCGATTTTATCTGTGCAAAATGGCTTATGTTTGAAAGAAAATTCACCGTGCTCTTTTATTGTTTTTCCTGATAAACTCCATTCAATTGCAGGATTTTGTAATGGTGGATGGGAAAAATCTGAAATAAAAATGTTCCTTTCAAAATTCTTGCCAGAAACATAAATCCTGTCATCAAAATTACTATCAGTCAGAATTGCTGTAGTCGATGTGGTCTGTCGCCATACTTCAGCTGAAGCATATTTTTTTTCATAAAACTCATCAACAATTCCCTGAGAAGCAAACCCAATGTCCATTGCTGTGAAATGGCAAATCCCTGCAAGAGTGGGATAATCGCGACGGATTTGCTCAAGTTTTGTCTTTGCCTCAATAAACTGCAGTTTCTGGCTGTTTACGATTAACTCTGGCAGTAAATGTTCAAGCTGTGCTTTTTTTGCATTTTCAAGAGCAATATCAAGCGCATAGGGTCTTACAGCGCCTGTAAATTTTTCTTTATTTCTGATATCCGGAAATGATGTCCACCACCTGAATTCGTGTTGAATCACAGGTATAGAGACCCTGCTGTTTTCTTTTGCTTCTGCGCAATAAAAATCAAGTGGCATTCCCTTAACTTTGTACACTGTTCCATCTGTCCATAACACAAAACTCGATGGCTTTATTGCCTTTGTTTCTCTGTAACATTTCCATGCTGTTTCTGGATACAAAACATGTCGATGACCATACTCGTTACTCATGCAATAAAGATTTGCTGAAACGTGATTCACATCTCTGATGACTGTTGCATTCCATTGATATCTTAACAGTTTCCGTCTTTCTACATCTGGTTGAGGCCATTGATACTGGTGATATTGTGAGTGACCTGCCCATGCTCCCATCATTCCGATTTCACTTTGTACCAGCAATCCCATTTCATCTGCAATATCAAAATACTCAGCAGCTGGGACATAGGATTGGCACCTCACATAAATATAACCGTATTGACGCAACACCGAAAGTTTTTTTCTCCAGCGCTCTCTATCTGTATCAGGACATCCTGTTTCAGGATTTACCACAAAATCGCCTGTGCCAATCATATAATATGGTTGATCATTGATAAGAAAATGCTTGCCCCTGGTTGAAAGATGCAAAAAGCCGGCCCTCTCACTTCTGCTATCAATGACTTTTCCATTTCTTTTCAATTCAACATCAACCCGATATAGAAGCGGAGTTTCAGGAAACCATAATTGAATGTCTTTCACAGGGATACTGAAAACAATCTTTCCAGGACCTGTCTTTCTTACCACATGAGCGCACTGTTTGCCTGATGGGTCTTTAACAGAAACCTCTATGTCGTTATCTTCTGAATTACCACCTATTTTTATCATGAAATTCAAACATTTATCAACAGGGTCAGGATGTATCCAGCAGTGTTCAATCCATGCGTCTCCAGTACTTACAAGTTCCACTGTTCTATAAAGTCCTGACCAGTATCCATTCCAGTTCAGCGCAAGTCCGAGCCATCTGTTTTTCTCACTAACTCTTACTGCAACAAAGTTGTCCTTTTCGAGTTCAACAACATCTGTGATATCAAATGCAAATGGAACAAATGGCCCTGAATGAGAACCAATGTATTTTTCATTAACCCATATCTCTGCAAAAGGATGAACACCACCAAAATAAATCCAGATTTTCCTGTTTGCCCATTGTTCAGGAATTCTAAAAGTCTTTCCATACCAACCAGTGCCATGATAAGTAGCCCTATAAACACGTGCCTTTATTCGAAAATCCCACACTTCATCAAGGGAATCATCTCCAAAGCCCTGTCCCTGCCATGACCCGGGCACAGATATCTTTGATGTAAAAGCATTTTCATTAGCATACCATTTTTCATTGATTCCAATATCCTTCGGGTCAAGCGTAAAAAGCCATTGTCCGCCAAGATCAATGAATTTTTCAGACGGATGTCTTATCACTGGATTTACCCGCACAGGCGCCATTTTGCAAAATTTTTCCATTTTTACCCCCTCACGATCCAATCCTGCCCGTGAACGGAAATAGCAATGTAGCATCAAATATGTTATCTTTTTTTCCGTCCCTTTTTCTCAACCGCCCGGCTATGAAGTAATACAAAATTGTTTTTAATGTAGTATACTATAATTTACAAGAATTTTGAACACCACCAGGAGAAACAATGACAGAGCAATTTCATGAATGCGGATGGGTCTGGTATGAAACACCGGGTTATGATGATTTGAATGTTTACATGATGGCGAGAAAGGAATTTGAAATAAGTAAAATTCCATCGCAAGCAGAAATAAAAATTACTGCTGATTACAGATATAAACTTTATGTAAATGGCAATTTTGTGTGCTTTGGACCAGCAAGGGGCTATCCAGAACATTATGTTTTTGACAGGGTTGATGTTGCAGGATATTTAAGAAAAGGAAAAAATGTTCTTGCAGTGCTTGTACATCAACCAGGTATTGGAACTTTTCATTCAATCTATGCTGGTGGTGCAGGATTACTGATTTCCGGAAACATTGCAGGCATTGATATCGGGACGAAAAGAAAAAACTGGCTTGTTAAAAAATGTCCCGGGCATAGACAGGATACAGCACGACGATCCATTCAAATGGGTTTTCAGGAGTGTTTTGACGCCACAAAGATTGAACCTGACTGGAAACTACCCGGTGCCGACATTAAGGATGGAAAAAATGGCTGGTGTATGGAATCATACTGGAAACCAGCAGGATGCGC
>JAKPDB010000135.1 GCA_029552985.1 bacterium
AAAAACATTGAAAAGGGATTCAGTGAAGAAATCTGGATGGCTAAATAAAGGTGTTGCCTTAATTTTTGCGATTGGAATTGTCCTTGTTCTATTTGTAATAACAACAGGATTGCTCATCATATTCGGGCAATGGGAAAAATCGTCATTCTTGTTGTTTTCAAAAACCCATTCAATGCATGCGGCAAAAATTGGCATAGAGCAGGCAATCTGGGAATTAAAAAATGACACAAATAACTACGATGGTTACGATGAACAATGGCATGCAAAATTTTCAGGCACTGATATTGACATAGACCAGGATGGAATACCAGAAAGCAAATTTTTTCCTGTACAAAATTTTAGAAAGAAAACTGTTGCAAGATATGCAGTGTTGGTCACAGATGAAAGTGGTTGCATTAATATCAATTACACTGGCAATATCTCAAAAAACGGTAAACATGGTTTTAATGAGGGCTGGACAACCTTTGAAATTCGTTTTTTCCCTGGAATGTGCGATGCTGTTGCAAATGATATTGTTTTGTTCAGAGCAGGTCAGGATGGCGCTAACGGGAAAAAAGGTATTGATGATGACAATGATAATGCTACAGTTTCAAGTGACGGTATTGATAATGATGGCGACAGTATCATTGATGAAAACGATGAAGGTATTGATGAGCCAGACGAATTCAATCATGTAAAACCCTTTGGCGATGATAGACCATTTTTCGTTATTGAAGACGTGAAAATGGTCAGAGGCATTACAGATACATTGTTTAATTCCATTAAACAACACATCACCACCTACAGTTATGATTTGAACATTGACGCAGAAAATTACCTGCGCATCAATATCAATAAAGCAACGCTATCTCAAATTGTCTCTATTTTTACAGAGTTGGGTTATGAAAAAGACCAGGCAACTCAAATTGCATTAAACATTATTGACTATCGAGACAGGGACAATATCCCGACTGTTATAAAAACTACAGACGGAAGACGCTTTATAGGGATTGAAAAAACCCCTTATATCAATGAAGTTGAACCCATGCCTGAATTAAGAATTGATAAAACATTCTTAAAAGGGGGTATTCCTGTTGTTATTCTTGAAGAACTCGGATCAAACTTTATTGAAATTTTTAATCCATATGACCAACCCGTTGATATTGGTGGATGGACAATCAAAGGAGGCATGGTTCTTCTTCCTTCGGTTGACATAGGAAGTTTGAATACCAATTCAACAGATACCATGGATGAAATACAAAATGGGAAAAATCCATCTGATATTTCAAAAATCACCCAATTCTGGAGTTCTGTGATGCCAAACAGTATAAAAATCCCGTCTGGAACTGTAATAAAACCACACTCTTACTATCTTATTGGAGATTCAATTAAATGGAAAATTGTCATTATATACACGCAATCAGGTCCCCTGGTGCTTCCATTGTTAATTCCGATGAAACAACCTATGAACGCAGACCAGTTTGAGCCAATTCTTTTTATGAACTTTGATTGCAATGAACTTGCAAATGTTTTTTCAATCCTTGCAAAAATTTTTAAAATCACGCTTTCCTTAAACGGAAAAATGTATCTACTGGATGAACAAAATCATCTCATTGAACAAACAGATTATGGAGCAGATAAACCAGGCAAACAATCAAGGCAGAAAAATGACCCGAGAATTGAACAATGGTTTACAGACAATCAAACTCCAGGAAGAATGAATATTACATTTGTTCCAATGGCAGGCGGAGAATTCAATGTGGCAAATCAATTTTTATACTGGGATTCTTCCTTCAGGGTGAAAAACCATCCATTTTCTTCTCCAGCAGAACTTTCTTTTATTCATAAAGGCAGTCAGTGGGAAACCCTCAATTTATGGAAGACACACGATAAGAAACTCCTGGATGTTTTTACAGTTGCTGAAAAACCAGAGGACCCTGTTTATGGCAGAATTAATATCAATACTGCGAACTCTTTGGTTCTTCAATGTCTTCCGCTTGTTGACACAGATATTGCAAGAGAAATTGTGATGGCTCGACCGTTTAAAGATGTTTCTGATATTGTTGGCAAATTAAATGACCCTTTGAACAAACAGATGACAAAATATGGCAACAATTTCATTGATGATAATAAAAACCGATGGATAGACACAGAGGATGAAAAGGAGATGGTTATTTCTGTAATTGCAAATCTTATTACCGTAAGAGCAAATGTCTTCAAAATCTTGGTAGTATCTCAAAAGGTGCAGGATTCAGACAACAATGGTATAATAACAAACAAAGAAATAAAAGCAGAAACAAAATATCGTGTCATATACGATAGGACAAGACATAAAATACTTGAAAGGAGACAATTGTGAAAATTAAAGAAAAGATAAAGAGTTGTTCTAAAAATTACTGGATGAAAATAAAGAATTACTTTGCTGATAGAAAAAAAAGGAAAAAATTCACTTCTGGTGTGGTAGTTATTGTTGTATTAGCGGTTGCTGCATACTACGGGTATAGAGCATATCTGAAAAAAAATGCAGTTGCAATTATAAATGGAGAAATCATTACCTTGTCTGACCTGAAGCAAAAAATATCAACATATCCTGAATTTTATCAGGAATATGTCAAGCAAGCACCACAGCAGGCGCTTGAAGATTTTATTGGAGAAAAATTGTTGATGCAAAAGGCAAAAAAATTTGAAGGAAACTATAGCAAAAGAATAAAAAAAGCCGTTGAGGAATATAAAAAAGAACTGTTAATCAAAGAATTCCTTACTGATCAGGTACTGAGTAAAGCAGAAATTTCACAGGACGAAATCAAAAATTATTATAATAATAACCTGAAAGATTTCCTTATGCCAGAACGAATTCATCTTTATGAAATTGTTGTCTCCACAGAAGATGAAGCAAGAAATATCCTCAATAGATTGTCCAGCGGCGAAGATTTTTCTGAAATAGCAAAGACCGAGTCAATCAGTCAGTCAAAGGACAAAGGTGGAGACCTCGGTATGATATCAAGAGGACAACTGACACCAGAACTTGAAGAAATTTTGTTTTCCATGAAACCCAATCAGGTTCTTGAAAAGGTAATAAGAACTGACCAGGGCTATCACATTATCAAAATAGGCGAAAAAGAATCCTCACACCTGCAAACGCTTGAAGAAGCCGCTCCAACGATCAAGCAAATTTTAATAAATCAAAAAAGGAGTCAGCTCCTCAATACATATATCAATCAGATAAAAAACGAATCAAAAATTATCAGATTCAACGATAAACTAAAAAATCTATAATGAAAAAATATGTAATTTTTTTTCTAATGTGCTGTCTCGTTAACAGTGTGTTTGGTATTGAAGATAAAAGCATAGCAATCGTTGGAAATAGAATTATCTGGAATAATGATGTTATAGAAAGAGCCCAGGCGCGCAATCTTTCTTATATAGAAGCCCTATCACAGTTGATTGAAGAAAACCTGCTTATCGTTCAGGCAAAAAAAGAAAATATTCCAGTTACAGAAGACGAGGTGAACAACAGGTTTACTTTTATTCTTGACCAGTGGCAGAAAAAAGGACTTGATTTCCTGAAATTTATTAAAGACAATGGTCTTACAGTGGACCAGTATAAAGAAATTATTACAGAGCAGATTATGGTGGAAAAACTTGTTGCTAAAATTCAAAGCAGGGTTTCTATTTCTCCTTTTGAAGTAGTGAGAAAAATGGCTGAAATACCACAGAAACAACAGGTTCTTCTTCTGAAAAAAAGTTTTGATAGCAATCAGGCAGCAGAAAGCTTTATTACGAAACATAAAGATAAAAACGAATTGATGGCAGACATGGAATCCACAGGATGGTTAGAAATCAGTCGTATTGACCCATCATTACTTTCTCAAATCCAGAATGCCGGACAGGGGGATCCTGTCATCATAAAAAGCGCAGATAAATTTATTGTGTATGTCCTTGCAGGAAAACGAGATAATTCCCCGGAAGAAAGGTATGAAATGGCGTATCGGGAAATATACCAGTACAAAACCAGTAAAAACTACTCAGAATACATCAATCAACTT
>JAKPDB010000154.1 GCA_029552985.1 bacterium
TTGAAAAGAACCATCCACAAACCAAAAAAAGACCCTGAAAAACCTGTTATGGTTCCAGAAAAAGAGTGGGAAACAGGAGTCATTGCAGGTAAAACTATTATTGATAAAGACAGACATCTCTGGCGTATGTGGTATATTGCTTATGACCATCGCGCTGAAAAAATAAGAAAGAATCTTGGAAGAAGTAAGTATGGAAATGTGGGCGAACCACAACCATTTTTTCTCTCTTATGCTGAAAGCAATGATGGAATCAACTGGCACAGACCGGATCTTAACATCTATCCTGGAACAAACATCTGTTTTAAGGGTTACAGTGATGTTGTCAATAGCACCATATTATATCAACCTGACAGAGATGAAAGTGAAAGGTATATTGGTGTTAATAGGGATTGGTATAGTGATACAATAGGAGGTATCTATATTGCCACCAGTCCTGATGGTATCCATTGGAAATATACTGACACAAAACCAGTCATCCATGGTGAAAGCGATTGTAATAATGCCTGCGTGTATAATGATGAAAAAGGTGTGTATATGCTTTATATGCGTGGCTGGCATACTGCTGCTGTGGGCTGGGACAATGGAAAAGGAAATCAAAGAAGAAGAGTCACATATTCTGAAAGCAAGGACTTAAAACACTGGAGTGAACCACAGGTCATTCTGACGCCGGATGAACTTGATACCAACGACTTCTATGGTATCAGCGTTTTTAAATATGCAAACGCATATTTTGGAATGCTTTGGATTTTTGATGATGACATGTATGAAACAATAGACATTGAACTATGCTGGAGCAGAGACGGCATAAAATGGGAAAGGCATCCTGCAAGACCAAAATTTATTGAAACAGAAGAAAAAGGAAAATTGGGCGGCTACATGGTCTTTCCTGGTCAGGAACCAGTGATCTATGATGATAACATTTATCTTTATGTGAATGCGCATTCAGATTGTCCTCATAATGCGCAACCAGAAATTTCTCCGACGTGGGTATATCGTACAAAACTCAGAATGGATGGATTTGTTTCGCTCGACGCTGGTTCACAGATGGGAAACCTCATCACACGACCATTTATTCTTCAAAGTGACACCATCTCCATCAATGCAGCAACACAGGGTGGTTACATAATCGCTGAACTTGCTGAACCATACTGGTTTGACCCAAAAGGAAAACTCATTGAAGGATTTTCTGCAAAGGACTTTGATGTTTTTACAGGAGATAACATTTGTCATACTCTTTCATGGCGCGGAAAAAAAGATTTATCTCAATTAAGAGGAAAACGATTGATGCTGAAACTGGCAATGAAGCACAGCCAGATTTATAGTTTCACAATATGAAACAGTTAGTGATTGAAAACAAATTTTATCGCGTTGAAATCAATTCCGAAAATGGAAGTATTCAGCAAATTACAGAACAATCTTCTAATTTACCCCTTGTTTCTGACCAGAGGCTTTCTGAATCGTTTAGAATTCTTCTGCCACTATCTGATTATGAATGTAACTACATTTATGGCATTCATCAACATCAGCCAGAAATCAGAAAAACAAAATCTTCTGTAGAATTTTACTGGGCTGCACCGTTGAAAAATGAAAGGGGATGTTTTGATATTGATTTCACATTGAGCATCTTATTAAAAAACACGCAAATAATTTTTACTTGTCAGTCAACGAATCATACTCAATATCAGATAGCTGAAGTATGGTTTGCCTTCATCGGCGGTCTTCACGGTATCGGAAAAGGGAAAGAAAAAAAGGAAACAGAAATTTTAATTCCGACTGGAAATTTACCGTGGCATCAGAAAATATTTTCAGATTTTGGAAACACGCGTGGTCAAACCCTTGGATGTCTTTCACCAGAGCATACGTTTTCATATCCAGGGTTTTTGTGTATGCCATGGATTAGCCTTTATAATAGAATTTTGAACAAAGCCATTTATTTTGCGGCTCTTGAAGAAACCCCGAGGGTAAAAATCATCAGATTATCCCTGGAACCTGGCTCTGGTGAAATGAGACCTTATGGAAATTGGCCAAGACAGGATGAAATTAACAATTTTCCATCAGGAATTGTTCTTAACTGGGTTCATGTTCCCTACACAAAGCCAGATGAAAAATTTGTGTCATCAAAAATTGTTTTACAAATACACAATGGCAACTGGCAGGATTCAGGACAGATTTACAGAAAATGGTTTGAGAAGCATTTCAAAATCATAAAGCCTGGCTCCACCTGGATACGGAAAGAAACATCGTTTTATCATCAGATGTTTATGCTTCCTGAAGATAATATTAACTATACATTCAAAGATATCCCGCGACTTGCTGAAATCTGTGCAAAATACGATGTAAAACATATTATGATTGCAGGGTGGCAGATTGGTGGACACGATAGAGGTTATCCCTATTACGAACCAGACAGCCGCCTCGGAACATACAAGGACCTGGAAAAAGGGATAGAGGCCTGTCACAAACTTGGAATCAAGGTAAGTTTTTTCGTAAACTGTCAGCCAGTTGATATGACAACAAAATTGTATAAGGAAAAATTTAATAAATATGTTATCCTTGACCCACATGGTGTACCATATTTTATTTGCAATTACTGGGGGATGGGCACATTAAGCGCAAGAACACGGTTTATGACTGGAACCCCATTTGTCGAGGTGAATCCATGCCATTTAGAAGTAAGAAAACTTCTGATCAATTATTTTAAGAAACTTGTTGAAATTGGTGCTGATGGACTCCACATAGACAAGTTTTTCAATACACCAATGGATTTCAATCCTGCGCTAACGCGGTCTTCTCCTGATAGAGCACACCACGAAGGTATTTTAAAATTTCTTGAGGAACTTTTTGATGTGTGTAAATCGATTAATCCTGATTTCTGTATATCATATGAAGGCGGCTGGGATAGAATCATGAGTTATTCTGAGGTTTCATGGTGGGGAACCGAACCTGATGCATTGAAATCAGTTTTCCCAAACAGGGTCCTTTCAAATGGAGTGGAACAACCCTTTGATTACAACAAGGTTAACAAAGCGGTGCTTGGTGGTTGTCACATTCTGATCGGTCCTGGTAATTACAACAGGGACCTTGACTATCCTCCCATGAGAAAACTCATGGAGTATATCAGAGAAATTAACAAAATAAGAAGAAAACTTTTTGACATGGTTTCAATGGGGAAGGTAATCGATGCTTCTGAAGGCATTTTCTGTAATAGCATCAAGCAGGTGAAAATTTCAGGAGAGTTTGAAAATCATCCTCATTGCAGATGGACTCTTTTTCAATCAATAAAAACAGGTAAAAAGACATTGATACTGGGAAATTTCCTTCCAGACACGGTTATAGCAAAAAATATCAAATTTGTTCACTCCGGTCCGAATAGATGTATAATTTATAAGGCATTTGAAAAACCCAGGAAAGCAAATTTTCCAGTTACACTGACTGTTGAAGGCGAACGGGTGGTTTTTATCGTGGAGGAATAATATGGAAAGGAAAACTTTTGCATTGATTGATGAACGACTTGTTGAAGATACCCTCCATCTCAGAAGAGCCCTTGAAGTTCCAGAATTCCCACACAAAAAACCAGTTGTCTCACCAGGTGAAGGAATTGGTTCAGTACTGAGGGATAAAAGTGGACTCTGGAGAATGTGGTATACAGTGTTTATTACAAGAGACCCTCAAAAAGATATGGTGGGATGTGAAACACCCATGGCACTTGCCTATTCTCATGATGGAATTGCATGGGAAAAGCCAGACCTTAAAATTGCAAAAGACCCAATTTATAAAGACCATCCCAATATTGTTGTTCATGCAAAAATGAAAGATATCAATGGAAGATTTGTATCTGGCTGGGGAGGCCCTGCTGGAATGTGTATCCTTGACGCTGAAATTACCCCACACCCACGTGCAAGAAAAAGATTTACGGGTTTGTATGTTGATTTTCCTATTGATGTAATCGGCGGTATCTGCATTGCTGATAGTGATGATGGTATACACTGGACTATATGGCCTGAAAGTCCTGTAATCATTGGTTCTCCTGATACTCAAAATATTTTGCTTTACGACGAAAACATAAAAAAATATGTATGTTACCTTAGACCAGTGATACACTGTGGGATGGACAGGCATGCAAATAGAAAAATTGCAAGGTGTGAAAGTGAAGATTTGATTCACTGGACAGTTCCAAAAGTTGTTCTTGACACAGATGAACTTGATGCTCCTGGACTTGAAGTTTTTGATGAGCCTGGTATGCGAGGCGCACGAGGACGGAATAAACAATTTCAGGGAATTTCTCCATTCATCAGGAACAGTTGCTATATTGCCTTTACATGGTTTTATGATGCTGTAAAGGGAATTTTTACAAACGAACTGGTTCACAGCAGTGATGGCATCAACTGGAAACGGGAGCCTTTAAGAGAACCATTCATTGCTGACGATAAGCCAGAAGGATTCAGGGGAAAACTTCCTGTACCTTTTGGTTCTCCTCCTATTGATGTTGAAGATACTATGTATTTTTACACAAGCAATACTCCTTATGGGCATCACGAAATTGCTGTCGCAGACATCAATGGAAGTGTGAAAAACAGAAAACAGCTTCTCGAATCAAATGAGATTTACCTGATAACATTAAAAAGGGATAGATGGGTATTTTACCAGGCAGGAGAAATAGAAGGTGAACTGTTAACAAGTCCAGTTGAATGGGAGGGAGGTGGTAGTTTCTGTATCAACGCAAAGGTTGAAAAAGATGGTTATATTAGGGTGGAAGTTGACGATATTTATGGAAGAAAGATCAATGATGCTCACCTTGATGAAATTCATCTCATCACAGGTTATGTGGATGAAGTGGATATACCTGTAACCTTTGGACCAGGTCCAAAAACAGTGATGAAGTTTCCTTTTGCTGGACCAATCAGGTTCAGGTTTTGGATGAAAAAGGCAAAACTTTATGGATGGAGTTTTGTTCATCCTGTTTACCAACAGTAGGAGGAAAAGATGAAAGTGACAGTATTATTTTCAGTGCTGATGATGGCAGTAGCATGCATAAGTTTTGCTGACATGACGATTGTTGAGAAGGCCGTGCCAAAGGCAACAATTGTGATTTCAAAAAGTGCAATGGGAGTGCCAACAGAACCAACTGAACAAACATTCTGGTATCCTCAACCAGCTCCAAACAAAATTGCCGCAGCAGCAAAGGATTTGCAGGATTACATTGAAAAAATGACAGGAGCAAAACTTCCGATTGTTTCTGATGATCAGCAGATTACAGGCAATGTGATTCTTGTTGGAAGAAGCAATTACACAAAACAATTTGATAAAAAAATTCCTTCGGGTCTTACGCCAACAAGAGATGAAGAAGGATTTGTAATCATCTGTCAGGGAAATACACTTGTTCTTGCAGGCAATGATGAACCATATTACCATGGAACCGAGTACGCTGTCGCAAACTTCCTTCACAGACTTGGAGTGCGCTGGTATATGCCGGGTGAATACGGTGAGTTTGTTCCTAAAAAAGATACAATTACTGTGCCGAATATGAACGTCCTTGAAAAACCAGATTTCAAAATGAGAAACTGGTGGGGACCACTTGCTTCTGATTTAAGAATTCAGGAATACAGATGGAAAATCAGAAATATGATGAACCCAATTTTAGATTTTGTGATGCTTCCCAGGGATAGTTCAGTAAGAAGTGTACTTCCACCTGCATCAGAAATTAATAATCCAGAATACGCAGAAGTTTTTGGAAAGGATGAAAAGGGAAATCCAAACCCTGGAATGCCAAATTTAACAAGTGAAAAATCAGTGAAATATGCGGCTGAAAAAATCAAGGAATTTTTCAGAAAAAATCCTGATGTCACATCCTATGGAATTGGTGCTGATGACGGTTATCCAAGGGACTATAGCCCTGGCACTTTGAAAAGAAATTTAGGATTTCCTGATACTGGCGGCAGAGCTGGTGTTCCATCAGACATGAGCACAACCGAAGAATGGATGGAATGGATACAGGCAGTTGCAAAGGAAGTTTATAAAGAATTCCCTGACCACATCATCACAACAAATGGTTATGCAAACCGGAATGTTCCTCCCCAGGGTATTACACCTGACCCAAAAATCTGGATAATGTTTGCCGCAATATGGTGCGACACAATTCATGCGTATGATAATCCTCTATCATGGCAAACATTGAGGCAGGCAGAAATGATAAGACAGTGGGCATCAATGTATAAAAATGTGTATATGTACAACTACATGTATTATATGCTTGCTGGTTGCGGTGCTCCTATTCCTCTTGCGCACAAACACATGCATGACATGCCACTATATAAGAAGTGGGGGGTTGTTGGATTTTCAAATGAAGGAAGAACAATCAGGATTGAATCAGGCATCTTTCCCACTTATCTCTACGCTAGGATGATGTGGGATGCTGATCTGGATGCCAAGGCATTGATGGACGAATTCTTCACAAACTGGTACGGACCTGCTGCTGAACCTGCAAAGGCATTCTGGGAAGAACTTGAAGTCACAATGGAAAAAACCCCATGGCTTGGACACGAAGACAGAATTCTTCCTTATGTGTATTCAGACCAGTTAATTGAGAAACTGGAAAAGTACATCAAGCAGGCAGAATCTCTGGCAAAAGAAAAAGTGCACAAAGAGCATGTTTTTGCTGACAGAATTGTCCTTGAGAACCTCAAAGCATTTATGGAAATGCACAGGGCCGAATGGAAGTGTGACTTTGCAGAAGCAGCAAGGCAGGCACAGAGAATGCTTGATGTTAGAGCACAGGCATCGAAATTGAGTCGATTTTATTTTGACCCAAATCCTGCAAGAGGTGGAGATGATGTCGGATACTATTATTGGGCAGCATCAGCCAGGGCAAAATACTACCAGCAACTTGCTGACATGACAACAGGAAAAACAGGAGAAATGATTGCTGTGCTTCCTGAAAAGGTAAAGTTTTCTCTTGATGTTCGAGATGATGGAAGATACATGGGATGGTATCTGCCAGAATTCGATGACTCTAAGTGGACAAGTATTTCCACCACAATTCCATTTTATGGTCAGGGATACTGCGATAGTCAGGGATATCCATATATGGGCGTAATCTGGTACAGAACCAATGTCAATGTACCGTCTTGGGCAAAAGGAAAAAGAATTTTCCTTTATGCGCCAGCAGTAGAAACAGAAGCGTGGGTATGGGTCAATGGAAAATTGGTCGGTCACAGACCTTACAGGGATGCCTACGAAAGACCAAATGAAATCAATATGGATGTCACAGATGCCATCATCCCTGGAAAAACAAATCTTATTGCTATCAGGATTCACACTGGCTTCAATGCTGCGCAACAGTCAGCAGGCCTTACATCAAGATTATTTCTTTATTCACCAAAATAAGGAAATTAATGAGGGATTTTGTTATTGAAGCACTTGTTGATTTTCCTGACGATGCCCTGAGTGCGCCATGCCCGCTAACAAGGGTTCATATTGATAACTTTATGAAACTTCTTGCCCAAAATGGTATTAAAAGAGTGATCTGGGGATATTACGGAGATGGGCATGGCGGCTTTTTAATGCCAGGGATTGAAAACGATCCGAGTATTCTTTATGACATGAACCAGTATGGTTATTATGCAAAAACAATTGAAATTCTTGAAAATCCACTCAGGGTAGCAACAGAAGCAGCGCATAAATACGGGATGGAGATCTATGCATATTTCAAACCATATGAAACAGGTGTTTCTGGCGATTTTCCAGAGGGTTCCATGCAGGCAAGATTGTGGGGAAGATTATACAGAATTGGAGGTTATCTCTCATGGATTGACCCTTTTGTTGTCAAAAATCCGCATCTCAGAATAAAAAGAAGAACCGATGATGTGTGGAATGGCATAGAAAACGAAGTAATTATCACCATAAAACTGACAAAAAAGGATGATTCGCCTACAAGAATAAAAAAAGAAAATCTTGAAATCTGGACAAGCAATCTCAATTACAAATACAGGAAAAATGAGATTGATTTTACCTTCCAGGAAATCATTGAGCCATCAAAAAAAGATGTTTATGATGTTTATGGAAATCTTATCACACGGAAAAATCAACCAGTAAGAAGTTTCATTCTTTCAAACTTTGCGCTTAAAGACAAATACATCCTTGTCACGACAAATTTTCAATCAACAGACGCGGACTTTGCGCACGTTTGGGATTGCCTTTTCACAGCATTTAATGATAAAGGAAAAGAAATTCCAGGAGTTTATGCCACAGGTACTGCAATCTGGTTTCCTGAATGGGAGAATTTTCGTAACTACGGCCTGTGTTTTGATACTGGAAGAGGGCCTGAATTGACATATCTTGACCTGCCAAATCATCCACAGGACAACCAGGTAATTATGGAGGGCGCAAAAAAATTCCATCTGAAAGGCCAGAGCAAAGCTCAGGGTTTTATTGCATTCAGTCGCGGAAGAAACTTATATCTTCCTGGTGGGCTGTGCGAAACTGAACCAGATGTTCAGAAATTCTGGCTATCATGTATCCAGGAAATGATAGATGCCGAAGTTGATGGAATAGAATTCAGGGTTGAAAACCATTCCTGCCATACAGATACACCACAGGACTATGGATTCAATGATGTTGTGCTTGAAAAAATAGACCCGCACAATGATATTCTTTCTGAAATATCAAAAGTCAGAACCCAGGCATATTCAGAATTCTTGAAAAAAGCTAGTACTCTTATCCATTCTCATGGAAAGAAAGTCAGGGTGAATCTCAATGTTGACTGGTTCAGACACCATTCTCAGAGACCAGGCAGAAGGAAACTGGCATTTCCTGCAAACATCGATTTTGAATGGGAAACATGGATTGAGCAGCACATCATGGATCAGGCAGTACTGCGGATTTTTGCAAAACCTTTTTCAGAAATCTTTGGTCAGGACCCGGTTGCCAGTAGAATGATTGAAAAATGTTATCAACACAAAATTCCTTTGACTGTGAACCGATATGTATGGAACAACGACGCCCTTGCAGACGAGTTTGTGAAAATTTATGAAAACGAAAAGTTCAGCGGTTTCATTTTATATGAAACATGGTCTTTTATTGAATTTGAAAAAAATGGAAACTGCAGAATTTCTCTTCCTGAAATGACGCCGGTTGTCAATATGCCTGAAGAACTCTGGAAGGCAAAGTCAAACACAGGAAAAAATGTCAGCAAACTTCTCAATTATTTTAAAGCGCTATAAGGGAGGAAAATGAAGATAAGCAAAATTATTAGCTTTGTGGCAATTTTGATTTTTGTTGCTTTTTGTTCTGCTGAAAAACAACCAGCAAAATTGATATTCAATATTCTGCATTCTTCAGATGCAAATGGAGCAAATATATTCTGCGTGGTGGCAGACCCTGTGAAAAAGAAACTGTACGCAGGAACCTATTCCTATGACCCTGAAAGAAAGGGACTTCTCGTCTATGATTTGAACGATGATGGCACTGTGAAAGACAAACCAAGAAAATATTCTGACCATCCTGATCCGATGCCATATCCACTTCCACCTGGTGGATGGAGTTCAGTCACAGCAATTTATCTTGACAGAAAACACAACAAACTTTTTCTTGGTGTGGCCGTAGCAGGAGTCAAGGGATTTGAAAATTTCACAAAATCCCTTGTGATGTATCATTTGAATGAACAGGGAGAACCAACAGGAAAACCAATGGCTTTTGAAAGCGGAAACCCGTATAAACACATTGCAGCAATTACGATGCATCCGAAATTTAATCGATTGTATCTCGTTGGATGGGGTGGTTCTGGTGTTTATGCAACAGTCCTTGATGCAGAAGGAAACCCGATATCTCAACCAGTGGCATACAGTGTGCCAGGAAATGGTAAGTACTCTATTCACTTTAATGCTGAAGGAACAAAAGTATATCTTGGAACATATCCATCCATTCTTCAGGTTTGTGATGTTGACGCAAATGGCGCAATCGGAAATCCACGTTCCTACACAGTATCAGGCGGACCTCAAGAATACATGCTCTGCGCACTCACAGGAAAAGCAATATTTTTCAAAGGTCCAAATAATAATCTCTCATACTATCTTCTTGACAGCTCAGGTAATGTCCAGCAGGATGTCGTGACTGTTGAAAATTTTCCTGTGCAGGCAGTTGCTAATTCTGATAATCCAGACAGAGTGATTGTTGCAGCATCTTCAAGTTTTACTGATGCCATCACAGGCAAAATCGTTTCTGATGGTGTGATTCTAAAAGAAATTCAACTGACTCCTGATGGAAAGATTACTGTTGTTAGGGAATCTGAAAAATTAATAAGGGAAAACGTACAGTGTATGGGAAGTTTTCCATCTATTGCAGTTGCCACAGCACACCTTGGATGGGGATTTCTTGGAAACAGAATTAAGGGATTGGAAATAAGAACAACATTAAAATCCATTGAATCAGATGCAAAACTACCTACAGCGTTTAAGACAATCAATATTGGTCCTGAACAAAAGTACTTCAAGTTCATTTATTCCCAGAAATTTAGTAAAGTGTATTCTGCTGGAGACAACAGCATCTATGTTTATTCGCCAAAAGACACCAAACTTGTTTCTGTTTCATGCCAGGAATTACAGGGACCTATTGCAATTGATGAAACATCAAACATCCTGTATGCGGCAAGAAAAGATGGAACAATTGCAATAAGAACACTTGATAGTTCAGGGATTCCTTCTTCTGAAGGAGAAAATCTTCAATCAGGGGTTAAGCCAATTACGTATCTTGTTTTCAATAATAAAGCAAAAATTCTTTATGTCATTGGCTGCCTGCAAAAACAGGAGCCACAAAGCCCAGTATTCTGTCGTGTGTCAGGACTTACCTATGACATTGCTGCTGCCATAGACACAAATAAAGGCAAACTCTACGTAGCCAGCCAGTACAACAAAAATCAAAATCTTACGATATGGGATATCAGCAAAGACGGAAAATTGATGTCAGAAACTCCGAAGCGATTTCCTGATGGATTTGTTTCTGAGACAAAAAGAAGTTTAATTTATGGAATGGTTGTTGATACAAAACGATCAAAGCTATACTTATCTGGAATGCTTGAAAATCCAGGGAAAAATGAAGCAGGTATCATGGTCTTTGAACTTGACGAAAAGGGAGACCCAAAAGGGCAGCCAAAATTTTATCCTACAAGAAACAAATACAACAGCCCATGGGACATCTGTTTATCTCTTGACAGACAGAAATTGTATGAGGTGGGTTGGGGAGCACCGCAGGTATTTGTGTGGAATCTTGATGAAAAAGGATTCTTGCAGGGTGAACCTGATGTCTGGGAAACAACTGGAAATGGTAAATCTCAAATTTTTCCACTTCCTGATGGAAGCGCAATTCTTCTTGGAACATATCCATCCATTCTTGAAGTTGTTCCTCTGGACAAAAAAGGAAATCCTACTTGTGGAATACATATGGCTCTGTCCACAGATAAAGGCAGAATTAATCTTGGATTCATAGGAACAGGGTCTTCGAGTGATTGGATAAATCTCGATACACAGCTGAAAGACACAACAGGCATTACAAGAATTGTATGCGAAATGACAGGCGCACCAGTGAAAAAGGCACTTGTTGAATTTGAATTTAGAAAAGTAGATACTTCAAACATTCAGAAACTTAAGAGTTTTACCATTGAAACACGCGGAAACACCATCAGTATTTTTGCGCCAGGATACGGACTTGACCAACCAGAAAAACTTGCTGATTTAATCCAGTCCAGTATTGACAAATTCAAACAATACCTTGCATACGCAAAAAAGTATGCATTGAAGGATGAAGAAAAACCAAAGGAAATTATTGTCGCAAATGGCTTAATCAGCCTTGACACAACAGAGCAAACCCTTGAAGACGGATTAAACATTCTTTCAATGCTCGGACACAACACCATTCAAATATGGAACTGGGGAAATATCCCGCCAGAAGAAATCAGGCAGAAGGCAGCAAAATATGGATTCAACAAATTTCGTGCAGCAGTGTACAATCCGCCTTCTTATTTTGACTACAACACCTCAATGGTCACTGACCAGTACCTTGATAACTGGCTGGTTGGTTTGAAAAAAAGTTTCTCAAATATGGGACAGAAAGACGAAGAAATGGTACTTTTCCACATGGCTGATGAACCTGGCTGGTATTACCCGCATCAAATTGATGAAGTGAAAAAAGATGCTGAGCGACTTGGTGTATTCAGAAATTATCTGAAATCCAAAGCATTTACACCCCAGACATTTGGAAAAAATTCCTGGGATGAAGTATTTCCAATGAAATTGAGTGAGCCCGTCACTCTTGCAGATAGAAAACTATTTTTCTGGACAACAAGATTTTTCGTAGAGTCCTTAAGCAATGCCTTTGCTGCAGCAACAAAAGCCTTTCAGAGGGCATATCATCCTGGAATTCTGACCACAACAAATCTCAACAACTGGCCCGGATTATTTTTCAGGCCTTCCCCTGGACAGAAAATTGCAAACAACTGGGATTCTGGTCCTGACGCTGGAATGGGACTTCCTGACTGGTTTGATCTTGGAAGGAAAAAGGCAGTTTCCTGTATCTGGACAGAGGACTGGTTTGGCGATAGTTCTGCACAGAACTGGTCAATGTACGGAGACCTTTTAAGGTGTGCGGCGCGAGAAGGTGGAATTGAATACGGTGGCTATATTGTTGGCCATACAACCGGTGGTAGAGTTCCAGAAGGTGGAAAATACAAAATTATGGCTCTTGTGGGCCATGGCGCAAAAGCCATAGATCCTTACATTTTTGGACCAGGGCTTGCCTTTGCTGATGGCTGGTCAGAAAGAGAACAGGTGTACCAATCATTGTCAGAAGGAATAAAAATTCTTGGAAAAAGTGAAAAACTTATTGCACCAGGAAGACCAAAGAATGGAACAGTGGCAATACTTATGCCTCAGGCAAGCCAGGTGTGGGATTCTGACGCAAAAGCAACAGCATATATTGCAGAATTGTATGGACTGCACGAAGCACTCACGCATCAAAATTACCCGATTGACTTTGTTGATGATTTTGACATTGAAGATGGAATTTTAAAGAAAAACAATTATGCCGTTCTTTATGTCACGGCACCAAATCTCTCTGATAAGGCGCAAAAAAATATTGTGGAATGGGTAAATTCTGGTGGTCATCTTGTACTTCTACCAGGAGCATGCAGTTATGACCAGTACAATGAACCAAATGTTACCATTACACGGCTAACTGGAATAAAACCAGTTTCTGTTGAAAGAATTGCATGTCCACATCCATGGGAAATTGAAAGATTGAAAAAGACAAAAATCCTAATAAAGGACCCGGTATTTGAAACCGAAGAAGTTTATGCACAATTACAAACAGTTTCTCTGACGCCTACTACTGGAAAACCGCTGGCTGTATTTGAAAATGGTTCTCCTGCTATGGTTGAAAATTCTTATGGCAAAGGAAAAATCTTTTCATTGGGCTTCTGGCCAGGTATCAGTTATCACAGTAGCCCTGATAGGTCTGACTATAAGAAACTTCCCCAAGGGTGGTCAGAGCCAGCGAGAAAAATCATCACAACATTTGCAAAAATTGCAGGTGCTGAAAAATTTGTTGAAATATCCCAAGCAATGATTGAGGGATGCTATCTTGAAAGTGAAAAAGGCATTGCAGTTGTTCTTTTGAACTGGTCAGGAGAGCCGAAAAAAGAAATTGCAGTAAATGTCAAATCAGCAAAAACAATTTCAAAGATTGAATCTATTGAACAGGGCACATTGAAATTTGAAAAGTCGCAAAATGGCGTTATTATGAAACTACCCTTGAAAACAGTGGATGTGTTGATGCTATATTTTTGAATCACCTGCATATGGCTAAAATGACAAAAAGAGAAAGATGCGAAAGAACGATGAATTTTCAGGAAACCGATCGGGTTCCCATTTATGACTTATTGCGTTGTGATGCTGCTTTTGAATATTTTAGTGGAGAAAAACTTCCTGACCTTTCAAAAGATCCGGAAACCGAAGAAAAACTGCTGAAAATCGCGGCAAAAGCAGTAAACAAACTTCTCGATATGACAAGAAGCGTTGGTTTTGGACCAACTGTAGAACAGGACATTGAAGATGAATATGGTTTTGTGCATCATGCAAGTCCTTCTGAAAAAACATGGTGGATTAAAAAGAAGCCATTTTCAGACGAAAAAGGAGCCATTGAATTTTTGAAAAAGTGGATTGTAAACATCAAAAAAGACAGAGAAGCCATTGAGCAAAATCCAGTAGATTACAGAAAAGAATATCACGATAGTTTCTTGAAAACTCAGGCATTGATTGGTGATACTGTCAATCTTTTTGCCCAGCATGGAGTTGGAATTGATGACATCAGAGTGCGACTGGGATTTGAAATTTTTTCATATGTTTATGCAGATGACCCTGGTATTGTTTCTGAATTCCTTGAAGAGTACACAAGAAGAAATATTGTCATCTGTCATGCAGTTGCTGATGTATCACTTTCTCCATGCGTGCTTACCTATGGAGACATTGCCTGCAAACAAAAACTCTTGCATAGCCCTGAATTTTTGAGAAAGGAATTTTTCCCGAGATTAAAAAGAATCAATGATGCCTGGCATGAGCATGGATTCAAGTGTCTTTTTCATTCTGATGGGTATCTCATGGATGTGATGGATGACCTGATCGAAGCAGGTATTGATGGGCTCAATCCCATAGAAACAGTCGCAGGAATGAGTATTAAAGAAATCAGGGAAAAATATGGAAATAAAATTTTTCTTGCTGGTGGTATTGACATGAGCCAGCTTCTTGCATTTGGAGATACAGAGCAGGTAAAAGAACATTGCAGGAAAACAATAAAAGAAGCAGGTCCTGGTTATTTCATTGGTTCAACCACTGAACTTGATAACAGCACAAAACTTGAAAACATTATTGCCCTTTATGAGGTGGTGCACAATGAAAAGTTCTGATTTTATCGTTCCAGAAAAACAGGTCGTATTGAAAGCAGGCGAAGTAAGAAAACAGGTAAAAAGCCATCTCAACAAAGAAGCAAAAAAAATCATTGAAACTGATATTCCATTTTCTCCTTACTCCCATTTCAGATTGTTTCACCTCACAGGCGATAGAGCCATTTATGAAAAGTCATTCAGGGAAAAAAGAAGAAATCTGGTCATTCTTGCAATGGCATATTACCTGACAAAAAACCAGAAATACCTGTTGAAACTTCAGGACTACATATGGGACACATGCAATGAACCAAGCTGGTCTTTACCAGCACATTTACCTGAAACACTCAATTATGAAAAAAGATACATTGACCTTGTTGTATCAACAACTGCTGCAACACTTTCTGAAATACTGGCATTGATTGGAGACCACCTTGACCAGAACATCAGAAACAGAATCCTGTATGAACTTGAAAAAAGAGTGTTCGTTCCATTTTATCAGCATCCAGAAGATTACCTGTGGTCGAAAAGGTATGACTCAAACTGGTGCGCTGTATGCTGTGGAGCCATAGGAACAGCAGTGATTCTTGCTGGAAGAAATCAAGTTTACTTTGAAAAAATCGTAAATTATGTGGTACAAGCCATCAACAGGTACTTTGACAATTTTGATACCTGTGGCGGCTGGGTTGAAGGGGTTTCTTACTGGAACTATGGTCTTACGCACGCGGTACGATTTGTTGATACCCTTTATAGAGCAACAGACGGAAAAATCAATCTCTTCAATCACCCGAAGATACAGTTAACAGGGCTTTTCCCTGTAAATTGTTTCCTGCCTCCTTGTAATTTTGTCAATTTTGGAGACGCTCATAGCAATGTCCACTTTACACGGGAAACAATGCTTTTGCTTGCCAGGTACACTAAAAGTGGTCAATACATTGCCTGGCTGCTCAAACATATAAAATTAAATGAGCTGCAAGAAATTGGTTCTTTAAGGGAAATAAAAATTCCTTCTGGTTCTATGCCAGATGAAACCTTTGTTCATTATCCTGATATTGGATGGGTTATCACAAGAAAAAGCTGGCGAGATAAAAATGGGCCTGTTTTTGCCATAAAGGCAGGAAATAACAATGAACCACACAACCAGATTGATATAGGCCAATTCATCTTTCATGTGTTTGGAGAGGACTTTCTTTGTGACCATGGCGCTGGCAAATACACAAAAGATTATTTCAGCGCAAAAAGATACCAGAATCCATTCTGCAGCGCTGAAGGGCACAGTTTGATTTTTATTGACGGTAAAGGACAGGGAATAGGACCTGATTTTTCTGGAAAAATTTTGAAAGCACAGCACAGCCATGATATTGATACAATGTGTCTGGATTTAACAGGCGCATATCCATCTGGTCTTGCTTCAAAAATCACCAGGACAGCAACATTCTCAAAAAGGCAAAAATATGGCACCCTTCTGATAGAAGATGTCATTGAAACTTCAACACAACGAACAATAGAGACCCGTCTTCAATACAATGGACAATTGAAAAAACTTGATAAGCGACACTTTGTTTTGAAAGGGAAAAACGGAAAACTTGCCATCAACATTTTGAAGCCAGAAAAATTTTCAGTTTCAACAGGAAATTTTGGAAATCTCCAGGAAATCGCTGGCAGTAAAGTATCCATTCAGTTTCTAAAAATTTCGACAAAATCAACATCAGCTCGCTTTTTAATCCAACTCCAGCCAGTTTCATAAAACCTGTGATTTTAGGAAAACAGTCAAGGGAAGAGAAAAAAGGTGCGTCAATTTATTCGGCTTTGTGGTATTTGCACAGAGGTCAGAGATACTGTGGCATTGCCACATTCAACAAAGAATTGAAACTCATCACACACAGGGGATTTGTCAGGCATTCCTTTACTCCTGAAGAGTTGAAATTTCTGTCAGGTAGTATCGGCATAGGCCATTAACCCAGGAAGAAAGAGACAGAGAAGCAAAAATTAAACTATTGGTTATTGAAGAAAGTGTCAGAGGGAAAAAATCATACTGTGCGAAGATTCAATCGTCAGGGGAACTCAAATCAGAAACAAGGTACTGGAACTGAAGGCATCTGGAGCAAAAAAGGTTCATGTAAGAGTGGGATGCCCGGTACTATTGGCACCGTGTCTTTACGATATCTCAACCCGTTCGTACAAGGAACTCGTGGCGAAACGATATTCGATCAGTCAGATCGCAAAAAGAATTGGCGCTGATACATTGAAGTACAACTCAGTCGACAATTTCGTGAAGGCAATAGGACTGCCAGAAAATCATCTGTGTCTGCACTGCTGGACAGAAAGAGAAATTATTTAATCCTTCACCCTTCCCACTAAACCAAATGAAAGTTTTCCTGTCAAAATTATGATGTCTTTTACAAGGAGACGAAATGAAACATAAAACTGGCTTTACCCTGATTGAACTTCTGGTTGTGATTGCCATCATCGGGATTCTCGCTGCGATGATCCTTCCTGCGCTTGCAAGAGCAAGAGAAAACGGAAGAAGGGCAATATGCACAAATAATCTAAAACAATTAAGCCTTGCTCTTGAGATGTATACTGACGACAATAATGAATTTTATCCCCTCTGCGGTGGCACAATTGATTGGGGAGAAAACCCTCCTGGATGGATGGAACAATTATTTCCTTATGCGAAGAATAAAAAAATGTATCAGTGCCCGTCGTTTCCAAGAAATGTTTCTGAATATCACTATTTTTTAAGCGCTCGAGCTGCGTTTATTGATGCTGGTGGAAATCGCGCTGCCACTAGCAGAAAAAAAATTCGCTTCCCTTCAGCATTTGTACTGGCAGGCGATTCCAATTATAGATTTACTGAACCAGATTGTGACAAGGACGATTACACCCAAAATTGTCTTGGCTGGACCGCTGACAATGAATACTGGAAACCACATCATGCTGGTGGTTTGAATGTACTCTTTGCTGATGGCCATGTAGGATGGTACACAAAGTATGACCCTGACTCAATGACCTTCAGGTATTCAACATTCTCTGACTGGTAATAGTAATCTCCCTCTGCTTCTCCGCCTTTTTATAAAATCCCTCTTGCATCTCCCTTGTTCATGCCCTTCTTTGTAAAATCCTCCAATTTTACTCCCCTCTTTATAAAAGAGGGGCTGGGGGAGATTTCATCTAAAATCCCCCTTAAATCCCCCTTTTGTAAAGGGGGAAAATTGAATATATTTTCCGTTACTTGATTGCGTCTTCAGGCACAAGAAGTTCTGCTGGATGTCTTGCAAGAAATGGTGGAATATCATAAAGTTCGACAGTATTTCTTAAACTTGTGATGGCAATCGTCCATATCTGGTTGGCAGAACCATCTGGCACAATAATTGAAACCTGATCTCCGCTCATAACCTTATCATCAGAAAAAATGACTTTCCCGTTTCCATCTTTCATATCAACTTTTGAATACATTCTTCCAAGAAATGGGAATCCAACAACAAAGTGTTTTGTTCCAGAAGGAACAAAAAAGTACAGCGGTTCTCCTTTTGGACTCCACTGTCTGAATGGCTCTTTTTTGGGTTGACCCGGATAATCTGCCCTTGCTGCCCACACTGACAGGGGTCTATGATCAAATGTTATCATGGCGGATTTCCAGTATGTGGTACCAGGGTCAAATATGTAAATTCCATCTTCTGGAATTACGAATTTTATTGATGATTCCTGGTTCTTTTCTGCTTTCACTTCTCCCTGCGCAACGACATTGCCTTTGATATCCTGCAATGTGTACTTACAATCAATGGTATGATTTGGAAATGGCTTGTAGGTCAAGTTTAATTCTTCACCCTTTTTCGCCCTGAAATAATAAATGCCTGATTCAAGATAGAGAGGACTGATGCTGACATCTTTGTATTTCTCCACCAGAGATGGCTTTTTCTCTGCGAGACATAAAAGATTTCCCGAATAACTTTTCCCTGTGATTTCAACTGCCTGCAAATTTTCAAACCTTTTTACATATTCAGAAAATAATTTTCTTATTTCTTCTGCTTGAGGAATATCCTGCCTTTCCTTTTTCCATGTTTCAACCTCATTTTTATCGATATCCTTTACTTTCATCAGTGCCGGAAATAGACGTTCTTGGAAGGTTTTATGAGTAAACAACATTGGATAAACGTTTATAAGTCCTGTGTCCATAATGCGACGTGAAAATATTATCAACTGCTTTGCTGCTTCTTTTACCTGCTGGTCTCCGAGATTTTGCCGAACTGTTCTTTCATAGTCCATTTTCATTCCGAGCCAGCAAAGATACATCGCAATTCTGTCTAATCTTACCTGAACAGAAGCATCTGTTTCTAACGAATATGCCTGGTTCAAATCCATCATTACCAGTTTTAATGTCCTGGGAGTGAATCGTTCTGCTTTTGCCCATCTTTCGTAAATTCTTCTCACTGGAACTTTTGCCTTCTTAAAACAATTTTCAAAAAAGTCATCAAGAAGTACATTGATGTCCTGATCTGCGTTCCACATTAACTTTGCAGCAAGCCAGTAACCGAGCCCATTCGGACCCCAGTTGCAGCAACTTTCTGCTGTATAACTGGATAACCCCAGATTTTTCATCTTTTTTACAAATTCTCCCAGTGTATAGAACCTTCCTGCCTTTGCTGCGCCAGGTAAGTCCCAGTCCCAAAGATACACGCTGAAATAGTCATAAACACCAACGCTTGCGCCAAGTTTTTTGAATGCTTCAACCTGCTGGTCTAATGTAAGTTTTGTACCACTGCGAAAACCAGTGGTTACTTCAACATGAACATTTGGCTCAAGTTTGAATGAAGGAGGATTGCTGTGCAAATGATAGGCAAGAAGCCCTACAAATTTCCCTGGAAATTCTTTCTGAACCTGTTTTGCAACAAGATTTGCCAGATAAAATACCTGGTCACTGACACTGCCAAGTTTTTTGCAATTCTCA
>JAKPDB010000156.1 GCA_029552985.1 bacterium
GAAGGGTCGATGGTTCCTGAAATAGAAAAATACTTCAGAGGTTTTGGGGGGGTATTAACACCTTACTTCAGGGTTAATAAAGCAAAACTTCCATTGGAAATATTTCTTAAGTTTTACAAGAGGGAATTGTTTTAATGAAAATTATTGTTTCACACGATGTTGACCATATAAAGCCATGGGAACACACAGTTGACTTTATCATTCCGAAGTACTGGGCAAGAACTTTTATTGAATTTGGACTCGGATATATCAGACTAACAGAAGTTCTTCGTAGGGCATGGAACTTTTTATCGAATAAATGGAATAATATCGAACAACTGAGCAAATTCGACAAAATGCAAGACATACCGTCTACTTTCTTTGTTGCTGTTGCAAAAGGAGGAGGTATCTCGTATTCCTTAAGGGACTCAATAGAAAAAATAGAATACCTTAAAAGAATGGGTTTGTTAGTGGGGATTCATGGAATTGAATTTGACGATTTTAGTAAAATTAAACGGGAGTATGATCTTTTTGGCAAAATCTACGGCTTTCGATGCTATGGTATTAGAATGCATAATCTAAAAGTCTCTGAAATGACATTACAGTTTTTAGATAATACTGGATATTTGTTCGATTCCACAATCCCAGCTCTTCGAAATCCATATAAAATTGGAAAAATGTGGGAATTTCCTGTTACCTTAATGGATGGGTGGGTTTTTTATAAGAATTCCAGATTTCAGAACCAGACACTTTCTCAGGCAAAGGAAACAACCAAGAAAATACTCAATATGGCTATAAATAAAAATCTCAAATTTTTTACCCTTCTTTTTCATGACAGATATTTTAGCCATTGCTTTAATAGTTGGATGGAATGGTATATTTGGTTAATAAGATTTCTCAAGGATAACAAATTTGAATTTATTAACTATTTAGAAGCAATAAAAGAGCTGGAAAGAAATAATGAAAGATATCTGGATAATAAATGAATATGCTGGTTCTCCACACCATGGGATGGAGTTCAGGCATTATTATTTAGGAAGGGAAATGGTTAAGAGTGGTTATGATGTCACGATTATTACTGCGGCATATTCCCATCTTTTCAAACATCTTCCATCCGTTAAGGGAAAATTTACAATCGAAGAAATAGATGGAATTAGATATTTATGGATTAAGGTCCCTCATTATAAAAGCTCTACTGATAAAAAAAGAATTTTAAAATGGTTTAATTTTACATTTTCACTTTTCAGGTTACCGACACATCAATTACCTAAACCTGATGTGATAATAGTCTCGCCCATGCAGACAATGCCAGTGTATCCTGCCTTAAGATTGTGTAAACGGTTCAATGCAAAGTTAATTTTTGAGGTTAAAGACATATGGCCACTTTCTATTATTGAACTTGGTGGATATTCAACAAACCACCCATTCGTGAAGATCTTAGAGGTTTTTGAGGCACTTGCCATTGAAAAAAGTAACGCAATTATCTCAGTATTATCAAATTACGGAGAGTATTTGCACGACCAAGGGTATAATAAAAAGTTCATTTATATACCAAACGGGGTTGATTTGAAGGAATCAGAAAAAGCCGAGGCTCTGGATAATAGTATTAAAAACATGATCCCTAAAAATAAATTTATAGTTGCCTATGTGGGAAATATTGGTATCGCTAATGCACTTGAATATTTGATTGAGGCGGGAAAACTATTGAAAGATTACCAAGATATTTTAATTCTAATAGTCGGCGATGGTGGAGAAAAAGAAAAATTGGCGCACCTGGCAAAAGGTCTCGATAATATCGTTTTTCTGAATAGAGTGAAGAAATCTCAGATACAATCCCTTCTTTCTTGGGTTGACATTTGCTATATTGGTCTAAGAAAAAGAGAACTGTTTAAATATGGAGTTTCGCCGAATAAAATTTTTGATTATATGCTTGCAGGTAAACCTATAATCCATTCAATAGATACACAATACGATATTGTCGCTTTAGCCAACTGCGGTATTTCAGTCCCGGCTGAAAATCCAAAAGCAATAGCAGATGCTATATTGAGCCTCTATAAAATGTCTGAGAAAGATAGATTTCAGCTCGGTAAAAATGGCAGGGAATATGTTATGAAAAATCATAACTATGAAGTGCTGGCAAAGAAATTGATGAAAACTATTGAAGACATCGGTCGATATGTATGATAGGAGAAAATCATGCAAGTTCCGTTTCATAAGCCGTATATCGCTGAAGAAGAAATTGAGCAGGTTGTGGATTCTTTGAAATCTGGCTGGGTGACAATGGGGCCCAAGACGATTGAGTTTGAAAACCAGTTTAAAAACTATATTTTTGGTAATTCCAGCATTCCTCAGGAAAAGCAATTTGCTATCGCTGTTAATTCCTGTACCGCTGCACTTCACCTTGCCTTGAAGGCAATCGATCTAAAACAGGGTGATGAAGTAATATTGCCAACAAATACTTTTGTGGCTACTGCTGAAGTTGTAACATATTTTAAGGCAATCCCGGTTTTGTGTGACATAGAAGAAAGTACCCATAATATGGATGTTTCAAAGATAGAAGACCTCATAACAGAAAAAACCAGGGTAATTTTGCCTGTCCACTTTGGTGGTCAGCCGTGCGATATGAATGAAATTATGGAAATTGCCAGAAATCATCATCTGTATGTAATTGAAGACGCTGCCCATGCTTTACCCGCAAAATATAGAGGAAAAACAATCGGAACAATTGGAGATATTACATGTTTCAGTTTTTATGCTACAAAAACATTGTGCACTGGAGAAGGAGGCATGATAACAACAACTAATGAGGAGTTTGCAAAAAGAATGAAAATCAATCGGCTGCATGGAATTAATAGAGATGCATGGGACCGATATACTCTAAAGGGAGATTGGTATTACGAGGTTGTTGACAATGGACATAAATACAATACCACGGATATTAATTCTGCTCTGGGACTGGCTCAACTTAAAAAGATTGAGTGGATGTGGCAAAGGCGGTTAGAGATAGCAAAAAAATACAATGATGTCTTTTTGAAAAGCCGGATAAAACCTGTGATTGTAAAAAATGATAGAGAATCTGCCTGGCATTTATACGTAGTCAAGGTGAACAACAGGGATGAGTTGATCAAAAAACTAAAGGAAGATGGAATTGGAACTTCAGTCCATTTTATCCCTGTCCATAAGCATCCATATTATAAAAATGCCTTCGGGTACGATGAAAAAAATTTCCCGGTTGCCAATTCGGTTTTTGAAAAATGTGTTTCTCTACCCATATACCCGGGCATGAAAAGTGATGAGCAGGATTTTGTAATTGAAAGGGTTTTAAAGTATGCCAGGTAGATTTTACCTTTCCTGCGGCAAATCAATACTGGACGTTTTTCTGGCCTTTGCAGGTTTGGGCTTTGTTTTGCCTGTGATGATTGCGGTGGCATTGCTTATCAAAATTTCTTCTCCAGGACCTGTTTTTTTCAAACAAAAAAGGGTGGGGAAAAATTTTAACCTGTTTTATCTGTTAAAATTCAGGACAATGGTGGTGGATGCAGAAAAAATTGGTCCAAAAATTACAAAAGACAGTGATCCAAGAATCACAAAAATTGGTAAATTATTGAGAAAAACTAAAATTGATGAGCTTCCACAATTAATAAATGTTTTGAAGGGTGAAATGAGTTTTGTTGGTCCAAGACCAGAGGTTGAAAAATATGTTAAAATTTTTAATGACGATTACAGAAATATTCTGACAATGAAACCAGGAATTACTGATTATGCAACAATAGAATTTAGAAATGAGGAGAACATTTTGAGTAATTACGAAGATACTGAACAAGCGTATATCAAAGAAATATTGCCAGCGAAGATTGGCCTGTACAAAAAATATCTCAGGGAAGCAGGTTTTATAACAGACCTGGCAGTTATTCTTAAAACAGTCTTTAAAATTATTGACACAAAAAAATGAATTTCAAAAACTTTTTGAGGAACCTTTCAAAGCCGACAAAAAGTAAAAGAATATTGTTTTTCCTGATATTGGATACTTTGTTCGGCGTTCTGAGTATTGTCTTTTCATTTTTATTTATCTTTGGCACAAACTTTTTTTCTCTCAAGCATTATTTACCTGCGTTTATTCTTTGCTGTGTCCCGGTAAAGATTTTTTCTCTTTTAGTCTTTCGAATTTATAAAAGTACCTGGAGATTTTTCGGGTTAAGTGACCTTTTCCGGCTAATTCAATCTTTGGTTATTGCTTTCATTTTATCCATCCTGGTTTTTACAATCACTAACCGTGTCTATCCGTTTACTCTCAGATTGCTTATCCTTGATTTTTTCATCTTTATGTTTTCTTCAATGTCTCTGCGAGTAAGCAAGCGACTTTTTATGGAAATTTTGTTAAGAAGGAGAAAAATTACCTCAAAGAGAGCGATTATTATTGGCGCAGGTAATCTTGGTGAGATGATTGTACGAAATTTAATGAAAAATAATTTTGTTCCTTACTATCCAGCAGGTTTCCTTGACGACGATGAAACAAAAGTTGGAATGTATGTACATGGAGTAAGAGTGCTCGGAAATCTTGGCGACCTCGAAAAGACGATAGAAAAAATGCAAATTGATACGATAATTATTTCTATTGCCCGATTTCATCAGGATAAATTAAAGGAAATCTACCTGACAGCAAGAAAACATAAAATTCAGGATATTAAGTCAGTGCCACATTATTTTATGGAGGACTCGTATGAAAAAGTTCCAATTATTGAGCAATTGGAGGATGTGAGCTTAGAAGAAATTATTGGAAGACAGGAAATTACAATTGAGCAACACCTTCTTGAGGAGCAATTTAGAGACAAAGATATCCTTGTGACAGGAGCATCTGGTTCAATTGGTGCAGAAATAGTTGATCAGTTATGCCTTTTTTCTCCGCGTCGTTTGATTCTGCTTGAAATTGATGAAACAGAACTTTTTTATCAGGAAAAGCGATTGAGAAGTAAGTATCAAAACATGGGCGATAAAATTATCCCGATTCTTGGAGATATCAGGGATTACCAGCGGCTGCATTTTGTGTTCAGCCAGTACAGGCCCCAAATTATTTTTCATGCTGCTGCATATAAACATGTACCCATGGTTGAGAAAAATGCTTCAGAAGCAGTGAAGGTAAATATTCTGGGTACCTATAATCTATGCAAACTTTCTACGATGTACAATGCTGAACGGTTTGTTCTTATTTCAACTGACAAGGCAGTGAATCCTACATCAGTAATGGGTGCGACAAAAAGATTCTGTGAATATCTTGCAATGAGTTTTAATCAGGAAAATTCTTGTAAATTTATCGCTGTAAGATTTGGAAATGTTCTTGGTAGCAGGGGCAGTGTCTTTCCAATATTTGTTGAGCAAATAAAAAAAGGTGGACCAGTAACAGTAACTCATCCTGAAATGAAAAGATATTTCATGACAATAAGAGAGGCGGTTCTTTTGGTTTTGCAGGCATCTGCGATTGGTAATGGTGGAGAAGTACTTGTGCTTGATATGGGCCAGCCAGTCAGTATTCTTTCTCTTGCGGAACAGATGATAAAATTCAGTGGGCTTGAACCTTATAAAGATATCAAAATTGAATTCACTGGACTCAGACCAGGTGAAAAACTTTTTGAAGAACTATTGACTGCCGAAGAAGGAACTCGAGCCACAAGGCATCAGAAAATTTTTACTGCCAACATTTCTAAAAGGTATTCAAGAGAATTTCTTGAAGAAAAAGTGGAACAGCTGAAAAATTGCGCTTATATGTCTGATAGCGAAAATATCGTAAAAACCCTGAAAGAAGTTGTGGTAACATATCAACCTTCACATAATGATTTCTTCTGAAAAATATGAGAAGTTCTGGAGGTGGTGTTTTGTTTTCTTCTGGATGGGTTTGATTTTTTATCTATCCAGTGTACCAAATTTACGAATTTCTGAAAACCAGTGGGACCTTGTGCTGAGAAAGATTGCGCATTTTATGGAATTTTTTATCCTTGCTTTTGCATGGTTTCGGGCACTGGTTGTCACTATTAAAAATGTTCCTTTTAAAACAATACTTGCCTGGAGTTGTTTTGTTTCGTTAGTTTATGCCTTTTTAGACGAGTATCATCAATTCTTTGTTCCTACACGGCACTTTTCTCTAATTGATGTGATGATTGATGGTTGTGGAGCTTTTGCCTGCGGAGGCATTGTTTGGAAAAAAGAAAAAAAATCTGGTTTGCGCTAATCCTGTTATTATTTCTCAATGGATGTAGTTTTTCTATTAGAATCCCTGGTATATCAAAGGAAAAGTATGTTGAAAGGGGACTGGCAAGCTGGTATGGGCCTGGGTATTATGGACAGAAAACAGCAAGTGGAGAAATTTTTACAGGAAAAGACCTGACTGCTGCCCATCGGACATTACCATTTAATACAAGGGTCAAAGTAACACGGCTCGATAATAATAAATCTGTAATTGTAAGAATTAATGACCGCGGGCCATTTCAAAAAGGATATATCATCGACCTATCTCCCGCGGCTGCAAAAAAAATTGGTCTGACCAAAAGTGCTATGGTTGAAATCATGGTTATAAAGTAAGCATTTGAGATTGACAAAAGCCATAAAAATCAATAAAATATAGCGTATAGGAAAAACAGAAAGGAAGCATGGATGCAATTGATTTAAAACCGGGTATGATAATAGATGTTGATGGAGTGTTTTACACCGTAATGAGCGCTACTCATACTCATGCCCAGCAACGAAGAGCTGTAATGCGAATCAAGTGCAAAGACCTTAAGTCAGGAAAAACCAATGAATTTGTCTGGCGTTCAGACAGGCCAGTAAATGTCGTATATGTTGAAGAGGTGCCAATGACTTATTTATTCAGAGATAATACAGGTTTCCACTTTATGAATTCCACAACCTATGAACAGGTGACGCTCTCTGAAGATATCATCGGCGAAAAACAGTATTACCTGCTTGAGAATATTGAGGTAACAGGACTTGTCCACGATGGAGAAGTTCTTGACATAAAACCACCGATTTTTGTGGAATTAAAGGTCATTGAAACAGAACCTGGATTTAAGGGAGATACTGTCCAGGCAGCCAAAAAACCAGCCAAACTTGAAACTGGACTTGTTATACAGGTGCCCTTGTTCATAAACACTGGTGACACCATCAGGATTGATACGCGCACCAATGAATATGTAACAAGGGTATAATTTTTCTTCTTTTGCTCTGAACCAGGATCACAGTGGAACCAGAAGAATTAAAAAAATATGTGGACTTTATGAAGGAACATGGACTGACATATCTTGAAGTAAGAAAGGGTGACTTTTATTTGATTTTACAGGCAGGAAATGATAGTTCGCCTGTCAGCGCTTCCAGAAAATCTCAGGAAAAAAGAGAAAATGAAGAAAAAAAAGTTGAAGTTATTGAGTCAAAGGAACAGGAAAACCTTGTTCAGGTGAAATCACCTCTTATTGGTACATTTTATAGAGCGCCTTCTCCTCAATCGCCGCCTTTTGTAGAAATTGGTCAAGTGGTAAAAAAAGGAACCA
>JAKPDB010000166.1 GCA_029552985.1 bacterium
GCTGTTACCACCAGTGCTTCCTTGTCTGCCGTGGTTTGTCGGTCTATTTGTTGTTGTTTCTCTCATTGTCTTTTGTCGTGCGGTGGCGCATTTTTTAAAATTTCTTTTTTCTTGTGGTGGCTTTGCAAGCTCTTTGACAAAGCTTTGGTCTGCGCTTGGGCTTGTGCGGCTTTGGCAATGTGCTTGCAAATGGCGTGGGCTTATCATTTTATCTCATTCCTTCTATTTTCTTCTTTCGTCTTTATTAACTCGAGTTTTTCCTTACCGTATTTCTTTTCATACCAAAGTCTTGTTTGGTCAAGCAACCTTTCAATGGTCGTATTCAGGTGTTTCATTTCTTCTTCATTGGTACATAAGTAAAGTCTGTTCTCTTCTTCATATTGTTTTGCTTTTTCGTTCCAGCGTTTGCGATATTCTGCATCCGTCATAAGCCCAAGATGTTCAATGATAACATTATCATACTCTGGTAATATGAAGTCTGGTAAAGCGTTCTGAATATTGTCGTCCGGCAATTCGTATTCGTACAAAATACCCAGTCTATGAAATTCATTTGCAATTAGCATTTCGGATTTCGATCTGACTAATTCACCATTGTTGGTTTGAAAGACTCTTCCGTCTGAACGGTAGTCACCTTTGTCTTCAATGTTTACTTTTGGTGTGTTGATTTCAATCTCATACACACTTTCAGCCTCTTTTACCAGACTGCTGTCATAAGACAGCTTTAAGAAATTTGATTTCTCATAAGTTTTTGGACTTCCGAATAGCGTTCTGTTTTTACTATTTGAAATAACAAGATGATATTTTGCTCTTGTCATAGCAACATAGAAAATGCGTTTTTCTTCCTGAGTATATATTCTTTCCAGGTCTTGATTTGTTATACTTGCTCTCCAAGTTGCATGGCTTAATCCTTGAACAACTTTCCTCCATTCAATAAGGTGACTGTGGCTTTTTGGTTGTTCATGTGGAGAATTGCCTTCCTCCATACCTACAACAATTACCGTGTCAAATTCTTCTCCTTTTTGGCTGTGAATAGTTGATAGGATAACCCTAATACCACCGTTTGCAGAGGTATTGAAATGTTTCAAATTACTAATTGGTTCTTTTTCTAGTAACTTACATAAGTCTTCAAATTCAGTTTTTTCAATGCCGGTTATTCCATCATCCGTTTGTATTGAAGCTATTTCTTTTAGGAGTGCACCAGCAGATAAGATACTATTACTTTGAATTTTCTGACCAAGCTTTCCTTCTACAGAATCGCCAAATTCTTGACCCGAATCTGCTCTGTGAAAAAGGTTCGCAGCTTGCTCAACGATTTTTCTGATTTTGGGGCTTGCTAATAAGCCTCTTGCTGTATCTCCTTCAAATTTGTAAGGAATACCATTTTTTAATAGCCCTCTTTCAATATTTGCTAACAAATGCCATTTGCGTGCTAAAATACCTACTGTAGCCGGTTTAGGTGGGTCTCCTGGGATTTCTAATGCAAGTGCTGCTTTCACAACAGCAGTAATAGTTTCAGCTTCCAGATTGTCATTTTCATTATTCAGGAAATAAACACTTTGGTCTTCTGTTGATCTTTTGTGGTCATATTCAACTCTTAGACCTTGGAGTTCACCAGCTCGTTCCAAAAATCCTTGTGACATTCTTACCAGCTTTGGAAAGCAACGATAATTTTTTGAAAGGTAATAACTGGCAGTGTTCGGGAAGTCAACTTCAAAACGTCTTAGGTTATCTGGATCAGAGCCCTGCCAAGAGTAAATAGATTGATAGGAATCCCCTACAACAAATAAGTTAGCCTGTTGACCGAGTAATTGTAAAAGGGTTGCTTGTGCAGGTGAAGTGTCCTGATACTCATCACAGAAAATCCATTTGAAACGATTACTCCATCTTTGTGCCTGGTCTATGTTTTCTCTAAGAATTCGAATTGCCTTTACAATAGCTTCTCCATAATCAATTGCATTGTTTTCACGTAACATGGAAACATAAGCAAGATAAAATTTGGCAAACTTTGCCATTAAGGGATTCTCAAAATTTAAAACCTCTATTTTCCCCTCAAGTTCCTGTTCGTTTATGAGACCATTTTGAGCATAACCTAATAAGGTTAAGGCATCCTCATCATTCAAGGTGTTTTTATTTATTCCTGCACTTTGTCTTGCCTTTTCAATGAATTCAAGTTGTAAAGTAGGATTTTTTTCATCTAAGAAATTTGTTTCCAGGTCTTTCTCAGAATCATCCTGACGGATTATTCTCATAGCTAACTTATGATAAGTCAAGACGTTTCTGTGCATAGCATAAGCCTTATCACCGCCTAATTCACTTTCGATACGTTCATACATTATATTCATAGCTTTATTAGTGAATGTAAGTGCCAAGACCTCTTCAGGTTTTGCATTGTGATTATGAACTAATCTTACAAGCCTTTTAATAAGGACATGGGTTTTCCCTGACCCGGCAGCTGCCCGCACTAAAATTCTTTTTGATGGGCTATCTACAATGGCTCTTTGTTCAGGTGATAATTCATAGGAAGCATAAGGAAGTCCACCCCAAGAGTAAGATGATTCAATGCTTTCACCGGCAAGAAACTTTCTTACTGATTCCACAACAACATCACCGGTGTCAATTACTGTTGTTGTTTCAGGTAAGCTTTTTAATAAAGATTTTCCATACCGTTTTGTATATATCCGAGGGTCTGTAATTATTGTTGCTCCATAGTCCTTCTCTGAACGTATAAGCCTTCCATACATTTGTCGTAAGTGTATGAAAGTGCTAGGAACAACATATTTTGCAAAGTAATCTCTGTCATGTCCACCAGCTTCATAGAATTTCTTTTTTGCGATTTGTACCGGGTGGTTGTGATATTCAAATGGCAGACGTGTTACAACCAAAGAAGACAGTGCTGCGCCTTGAATATCAACTCCTTCCCAAAATGAACGAACTCCAAGCAAGACAATTTTTTCGCCTTTGCGTGGAGCATCCCTCAGTCTGTCAACCAAAGCGGATCGATTTCCGTCTTTTTGAGAGATAACAGTAATGCCGGTATTGTTTAACAATGCTTGCAACCTTGGTTTTATTTCTGTCATGATTAAATTGGAAGTAAATAACACCAGCATCCTCCCATCGGAAACAATTGCTTGTTTGGCTATATGTTTAGCTTGTTCCTCAATGTAATAAGGGTCTATTTTTAATTTTGGGTCGGCCAATGGCATATCATGAGGGACAGCCAAAAGAGCTTGTTTCTTATAATCAAAGGGAGAGGGGAATATACCCGTTACAGGAGCCGTATTTATATCTGATGAGTCTAATCCCAATCGGATGCACACTGGATCAAAACCTCCTGCCACAGATAATGTGGCTGAAACAAATGCTTCATGTTTAAATTTTGGATGGAAATTTGTTCTTAACCAACCTGCAATATCAATTGGAGTGCTATGAAGTATAAAAATCCAATTAAATTCTTTTGAATCATTTGCATTTCCTTTAGCTACTGCCTCACCCCAATGTACCCAATCATTCTTTTTCTCAAATAAATCGGATAGTCCGGTATTATTTTCATTCAATCGCTGCTCAAATGATCCTAACGAGCTATAAAGTTTGGCAGGAATACCTGATAAGGTTTGGAATGCCTCTAACAGATTCCTGGTCTTGTTTGTCAATTTAGAAATGACTACACTGAGAAGTTTGGTATCCTCAAAAATAGAGGGAATCCAAAAGTCACTTAATTCAAATGGTATGGGGTAATCTGGATCAGCGTCAGTTATGTTGGTCAGCAAATCTCTCAGCCGTTTTAATGCATTAGCACACCAACTATTTAAAGCAATCTCATATTCAAAAAGTGCTTCATTAAAAGCTTTGATTAACTCATTGTTCTCTCTTTCCTTGTGCTCAGTCAGTGGTCTTAATAAGCCTTGAATTTTATCGTTTCTATCACGTTTTAATAGAGAATTTAATTCTCCTTGAAGTTCAAATGGTTTGAAGTGTTTCGTCAAAACTTCGGTAACAACATTTTCTATGTTGTGTGCTTCATCTACAATCAGCGTATCAGGACCTTCATTGTTTTCACCGGAGCTTTGGGAAATTAAAACGACATAAGAATGGTTAGCAACCACCAAATCCGCTTTCGATGCAAGTTCTTTTGCTTTATTGAGTGGGTCAATATCTGACCACTCACCACGTAAAGAAGGCGGAGCCATATCTCTGGAGAGTAAACGAGAAAGTTTCCAATTGCCTAAATGTTCAACTTCACTTAACCAACCTGTTTTCGTTATCAATAACCAATGTAGAATACTTGCCAAATAATATACATCGTTAGTAGATTCTATATGTTCATCAATGGAATCAAGAATATCAGCATAAGATTGAAGGCATACATAATTGCTCTTCCCTTTTATTATGGTTGCTGTTTTCTTTATGCCAATATGTGATAGGGCATTAAAAACAATGGGTATATCTTTAAACCACACCTGGTCTTGAAGAGCTTTCGTATGAGTTGCAACATAGATTTTATTCTTCGATAAAAGCGAAGGAACTAAATAGCCAATTGTTTTACCAATACCTGTGCCCGCTTCAAGCACAAAAGGTTTTGAGGATGACATACATTCCTCAATTTTTTGACTGAATGCAATCTGTTCCTTACGTTCTGCATAGCCAAAAGTACTGAGCTGACTTAAAACCCCGCCATTTTTTAAGATTTCCAAAGTGGAAACATCATCAGAATTGCCTCCCGCTTTTTCTGTGCTCGAAATAGAGACTGGAGCTAATTTTTCATGATAAGCTTTTATAAGCTTAATTGTTGTATCTGAATCGTATTCTTGGTTTGTGGGAAAGAATATATTGAGCCATTCTTCCGAAAGAAAATCAGAATTAAAAACATCGAAGGAGTCAATAATAAATTTACCTTCTTTCCCTTTTGATTGGTTCTTCAGAAGTTTTTTTAATGAAAACCTTAATTCATCAGAAAGATCAGTTTTCCCAAATTCTACTAATGTATTTAGGATTGAAATTTCTGCTGCCAATGGACCACCAAGTCCCATTTCATCAGTGAAGTTGATTTGACGTTGTTTGCAAAAAGATTCCGGATGGTCGGTTCTGTGAGTCAACGGGAAAAACACACTTGAAATTTTTTCAAGGTCATAGAATTTCACTGAGTCAAACACCTGACCTTTCAATCGATAGTGCCACTGATTGAGTAAGGATAGAATCTTTTCTGCTCCCCAAACAAAAGTAACTTCTCCATTCAATTTTTGAATTAATGTTTCAAGTAATTCCAACTCGGAACCGAAGACCTGCCAATTCGGGTCGTCTTCGTACGCAGGGCTGTTTTCAACACATGCTGCAAAAGTTTCAATTGCACCATTTCTAATTATTCCCAGCCAAACTGCATCTACGCTTTCGTAATTTTCACTTTTAGGGCTATAAACGCCAAGAATATTAAACGGCTGATTTATTATTGATTGAAGTCTTTCACCGTCTTTTTTTACCTGAGCAGGGAAGGATGATTTTGGTGTTTCAATGGGTTTGACTATTTCCGGTGCATTCTTTTTGATTGCCTTTCTTATGTCTTTCAACCACTTATTGCAAGAGCCGTAATCGGGATGATCAGACTGTAATTTATCAAGGTTTTGCTCGACTTCCTTTTTAGCAGCTTCATATTGACCTGCATCGAACAATGCTTGAACTTTAGTGAAATCAATTCTCAGTACATTGGATTCTACATTCAATAGCTCTCCAACTTTTCGTAATGCCAATCTTGCTGTTTCAAGATTGTAACATTCTAAAACATGCCATTCTCCAAGTAATTGAATTTCATTATTCCCTTGCCTAATGCCAATTTTATGATTTGGCCATGCCAATGTAAATGTGTATTCTTTGGATTCAATTACACAACTGTAATCATTTTCAGGGTCTGGTAACCCAAGTTCCAAAATAATATTAATTAAATCGTCAATCATATCCATGTTATTTTTTACTGCCAGAGTAACTTTCTACCTTTAGCAGTTTAATAATTTCGTTTATAAATGAGGATGGATTTTCTTTTGAACTCACCAGATACAATGCTTCGGCTGCTCTGGTTATTGCTACATAAAGCAGCGTCCTTTCTCTTTCCATTGCAATTCCAGCCTCTTCATCGTCAACTGATTTTATGAGGTTTGGTAGCATACCATTGTGCAATCCGGTAATAAATACCACTGGAAACTCAAGTCCTTTAGCTGAGTGAATTGTCAGCACCTTGATTTTGTCCTCAAGGATATCAAACTGCTCATCATCTCTTAGAATGCATGGAATATTCAGTTGGTCGAATTTTGATTTTACTGCATTACACAACTGCCCTGTTGGACACAAAACCGCAAAATCTGATAGACGGAATTCATTATCTCCTGCTAAGTCCAGTATTTTTTCTGCTATCGCTTTGGTTTCTCTATCAGTGATATCGCATTGCAATAACACAGGCCAAGGCCCTTGTCTGTTTGTGAACAGGGGATCAACATATTCCCCCGACATTTTTACATGCTCATTGTAGGCATTTAATGCCGCTGCTGTTTCTGCAATTTGACGTGTATTCCTAAAGTTTTTTTTCAAACTAAAACTCCGTCCTTGTATTTGCAATCCTGCTTGCTTCCAGGAAAAACCTCTTGAGTACAAGGTCTGTGAATAATCACCCACCATGAAAATGCTGGTGCTTGCGGTTGATTTGCCTTTCATCAAACGCTGTGCAATACGAACCTGAATGCTTGTCAAATCTTGCGATTCATCGACAATCACATATTTATAAGGCTCACTCAAAGGCGACTTGAACAGTTCTTTGTAAGCGATTAAACTCAAATCCTGCCAGTCAATCCATTTATTTTCCTGAAGCTTTTGTTGATAGGCTTCATAAATAGCCCATGTGGCTGAACGGGCTTTTCGTTTCAAAGCCGTTTTTCTTCCATAACGAGGAATTGCTAAATAGTCTTCCTCTTTGGTTATTCCATTACCCTTTATCACTCTTGCTATCTCGTCTCTGAAAAACGTCCACGGAAAATCATGCACATAGGAACGCTGATATAGCTGAACACTTTTTAAAACCTGAAGGTAAATCTCTCTTTGTTCCTGACTGTTAATTAAGGTCATTTGATGACCTCTGCTTCTAAGGAAATGCATGATCCAGCCGTCAATGTTTGTAACTTCCAAATATGGTGGAAGTTCTCCTATCAATTCCTGAATGAGTGTTTTTGCTGCTTTAGCAAGTGTTTTGTTGAAAGTAAGAAAGATTGTTTTTTCACCCGACATGGCGAAATTGATTGCCCGATAGATGGCAACAGTTGTTTTTCCTGAACCTGCACAACCACGAAGCAAAAGAGCTTCATCAATTTGCTTGTCCACAAATTGTTTTTGCTCATCCTCCAAATTTAACATCAGGCGTTTAATCTTGCCTTTACAATAGCCTTCCAACTGGTCGAGAGTAGAACGGAAAAACAATCTGCCCGGATCAAATAAAACGTCTTCAAGTTTAGGTTCAGTGGCAAGCTCCAGCAACCACAATTTGGTGTGTTCAGAGAGACCAGATAATTGTTCAATGGAATCCAATGTTGGTGCTTTTCTGACCGCCTTGACCAATTGTGCGGGAACACCCAGTATTCGTAAATGACTGTAGTTGAAATATTGAAAAGGATAGTCGGCTTCCTCTTTAGGTTTAGACCATTCTTCAGGAATAACAAATTCATCTTTTCCTGTTGGAGATTCTTCCTTCTCTAGAAAATGTCTGAATGGGGTATGGCCTGCGAATGAAAGTGTATGGACTTTATCAATAATAGAATGATCGCCTATTTTCCAAAGTCGAATAACATCTGCCAATGGCTCATATATGATGCGATAAGCCATATTGATGTAGCATTCCCATTTTCCCTCTGCTCTTTTTAGTTTATGAGCATTCAACGAAGGATGGGCAGGATTCTCAGCAAGCAGTTTGATTTTCTCCAAGGCACGTTCTTTCAGGTCTGGAGTAAGATCATCCAAACCTGCCAAAAAATCATCGCTTACTATTAACTCTTTTGCCATTAACCGAAAATCTCATTATCTGAAACATGCCGTCCTTTAATTATCCATGCGCTGCTTCCCGGATCCCATCGTCCACCGGCTTTTTTAATCAGCTCTTTTACAGGATAAGTACTGCCCGTAATTATTGTATCATTTCCTCTGTACTCATAATTGAGCTTGCCTTTGAAAGCACTTGTATTTCCACCTGAAGCTGTGTTTCCAGTTATGGGATTCTTCGCTACCTCAGCCACTTTCGGCACTTCTTCGTAAAGTTTATCAATGTCCAGATTTTCGTCCTTTAGAAATCCTCTGATTTTTTCCTCTTTTACTCGATAAACGGCTTTCAAAACCTCATGTCTTTCTTTGATGGATTTGCCCTGTACATTTTGTAATAAAACCACCAAGCCTACTTGCGGACGATCATCCTCAGCCAATAGCTTTTGTAAAACAGGATTACGTTTTACACCAAACAAGTAGGATGCAACCACTCTTCGGTAATCAGGGTATTGTTTCAACAAGTCGGGCATGAGTCTTATCTGCTCTTCACTACCGATGTTATTTGCCAGGCAATGGGTTAAACGATTGGCAAGCACCTCATCCACGATGATGGTTTTCAATTCTGCCGGCTTATTCCATGGTAAATTAGGCACCGATGAGGCATGCATGCGCTTTTCGATTTCCAGCATGTATTCGTTGAAATGCTCATCCAGTTCACGGAGCTTGTTGTTCCAATATTCTCTTTTATCGGGCTGTCTGTCCGGGTGATATTTTACTTTTAGTCGTTCATAAATCTGACGGGCTGTATCTGGGTCAACTTCGGCTTCAATGGCTTGGGTCTTGAATTCACTCACAGGGTCTTCGGTGCGTAACTCTCCGGTGGCAGTTTCTTTTTGCCCTTTCTCAAGGCGAATGCCTTCCGCTTTAATTTCTCTTACGGTACTTTTATCTGAAATGGGTTCTATGTAAGCTTCCAATGTCCCGGAATCATTCAAGGCAATCTGAAGTTTGATTTTAATGTTTCCTTTGCTTTCCGGACGAACCACCGCATTGAGTTTCGCCAATAAGGTATTGGATGAAGCACTGATATCGTTATCACCTTCACGGATTTCAATTTCAATGATGTCCTGTAAATCCACACTGGTAGCCAGTTCTACTTGACGGGTAACCGGACGGTCTTCACCTCTGACGATTACTTTGTGATAGGCATCCGTGTTTTTATCATTGACCACTTTCACACCAATTGACTTGGCGACTTTGTTGGTTACAACCAATCCACCTAATCGCTTGATTTCAGCTAGACGGGCGGCACCTTTGGCTACGCTGGTAAGGGGATCGGAATCATACAAGTCAGCTCCTGAATCATCTGCAATTTCTTCAATGATGATTTTCACCGATGGCATTAAAATAGGCCCACCTGTAGCAATGATTTTATCTACTCCGCTATCTTGCCATTTGGCTGCCCAAAGGGCTTTATCAATAAGTGTTTTGAATCTACCCAGTAAGGGTGCAATGAGGTTTTCAAGTTCGGTACGGGTGTATTTTATGGCTAAGGTGGAGCCGTCATTCAGCTTAATATTTTCGGTATATTCTTCTTTGCTGCTGAGAGCAATTTTTATTTTTTCAATGGAATAGGGATTAAAAGCTTCAACCGGTTTTTGATACTTTGCAGCGATTGCTTTTTCCAGCAATGCATCAATATCCGAGCCTCCCAGATTGTTATCGCCTTCCACACAAACTACTTTCAGGTCTTTTGAGCCTTGTTTGCGTTCAATCATGGAGATATCGCAGGTGCCACAACCCCAGTCTATCACCATCCATTTTTCATTAGAGGTGGCTGTTTCAGCAAGGCCGTGGTGAACGGCTGCTGCGGTAGGTTCATCCACAATGTCAATGGATGGCAATCCAATCTGCCTGCCGATTTCCATCAATACACTGCGGTATGCCTGACCCGTATTGGCCGGACAGGTAAGTACGGCTTTAACAACTTTTTCGGTGCTTGCTTGGGTATAGCTGTCATAAATATACTTTAAGCGAAGTGCAGCCAATTCTGTGAGGTAAGCAATGGCTTTCTGATTCTCCTCTTCAAGTGCATTGAGCAACTTGCGTTTGATGAATTTCTCAATCTTATACTCAGA
>JAKPDB010000011.1 GCA_029552985.1 bacterium
AGAAAAATGGAGATCATTCTGGTATGCTGACGACAGAAAATTTAAGGACTTTCTTAGAGAAGATGTTGAATTGAGAAGGTTTCTATTCCAGAGATTTCCAAGAGGTTCTGTCACAAGAGTTGATATAGAAAAGATATCAGAAAAGGTCAAAATTAGTTTATACAGTCCACGACCAGGAGTTGTTCTTGGTCGTAAGGGTTCAGAAATTAATGCTGTAAGAGATGAATTATACAACAATATCAAGAAGCAAGTAACAATTGATGTGAACGAGATAAAAAATCCAGGACAGGATGCTCAATTTATGGCTGACAGTATAGCAATGCAGCTGGAAAGACGGGTACCACATAGAATAGCAGTGAAAAAGGCAATGGCTCTGTCGTTGCAATCAGGTGCCCTGGGTATTAAAGTAAGAGTTGGTGGCAGGCTTGGAGGAGCTGAAATTTCAAGAGCAGAACTTTATATTAAGGGTAAGGTGCCTCTTCACACGCTTCGTGCAAAAATCAGTTATGCAACTTCAACAGCGATTACAAAGTTTGGATGTATTGGCGTGAAGGTTTGGATTTTTCTTGGAGAGGTGTTTAATGGAGAACAACAGGTTGTTCAAAAACCTGTGTCTGAACCAATGAATATAGAAATATCTCACCCTGCAGAGGAACTTTTTAGTAAAAGGAGTAAAAATGCCGTTAATGCCAAAAAGGGTAAAATACAGAAAAGTTCAGAAAGGTAGGACAAAGGGTAAAGCAACCAGAGGAGCAACAATCTACTTTGGTGATTTTGGTTTACAGGTTTTATCTCCGGGCCGACTCAAAAGCAATCAGATAGAGGCCGCTCGTATCGCTATTACTCATCATTTGAAGTCAAAAGGGAAACTCTGGATACGAATATTTCCGGACAGACCTTTTACCAAAAAACCTGCTGAAACAAGAATGGGTAAAGGAAAAGGAGATGTCGCTGGTTGGGAGGCAATTGTACTTCCGGGAAGAATTGTTTTTGAAATAGCCGGTGTATCTGCAGATGTTGCGATAGAAGCGTTGAGATTGGCTTCTTATAAATTACCAGTCGAAACAAGAATTGTGAAACGGGAAATTCAATGAAAAGACAGGATTTTGAAGAACTGAAAAATTTGACAGTTCAGGAACTTGAACAAAAGAGAATGGACCTTGCGAAGCAACTTTTTGAAACGAGAATTCAGGTTCAACTTGGACAGTTGAAAAATACTCGAATTTTGAGGAATTTGAGGAAGGATATCGCTCGAATTAACACTTTAATACAATTGAAAAAAATCAGTAAGCAACGAGGTGCCAATGATTCAGAAGCAAAAAAATAAAATTGAAAAACAGGGAAAAGTTGTAAGTGATAAGATGGAAAAAACCAGGGTAGTGCTGGTTGAAACCTTGAGTAGGTACCCTGTATATTTCAAGGTGATCCGGAAAAGAAAGAAATTTTATGCTCATGATGAATCCGAAATTAGTAAGACTGGAGACATTGTCATTATCAGGCAATGCAGACCATTAAGCAAATTGAAACGATGGCAGGTGGTAGAAATTGTTAAAAAAGCATCCTCCAAAAGTGAAGGAGTAGCAAATGGTGCAGTTAAGAACAATACTTGAGGTAGCAGATAACACAGGTGCCAAAAAAATCAGCGTTATCGGAGTGCTCGGACATTCAAAGCGGAGATATGCAAGAATTGGAGACATTATAAAAGCTAATGTCAAGGATGCGCTGCCGGACGGAATAGTGAAAAAAAAGCAGGTTGTCAAGGCAGTGATTGTAAGAACAAAGGCGCCGATTAGAAGACCGGATGGTTCGTATCTCAAATTTGACCACAACTGTGCGGTAATTATCGATGATGACTTAAATCCAAGAGGCACAAGAGTTTTTGGGCCTGTGCCAAGAGAACTGAGAGATGCAAAATTTATGAAAATTGTTTCACTTGCTCCGGAGGTACTGTAATATGAAGTTTCGTATCAAAAAAAATGACTTTGTGGTTGTCATTAAGGGTAAAGATGCAGGTAAAAAAGGCAGAGTGATTAGGGTGTTTCCTGAAACAACACGTGTGCTTGTTGAAGGAGTAAACTTTGTAAAAAAGGCGACAAGGCCCGGAAAAATGGATAGACAGGGTGGAATTGTAAGCATGGAAAAACCAATTTCAATTGCTAATGTCCAATTTTTCTGTATGAAGTGTAGTAGCAAAACACGATTGGGAATAAAGAAAATGGATGATGGCTCAAAGGTTAGATACTGTAAGAAGTGCGGTGAACTGGTGGAGGAGAAATAATGGAAGCCAGGCTGAAAGTACTTTACAAGGAAAAAGTAATACCTGCAATGATGGAAAAGTTTGGGTTTAAAAATCAACACCAGGTTCCCCGGATTCAAAAGATTGTCATCAATATTGGCGTTGGTAGGGATAATAAAGATGCCAAGGCGATTGAGTCAGCGCAGAAGGAGCTGGCTTTGATATCAGGGCAAAAGCCAATCATTACCAGAGGTAAAAAGTCTATTTCTTCTTTCAATCTCAGGAAAGGTGACATCTGTGGTGTTATGGTGACGTTGAGAGGCCAGAGGATGTATGAATTTCTGGATCGTTTGATCACGGCTGCGCTTCCACGGGTAAAAGATTTTAATGGACTGAATCCCAATTCATTTGATGGTCGTGGCAGTTACACACTGGGTATCAGGGAACAGGTCATTTTTCCGGAGGTTGATTACAATACGATTTATAAAGTCAGAGGCATGAATATTACTATATGTACGAATGCAAAAAATACTGAGCAGGCAAGAGAACTTTTGAAACTCATTGGGTTACCGTTAAGGGAGGATTGATTTGGCACGCAAATGTTTTTTTGAAAAGATGAAAAAGGAACCGAAGTTTAATGTAAGGAAAAGAAATCGTTGCTGGAGATGCGGTAGACCAAGGGGATACTTGAGAAAATTTGGCATCTGCCGTATTTGTTTCAGAGAGTTAGCATCGCAGGGAGAAATACCTGGTGTTACCAAGGCGAGCTGGTAGGAGGAATAATGATGACAGACCCGATTGCTGATATGTTGACGAGATTGAAGAATGCGAACATTGTTGCAAAACCATACGCTGATGTACCGTGGTCAAAACTGAAAGAAAGTATTCTCAGAGTATTAAAGGAAGAACATTATATTAAGGACTGGGAAATTATCGAGGTCAATGGTAAAAAAATTCTTCGAGTGCACCTGTTGTACTCAGGGAAAAAACCAGGGATATTAGAGGTTCGTAAATTAAGCAAGCCAGGTTGCAGAATTTATGTTTCTGCCGATGATATTGCAAGAAAAAGACAGGATTCTGGAATGGCGGTGTTGAGTACCACAAGGGGAGTCATGAGCAGTCGGAAAGCAAAAGAATTAAACATTGGAGGAGAACTTTTATTTTACATATGGTAGGTGAATACTATGAGCAGATTAGGGAAAAAACCTATTGGAATACCTGATAATGTGAAAATATCGATGGAAGGCAGGACCTTGCTTATTGAGGGTCCAAAAGGCAGGATTACGCAGAATATTTTTGATAATCTGGAAGTAATGATAGAAGATAGAAAGGTCATTGTCACTAACACCGTTTCACAGAGTCCAAAGTTCAGACGATTGTTTAAAAAAACTGATGCACTTCAAGGGTTATTGCGAACATTGATAATGAATAAAATTTTGGGTGTCACAAAGGGGTTTGAAAAGGTACTTGAAATCCACGGAACTGGATTCAAAGCAGAAGTTAAAGGAAAAAAACTGATTTTAAATCTTGGGTTTACTCATCCAGTTGAAGTGGATATACCGGAACCAATTACTGTGCAGGTCGAGAAAAATACAGTGATAAAACTCAGTTCTTATGACAAAGAGCTGCTTGGGAATTTTGCTGCAACTATCAGGGATATATATCCGCCAGAACCTTACAAAGGAAAAGGAATTAGATATGCAGGTGAATACGTCAGGCATAAGGTTGGTAAAGCTGCAGTTGGTGCTCAGAAATAAAGGAGTTATCATATGAGGTTAGGCAGACAGGATAGAAGAAAAAAAAGACATTTGCGTGTAAGAAAGAAAATTTCAGGGAATCTTCAACGGCCACGATTAGTTGTTTACAGGAGTTTAAAACATATTTATGGTTCTCTGGTTGTTGATGATGTTCAACCAAACAAAATGCTTTTGACTGTTTCTTCTCTTGGGAAAGATTTTAAGAGTATTGCAAAACCTGATGAAAAAGGCGGAAACGTTAAGGGTGCATTTCTTGTTGGCAAACTTCTGGCGGAGCGTGCAAAATCTATGAACATAGAAACTGTTGTTTTTGACAGAGCAGGGTATAGCTACAAAGGACGTGTAAAGTTTTTTGCTGAAGGTGCAAGACAAGGAGGGTTAAAATTTTAGCCAGTGATAATTTCATTCCGCAAAATGAACAGCAAGCCGGAGAAGAGAAGGAAATTGTTGTTGAAATCCGAAGAGTTATGAAGGTGACAAAAGGTGGCAAGCGTTTGAAGTTTCGTGCGGTTATTGTTTGTGGGAACCAGAAAGGAGAAGCAGGATTCGGAGTGGGAAAGGCATCAGAGGTTCCTGAGGCCATTCGTAAGGGTAGGGAAAAAGCATGTAGAAACAGGATTGCTATTTCCCTGAATGGTTCCACCATAGCAGCTGCTGTCGAGGCAAAATATGATGCGTCGCATGTGATTCTTAAACCAGCGTCAAAAGGACATGGACTTGTTGCGGGGAAAACAATGCGTGCTTTTCTTGAAGTGATGGGCGTAAGGGATGCTGTATGTAAAGTTATTGGCTCAACAAATACCATCAATGTTCTTAATGCAACTTACAAAGCCTTGAAATTCCTCGAACTAAAGGAGAAAAAAGGTGTTGAAAATTCATGATTTAAAACCGACAAAGGGAAGCAAGCACAAAAAAAAGATTGTTGGAAGAGGTCATGGTTCAGGTCACGGACAACAATCCACAAGGGGACACAAGGGACATAAATCAAGGTCAGGTTACCGTCGTGTGGGTGGCTTTGAAGGTGGACAGATGTCCTTGATCAGACGCATTCCAAAAAGGGGTTTTAAACCTCTACCAGGAAAAATTTTTAAAGTAGTGAATATCAACCTGATCAACAGCAAGTTTAATGAAGGCGAAATTGTTTCACCGGCGACGCTCGCTGAAAAGGGACTTCTTAAAAATAAAAATCAACTTGTGAAGATACTTGGAGAAGGCAAAATTGAAAAATCTCTTGAAGTTCATGCACATGCATTTTCAGAAAAAGCAAAGAATTTGATAGAAAAAGCAGGTGGAAAAATCGTGGTGCTTAAAAAATGATTACAGCATTCAAAGACACATTAAAAGTTCCTGACTTGAAACGCAAGGTACTGATCGTGGTGGCATTGTTAACTGTGTACAGATTCGGTTGTTATATTCCTGTTCCTGGTATCAATGGGAAAGCGCTTGCTTCTTTTTTTGACAGGATGTCAGGGACACTTTTCGGTATTGCTGATTTGTTTGCAGGCGGTGCATTGAGCAACGCAACGATTTTTGCTCTGGGAATCATGCCGTACATCAGTGTTTCAATTATTCTTGAATTGCTAGCATCAATATTTCCATTTTTTGAGCATATGTTGAGAAGTGGCGTAGAAGGTAGAAGAAAGCTTACACAATGGACGCGTTATGGTACGGTGATCTTATGTTTATTTCAGGGGTTTGCGGTAAGTATATGGCTTGAAAATCCAGCTCATTTTGATGGCGTCGTGATGGTCAATTCTCCTGGCTGGTTGTTCAGGATTACGACAGTGTTGACCCTTACCACTGGTACAGTTTTTCTTATGTGGCTTGGTGAACAGATTACAGAAAAAGGAATTGGAAATGGAATTTCTCTCATCATTACGGCCAGTATTCTTTCAAGAATGCCTGTTGCGGTTCATCAGACTGCTCAGCTGGTGAGTGCTGGAGAAATAAATCCCGGGCTTATTGTATTGATGCTGGGACTGATTTTTGTCGTTGTTGGCGCAGCAATCATGTTGAATGAGGGTGAAAGAAGAATCCCTATACAGTATGCAAAAAGAGTTGTTGGCAGAAGGGTTTATGGTGGCCAGACAACGTATTTACCGATAAAGCTGAATCCAGGAGGAGTATTACCTTTGATTTTTGCTGTATCGTTTCTTACGTTTCCCTCGACAATACTTAGGTTTGCAAACAATCCGTTTTTACAAAAACTTGCCCATGTTCTCAGTCCTGTTTCGGGTCCAGGAATGGTGTTGTACGCCCTGTTGATTATTGGATTTTGTTATTTCTACGCAAGTGTCATCTTCAATCCTGAGCATGTTTCAGAAGATTTAAAGAAATATGGTGGCTTTGTCGCTGGTATCAGACCGGGTAAAGCAACAAGTGAATACCTTGAAAGAATTCTTGGTAGATTGACGCTTCCTGGTTCTCTTATGTTAATGGTAATCGCAATTTTCCCATATATTATTATGCATATATTCAGGATTCCATATTTGATCGCAAGTATGTTTGGTGGTATCGGGCTTCTCATCGTGGTTTCTGTAATTCTTGAAACACTCAGGCAAATCGAAGCTCATCTGATCATGCGTCATTATGAGGGATTTCTCAAAAAGGCGCGAGCAAGATGAGAAAAATTATTATTTTGTTTGGTCCCCCTGGCATAGGAAAAGGGACTATCGGTAAAAGTTTAAGTGAAAAATGGGGACTTCCTCTTATATCAATAGGAGACCTGCTTAGAGACAACGTAAAAAAGAATACCAGCATCGGTATGAAGGCAGAGACATTTATGAAAAGGGGAGAACTTGTTCCGGATGATGTGGTACTTGATGCGCTTGTTGATAGAATTTCTCAAGAAGACGCGTCGAAAGGATTTTTGCTGGACGGATTTCCAAGAAATTTGAATCAGGCGCAGATGTTTGAAAAAACGATTGATACAAACGATAGTGTTGTGGTGTTGCATCTTGTTGCTCCTGATCATGTTTTGATAGAACGATTATCAATGAGGAGAATATGCAAAAGTTGTGGAGCAATTTACCATCTAAAAAATATGCCTCCGAAAAAGGAAGGGATATGCGATATCTGTGGAGGAGTTCTGGTTCAAAGAGAAGATGATAAACCAGATGTTATTTCGAGGCGTCTTGAAATTTTTCGTAGCGAAACAGAACCATTGCTTGAATATTATGACGGCAGGCATAAAATATTGACTATTTCTGCTGCTGACAATCGCGAAAATATAATAGAAAGAATTGAGGGGCTTGCACTGTGGGTGTAAAAAGACCTGATGAAATAGAAAAAATCAGGGGCGCCGGAAAAGTCTGTAAGAAAATTCTGTTTGAAATTTCAAGTGTTCTACAAGCAGGTAAAACGACGTTTGAGATTGCGAAGTTCGCTGAATTGCTGATGGAAAAAGAAAAGGTAAAATCAGCATTTCTTGGATACAGGGGCTATCCTGGGGTAATCTGTATATCAATAAATGAAGAAGTAGTTCACGGAATACCGTCAAAAACAAGATATCTCAGGAACGGAGACATCGTGTCTCTTGATGTAGGTGTAATAAAAGATGGTTATATCGGTGATTGTGCTATTACCTGTCCCGTGGGAGAGATTGATTCTGAAAAAAAGAGATTGATTGAAGTAACGAAGAAATCTCTTGAACTTGGAATATCAAAGGTAAAAGCAGGTTGCAGGACAGGAGATATAGGATGGGAAATTCAGAACTTTGTTGAAAAAGAAGGGTTCAATGTTGTGCGTGATTTTGCTGGACATGGTGTTGGAAAATATTTGCATGAAGAGCCGGATGTTCCCAATTTCGGACATCGTGGCAAAGGGTTTGAACTAAAGGAAAATATGGTAATTGCAATAGAACCCATGGTCAATATGGGCAAACCTGATTTGAAAATTTTGGCTGACGGTTGGACTGTTGTGACCATGGACGGATTGCCTTCTGCTCATTTTGAGGATACAGTGCTGGTGAAAAAAGAAGGCTTTGAGGTGTTAACAGATATTTCTGATGAATAAGAAACCAGACACAATCACACTTACCGGTACGATTAGCAAAGCGCTACCGGGTACAAGTTTTATTGTAGAACTGGAAAATGGAATGAAAGTCACTGCGCATCTTTGTGGGAAAATGCGTTTGCACTATATTAAAATTATTCCTGGAGACAAGGTGATTGTAGAAATTTCTCCCTACGATATAACCAAAGGTAGAATTATCAAAAGATTATAGGAGGTAAATATGAAGGTGCGTGCTTCAGTAAAAAAAATATGTCCTCAGTGTAAGATTATCAAAAGACGAGGAACCGTTATGGTGATATGCAAAAATCCCCAGGACGGTCCAAAACATAAACAAAAACAGGGCTAAGGAGGGTTTTACAATGGCTCGTATTCTTGGAGTTGAAATTCCGAATGAAAAAAAGGTGCTTATTGGGTTAACTTATATCTATGGTATTGGCAAGTCAATTGCTGATAGGATTATCAAAGCCACTGGGGTTAATCCTGATAAAAGGGTTAAAGATTTAACAGAGGAAGAGATTGGGAAGATTTCGGCATTCGTTCAGCAGAATTTCAAAATTGAGGGTGATTTAAGAAGGGAACTTGGTAGTAATATCAGCAGACTTATCGAAATCAACTGTTATCGCGGGTTAAGACACAGGAGGTCATTGCCGGTTCGTGGACAGAGGACGAGAACGAATGCGAGAACCCGTAAGGGACCGAGAAAAACTGTTGGTGTGATCAGGGATAAGGCTGCAAGGAAAGCACTGAAAACCAAAATTAGTGAGGGTGAAAGCTAATTTCTGTTATTAAGGAGAAAAAAATGGCCGAAAAGGAAAGGAAAAAATATACAAAGAAAAAGAAGAAGCATATGAATATACCGTTTGGGGTTGCACATATCAAGGCAACTTTTAATAATACCATAATTACTATTACAGACCCTGAAGGAAGGGTTATATCATGGTCAAGTGCTGGTGTAGTGGGATTTAAAGGTACAAGAAAGGGAACACCATTTGCTGCTCAGCTCATTGCTGAAAACGTGGCAAAAAAGGTGCAGAATCTTGTAAATATGAGGGATGTTGAGGTGCGAGTTAAAGGTCCCGGGCCAGGTCGTGAAACAGCAATCAGAGCATTGCAAACCGCGGGATTGAATATTACTGCAATAAAAGACGTTACACCGATACCACATAATGGTTGTAGACCTCCTAAGAGAAGAAGGGTATAAAAAGGAGTATTTATGGTAAAAATTACTAAACCCGTATGTAAAATTTGCAGAAGGAACGGAGAAAAGTTATATCTGAAAGGTAGAAGATGTGAAAGTGATAAGTGTCCTCTTGATCCACGTAAACAACGCAAGGGTATAGTTGCAACAAAAACATCTGAATACGGATTGCAGTTGAGAGAGAAAAACAAGGTAAAGTCTTATTATGGTGTTCTTGAAAGACAGTTTAGAAAATATTTTTCAACGGCCAAGAAAACAAAAGGTGTCACTGGCGAGGTTCTTTTGCGCCTGCTTGAATGTCGGCTGGACAATGTTGTTTACAAATTGAACTGGGCATTTTCCCGTAGAATGGCAAGGCAGGCAATATCTCACGGACACATTTTTGTAAACGGTAAAAGAGTAAATAGGTCATCATATCAGGTAAAAATTGGTGATGAAATCAGTGTGGGCGATAACTCAAGATTTTTAGAAATTGCAAAAAATGCAAGGGAAACTGGCAGGACAACTCCTGTACCCGCATGGCTTGAGGTTTATGAAGATGAAATGAGAGCAAAGGTTGTGAGATATCCAACAAGAGAGGAAGTTAGTATACCTGTTGATGAACATCTGATCATCAACTTCTATTCAAAGTGAGGTGGATATTATGGAAGAAAAATCGATTGAATTTTTGTATCCGGCAAAAATTGCATGGGAAAAAGAGACATATAAATCTAATTATGGACAGCTAATTGTTGAACCTCTTGAAAAAGGTTTTGGTGTGACAGTTGGAAACACCCTAAGAAGGGTTTTGCTTTCTTCTATTCCAGGGGTTGCGATTACAGGGATCAAAATTTCTGGTGTTCAACATGAATTCAGTGTTATTGAAGGTGTTAAGGAAGACACGACTCAGATTATCCTTAATCTGAAGCAAGTAATATGTAAGCCAATTATCAAGGAATTTCCTCATAGATGTTCTGTAACAATTTCTGGGATTCCTGAATTGTGCGCAAGAGATCTCATTACTGATGGAAGTGTTGAGATTTTGAATCCTGACCTTCATATTGCAACCCTTGATCCATCAACAAAATTGACGATTGATTTTGAAATTACTGAGGGAAGAGGGTATCTGCCTGTTGAAAAAATGAAGTTGATAAGAAGAAATATTCCAGCAGACATGATCTTGATTGATGGAATATATACACCGGTGAAGAAGGTCGCTTTCCATATTGAAAATACAAGAGTCAGGCAGCTTGTTGACTATGAAAAACTTATTCTCGACGTATGGACCAATGGTGCGATATCTCCAGCTGATGCTCTCAGCATTGCCACAGAAATTTTGAACAAGCACTTTATGATCATCGGCACGATGCAGATGATAGGAGACCAGCTTGTGTCGGTTCCAGAAAATAGACAGGGTGATGTACTCGACACGCCAATCACTGAATTAAAACTTTCTACCAGAGTAATCAATGCACTCCAGATGCACAATATTCATACTCTGAGAGAAATTCTTGGGACACCCCGCGAGAAGTTTGAGGAAATGAAAAATCTTGGAAAGAAGTCCCTTGAAGAGATAGAAGAACTTCTTGCAAAAAAGGGTTATAAACTAAAGAAAAATTCATCAGACACGGAGCAGTCATGAGGCATAAGAAAGATATTCGTAAACTCGGACGGAATAAATCCCATCGTAAAAGCCTTTTGAGAAACATGGCTATCAGTTTTTTTCAGAATAAGAAGATCATGACTACAGAAGCAAAAGCAAAGCAGTTAAGAACAGTGGTGGAAAGATTAATCACCACAGGAAAGAAGCAGGATTTAGCAAGTATTAGAAAGGTTAATTCATATCTTAATCACCCCGCCACGACAAAAATTGTGATGGACCTCGGTCAAAAGTTTAAGGAAAGGAATGGAGGTTACACAAAAATTATCAAGGTTGATAGACGTCGCGGGGATGCCAGTAAAATGGCAATAATTCAAATGGTGGAATAATATGAAGGACTCAACAAAAATTCTTGACAGATACGATAAGAAGGAAAATATTTATCGACTGATACTGAAATTTTCTGAGAAAGGACACAAAATTCTTTCTGGAGGTACAGCATCTGTATCAGACGATTCGTTGAATGTGCTGGATGTGGTTCTGGAGAATATTGAGTCCGAGAAGGAAACGGATGAATATAGAGAAACTACTGAAAAAGATGGCTGAAGTTGATGCCTCTGACCTCCACCTGAAGGCAGGAAGAAAACCCTTTTTTAGAATTAAAACTGTTCTTCAAGAATCCCTTGAAGATGAAGTATTGACCCCCCAGGAAATTGAAAATTACGCTTTTAGCATTATGAATGAGAAGCAGAAAGCATTATTTCTTGAGCAGATGGAAATGGACCTTGCCACAGAAACCCCTGAAACAGGTAGATTTCGTGTGAATATTTTTCGTCAAAGAGGATATGTGGGTATCGTCATGCGAAGAATTAAATCCATTGTACCATCATTTGAGCAACTTGGTTTACCGCCTGTACTGGCAAAAATTTCAGATTTTCCAACTGGTCTTGTTCTTGTAGCCGGGCCAACAGGATGTGGTAAATCTACCACTCTTGCATCCATGATCGAATATATTAACCAGAATAAACGGGCTCTGCACATCATGACAATTGAAGACCCAATTGAATTTGTTTACACGGATAAAAACTGTGTCATTAATCAGCGTGAGGTGGGTCTTGATACACTGTCATTTCATGACGCATTAAAAAGGGTTTTGCGTGAAGACCCTGATATTATTTTGATAGGCGAATTACGCGATACAGAGACCTTTGAATCTGCTATTGGCGCGTGTGAAACCGGGCACCTGGTTTTTAGTACGCTTCATACAGTGGATACAGTTACCACGATTAATAGAATTCTTGATTTTTTCCCGCAGCAACAGCATGATATGGTAAGAAAAATTCTTGCTTACAACCTTCGTGCGACATGCTGTCAGAAGCTGCTACCCAGAAAGGATGGTACAGGAATGGTTCCTGTATGTGAGATTATGATAGTTACACCTATTATTTCAAGACTTATTATGGAAAACAAAATTGGTAAGATACCAAGTGCGATATCTTCAGATAAGGAAATTAGTATGCAAACATTTAATCAGCACCTTGTAAGATTGATTAGTGAAGGGAAGATTACAAGGGATACTGGTTTTGAAGCATCGCCTGCACCCAATGCTCTTGAAATGAATTTACGGGGAATATATCTTGATGAAGATACAAGAATTATAGGCGATTGAGGAATAAAATAAGATGAAAATACTTGTGATTGGAAGTGGTGGACGTGAACATGCGATATGCTGGAAAATCGCATCTGAAATCAAAACAGGTGCACTATATGCACTTCCAGGAAATGGAGGCATAGGTGAAATAGCAAATCTGGTCAATATTTCTACCAATCAATTGCAGGAGATATCCTCTTTTGCCAAGAAAGAAAAAATTGATCTTACGATTGTTGGTCCGGAACTGCCGTTGGCTAATGGTATTGTCGATGAATTCAAAAGAAAAAGATTGAAGATTTTTGGTCCATCTCAAAAAGCGGCAAAGCTTGAATCTTCAAAAGTGTGGGCAAAAGAATTTATGATAGAAAATGGAATTCCCACAGGATATTTTTTTGTGGCAGACAACTTTAATCAGGCCAGGATTATTCTTGAAAAGATTGAGTTTCCTGTTGTGGTTAAGTTTGATGGCCTTGCTGCAGGCAAGGGTGTAAGTGTTGCTACTGAAATGGGTCAGGCATTATCGTTTGTTGAGGATATTTTCGAAAAACATGTTTTTTCAGCCGAAAATAATAGGGTCATTATAGAACAGTTTCTTTCCGGAGAGGAGCTGTCATATCTTGTGATAACGGATGGGGAAAATTATATTCCGCTTGCCCCTGCGAGGGACTATAAAAAAATTTACGATGGCGATATGGGACCAAATACTGGTGGTATGGGCTGCTATAGTCCAGTTTCAATGTGCAGTCCAGAACTGGAAAGTATTATAGAAAAAAAGATAGTAATTCCAACGATAAGAGGCCTTCAGAAGAAAAGTCTTGATTACTGTGGTATCATTTATTTTGGGTTGATGATAACAGAAAATGGTCCCTGTGTTCTTGAGTATAATGTGAGATTTGGTGATCCTGAAACAGAGGTTATTCTACCAAGGATGTCAAACGGGTTACTTGAAGTGCTGGATGCCGCGACAGAAAAACTATTGAACAAAACATCTATCAAATGGAAAACAGAGTCTGCTGTCGATGTAGTCATTGCATCAGGCGGATATCCGGGAAAATATGAAACCGGCTATCCCATACGAGGACTTGATTATATTTCAAAGGATGTTGTAATTTTTCATGCAGGAACAAAGAAGGAAAACGACATTTTTATTACAGCCGGTGGTAGAGTATTGAATGTTGTTGGACTTGGAAAAACAATTGCCCAGGCAAGGATGAAAGCGTATGAAAAGGTTGATACCATATTTTTTAAAAACATGTATTATAGAAAAGATATCGCATCTTTCCCTAGGTAACCTTTCATTGACAAAATTCGAATAACAGTATATACTTAATCATAGTCCGTATTCAAAGACAAATACATATTAAGGAGAAAATGAAATGTTGGATAAATCAGTGAAGGAACAATTAAAACAGAACTTTGGTCGGCATCCTCAGGATACTGGATCTCCTGAAGTCCAGATTGCTCTGTTAACGAAAAGAATTGAAGCGCTTGGTGAGCATTTCAAAAAATACCCGAAGGACTTTAATTCTAGACGAGGTTTGTTGAAGCTCATAGGCCGCAGGCGACGTCTGTTGAAATATCTTCAGGCAAAAGATTTTGCGGCTTACCAAGCTCTTATTGAAAAGTTAAATTTGAGAAAATGATGGAAAAATTAGAAATAGAGCTTGGTAACAAATTGGTAACCATAGAAACGGGTTCTCTTGCAAAACAAGCTGCAGGCTCAGTAACAGTAAGCTGCGGCGAAACAGTTGTTCTCGTTACGGTCACAACAAAAAAATCAGAAGAAATCAGGGATTTTTTTCCGTTGACGTGCGACTATCGTGAACAGACGTCTGCTGCCGGTAAAATTCCAGGTGGATTTTTTAAAAGAGAAGGTAGACCCTCAGAGAGAGAGATACTGGTCAGCCGTTTGATTGACCGTTCAATCAGACCTTTGTTTCCAGAAGATTTTACAGACGAGGTACAAGTAGTTTCTTTTGTCCTTTCTGCTGATCAAGAAAACGACCCGGATATTCTTTCTGTTATTGGTGCGTCAGGCGCTATTTTGCTTTCGGGGCTGCCTTTCAGTGGGGTTGTTGGTTGTATACGGATTGGTAGAATAGATGATAAATTTGTCATTAATCCTACGATTTCTGAACTTGAAAAAAGTACCCTGAATCTTGTTCTTTCTGGTACAGAAAACTCAATAGTAATGCTTGAGGGCTGGGCAAAAGAGCTTTCCGAAGATTTGTTTATCGATGCCACAAAGTTCGCTTTCGACTCAATAAAGCCCCTTGTCAAGTCATTGTCTTGCTGGAAACAGAATATTGATTACAAACCTGAAATTGAATTTGAGCCTGACATAGTTGAAAATGTGACATCTTTTGTAAAAAAGAAAATGGAATCAATATGGAATTATCCAGAAAAAAAGCAGAGAAATCAGTACTACGAAAATATGCTGACAGAACTGAAGACATTCTATGGTGAACAACAGCATGCTAAGATTGAATTGATATTTAAGAAATGTCTTGAAAAAACTATCAGAGAGTTGATACTGCTGACAGGCAAAAGATTTGATGGCAGAAAACCTGATGAAATAAGACCCATTGAGTGTAAAGTGGGAGTGCTGCCAAGAACTCATGGTTCTGCACTTTTTACTCGCGGACAGACCCAGTGTCTCGCTTCAGTAACACTTGGTACAAAGCATGATCAACAAATTATTGATGGTCTTTTTGAAGAAACATCAAAAAGATTTATGCTTCATTACAACTTTCCCCCATTTTCTGTAGGAGAGACTGGAGCTCTTCGTGGACCGTCACGCAGGGAAATTGGCCATGGAGCGCTTGCTGAGAAATCTTTGCAGTTTCTCATACCTGATGAAACAAAGTTTCCCTATACGATAAGAATCGTGGCTAATATTCTGGAATCAAATGGTTCCTCATCAATGGCAACAGTTTGCGCTTCAAGCCTAGCATTGATGGATGGAGGAATACCTATTCCACGACACGTCGCGGGAATAGCACTGGGAATGATCAGGGAAAATGATAAATACATCATTTTAACAGATATAGCCGGTGAAGAAGACCATGTGGGAGATCTGGATTTGAAGATAGCAGGTACCTACAGTGGAATCACTGCTTTTCAAATGGATGTCAAAACAGCAGAATTTTCATGGGAAATCTTGAAACAGGCCATCTTACAGAGCAAACAGGCAAGAATAAAAATTCTTGATATCATGAATGGAGTTTTGAACTATCCCAGACCTGAAATTTCAAAATATGCGCCAAGAATTGTCTCTTTTAAGGTGTCTCCTGATAAAATTGGTCTGGTGATAGGAGGTGGTGGTAAAACCATCAGAAAGATTATTGAGGAAACAGATGTTGAAATTGATATAGAGGACGATGGAACCGTTGTAATTTATAGCCCTGAAATGGAAAAATGTCAGGCGGCGCTTGAACGGATAAAGGCAATAGTTGAAGAACCTGAAGTTGGGAAAATATATGATGGAACTGTTACAAGAATTTTTCCGTTCGGGGCCATGGTGAAATTTTTTAATGAACAGGAAGGTCTCGTCCATATTTCAGAACTAGCGCCGTACAGGGTCAATAAAGTTGAGGATGTTGTTGGTGTCGGCGAAAAAATTAGGGTGAAATTTGTTGGTTTTGATGAGCAGGGCAGGGCAAATTTGAGCCGGAAACAGGCTCTCACACACGAGGAACTGGAACAGGAAAGGAAAAAAACCGCCTTTCATCCCCGTTCATTCAAAAGAGATTCCCATAGAGAAACCAGAAGATAGCGTTATTTTTTATTTTTTTCAGTGGTCTGTTTGTATAGATGAACAATCATTGATACTTCCTGTTCAATCGTCAGGTAGGTTGTATCTATCGTGATCGCATCTGGGTGTTTTCTAAGCGGTGCAATGTTTCTGTTTTTATCCCTTTCATCCCTGAGGATGATTTCTTTTTTTAAATCTTCTATATTTGTTTCGATTCCCTGTTGTTTCAATTGAAGATATCTTCTTTTTGCCCTTTCTTCAACAGAGGCATCAAGATAGATTTTCAGTTGAGCATCTGGAAAAACGATAGTCCCAATGTCCCTTCCTTCCATCACAATGTCATATTTTTCTCGATATGAGCGTTGAATACTCCATAATATTTCCCTGACCTCTGGAATTGATGCGATGAAATGACTGTTTTTGCTGACCAGTTCACTGCGTATGGCTTTTGTGACTTCCAGCCCATCAAGAAAAACCCTGTAATGATTTTCGTTCTGGATAAGTTCAATTCTGGTGTTTCTGCTCATGTCTATCAGTGCATTCCTATCATTGAGGTCTAATTTTAACTGAATTGCTTTCAATGTGAGTGCCCGGTACATTGCACCAGTATCAACATAAAGAAAACCAAGTGCCTTTGCCACAAGCATTGCCACTGTACTTTTGCCGGCACCAGCAGGTCCGTCAATTGCAATAACAAAACGCTTATGACTCAAGAATTTCCTTTTCTTTTAGAGAAGTTTTCTTTTCAATTTCTTCGATAAATTTGTCTGTTAACTGTTGTAATTTTTCAGTTGCCTTAAAAGAATCATCTTCAGAAATTTTCTTCTCCTTCTCAAGTATTTTTATTTCCTCCTTTACTTTTCTTCTTATTTCCCTTACTTCAACTTTTGCCTGTTCTTCAAGTTTTCTCAGTATTTTGACCAGTTCCTTTCTCCTTTCTTCACTCAGAGGTGGCACTGAAATTTTTATCGTTGCAGAATCAGCAACTGGATTCAATCCGAGATTACTCATCTGAATGGCTTTTACTATTTTGTCAATGGTCGTTTTATCCCATGGCTGGATTATAAGAGTTTGCGGATTGGGGATTGACACAGTCGCAATTTGATTGATTGGCAGTCTGGAACCATAATACTCTACCAGAACTCCTTCAAGAAGTGATACAGAAGCGCGGCCAAGACGGAAATTGTTTATTTCTCTGACGAAATGGTCTTCAACCTTTTTCATGTTCATTTCTGCTTGCTGGCAGATTTCTTTTATCATAGTACCTCCTCCTTTAAAGTAAATGACATAGTTTTGAACCGGTATCAGCGATCACTGTTTTTGTCCCTTTACCAAATATAATTTTCTTCAGATTTCCTTTCTTGAAAAGATTAAACACAATGATTGGTAATCTGTTGTTCAAACATAATGTTATTGCAGTATTATCCATTACCTTCAGCTCTTTTGCAAGAACATCCTTGTATGTTAACCAGTCATACCTTTTCGCATTTTTGTTTTTCAATGGGTCATCAGTATAAACTCCGTCAACCTTAGTTGCTTTTAATATTACTTCAGCACCAATTTCTATTGCTTTTAACGCAGCGGCAGTATCTGTTGTGAAATAGGGATTCCCTGTTCCACCCACAAATATTACAATTCTACCTTTTTCAAGATGCCTGATCGCCCTTCTTCTTATGTAGGGTTCGCAAAACTGTCTCATTTCAAATGCACTCTGAACTCTGGTAATTGCGTTCATTTTCTCAAGACAACTTTGAAGGGCAAGGCCATTGATGACAGTTGCAAGCATGCCCATGTAATCGCCAGTGATTTCATCGATTACCTTTTCATCTCGAGTAATTCCTCTAAAAATATTTCCTCCACCGATAACTATTGCTGTCTGACATCCAAGTTCTGTCACTTCTTTGATTTCCTGTGCGATGGATATCAACGAGTTTGAGTGAATACCAAATTTTTCATCACCCATCAGTGCCTCACCTGACAATTTCAACATGATTCTTTTGAATATTGGTTTCATATTTTTATCCTTTGAAACAGAATTTCACGTTGACCAGATTTTATGCCTTCTGGAATTTTCAAAGCATCCTTGTTAAGTAGAATATTGTTTTTACTGTGTGGTATATTGAGAATTTTCCAAATTTTCTGCGCAGTTTCAGGCATAAAAGGATAGATAAACAACGAAATAATGTGTATACCTGCGATACACTGTGAAAGTGTATTTTTTGCGCTGGTCAATGGCGAATTCCATGGTTTTTCTGTATCAAGCAATCTGTTAATTTCTCCCACAATTTTCCAGATTTCACTAAGAGCATCCGAAAAACACACATCTTCCATTGTTTTGTCAACATTTGTTATGACACTGTCAACAAGTTGTTCCATTTCAGAACCGACATATCCTGTCGGGATAATTCCATTGAACAATTTTTCCACCAGGTTCAATGTTCTGTTGACAAGATTCCCAAGATCATTTGCCAGGTCACTGTTGAAACGCTTAATAAATTTCTCTTCCGAAAATTCGCCATCAAGTCCAAACGGTACTTCTCTCAGCAAAAAATATCTAAAACCATCAACTCCGAAACGATTCACCAGGTTGAGCGGGTCCACAATATTCCCTTTAGATTTTGATATCTTTTCGCTACCGATTGTCCACCAGCCATGTGCAAAAATTTTTTTAGGTAATTCTAGTCCAAGTGCCAGTAACAATGCTGGCCATATAATTGCATGAAATCTAAGAATGTCCTTTCCTATCAGTTGAACATCAGGTGGCCAGTATTCGTTTGTTGTATTATTTTTGTAACCGACTCCGGTAAGATAGTTTAAGAGAGCATCAAACCATACATATACTGTGTACTTTTCAGGCGTCGGTGAGGGTATACCCCAGATAGAACCCTGCCTTGTGACAGAAAGGTCATTGAGTCCTTGAGATATAAAACTTTTTACTTCTTCAAGGCGAAACCGTGGTTGAATGATCTCAGGGTTTTTTTCAAAATAATTAATAAGAGCATTTCCATATCTGGATAACTTGAAAAAATATGATTTTTCGGTCAGTATTGTCACTGGTCTATTGCAATCAGGACATGCTGGATTTGATTGGTCAATTTTTGCTTTTGGTATGAAACATTCACAAGGAATACAATAATATCCAGAGTATTCTCCCTGATATATGTCTCCATTTTCCATTAGTTTTTTAAATACTTCACGCACTGTGAGTTCGTGTTCTTTTTCAGTTGTGCGTATGAATCTTGTATAAGAAATGTTCAGTTTGCTCCACATGTTTTTAAATACATCAGACATTTCATCTGTGAACTGTTTTATTGTGACACCCTTTTTTTCTGCTGCTTGGGCGATTTTATCTCCGTGTTCGTCTGTTCCGGTAAGAAAAAATACTTCTTTCCCTCTCATTCTGTGATATCTTGACAGACAATCAGCAGCGATTGTTGTATAACAATGGCCAATATGTGGCTGAGCATTAATGTAATAGATCGGCGTGGTAATATAAAATTTCATTGTTCACTTTCTCCGTTTTCATACATTTTGCTTTCGTATATTAAACAACACATCAATCTCCCGCATAAGCCGGATATTTTGCTCATATCAAGTGGAAGACTCTGTGTCTTTACAAGTTTCATTGTAATAGGTTCAAAATCTTTAAGAAATCTATGACAGCATATTTCCTGGCCGCATATACCAAAGCCACCTTTAATTTTTGCTTCATCTCTTAGTCCGATCTGGCGCATTTCAATTCTGCAATTGAATATCGATGCAAGCTCTTTGACAAGTTTTCTGAAGTCGACTCGTCCAGGAGCCCAATAATAGAATGTGATTACTGTTCTATCAAATGAATAGGTCACATCGATAAGTTTCATTGGCAGATTAATTTCCTTAATTTTCCCATTACAAATTTTGAATGCCTCTTGTTTAAGAAGCTCATTTTCCTGGATTACAAGCATGTCTTGCTCATTTATCTTTCTCAAGATTTTTCCAGAAATGGCTTGCTTAGGATTCATCTGTCCAGGGTCAAAAATAGCATAAACTTTTGCATAATCCTGAGTTCCTTTGGCAAATTCAACTATACAAAGATCTCCAGGTGCCAAGTCAGGGATGTCTCCTGAAGCAAAGCATGGTTTTTCAACCTTTCTGACCTGTATTTCAAAAATCTTTTCCATCCTTATATTCCTTAATTGTGCGTGCTTCGTCTTTGCTACTGGCCGGCAAATTCAATCCTTTTTCAAGATAAATTTTCGCAAGTTTCTCATTTCCTATTTTTTTATAAAATTCACCAATTTCGATGTTATAAAGTGCCTTCGATGGATACAAATTTATTACCTGTAAAAACTCTTTTTCGGCATCATCATTTTTACCAAGTTCAACGAACAACCTTGCAAGCATTTTGTGATAGAGCGGTACCAAAGGATTCATTTCTATGGCTTTTTTGTAAGCATCAACAGCCCTTTCAGCAAACTCTATATTTCTAGTTTCTTGATACGCAAACCTGAAAATTTCTCCTTCAATAAAAAAGATTTCAGGTTCAGGAAATATATTAGATGCCTGTTCCAGAACCTGAATGGGATTGTTGCTTTTACCTCTTTTAATGTTTTCTAAAATATTTTCTACTTGCCACGTCTTATATTCCAGAACGAGTGCGATAGGCATCACAATAATGATAATGCCTGCAAGCGATTTTGTCAATGTTTTTGATTTAATATTTTGTGTACCTGAGTATGATTCTACAAGTCCAGCAAAGGCGAATAATATGCAGGTAACTGCCACATTAGCATAATCAAAATCTATAAGACTGTGGAGTAAAAATCCGGTCATACCAAATATATAACCGGCTATTAATTGATTTTTTGGAAAAAGGAAATTGTGAAGATTTTCCTTGATGAAAAAAAATGCTGTTGTTACGAAAACAACAAGTCCGACGAGTCCAGTACATACAAGGATTTCTACAATTAGATTATGAGCAAATTTTGCTTCCATCGCACCAGGAATTTTGAACCGAAGATAAAATTGAGAAAAATTTCCGGGTCCAACACCTGTGAAAGGATGGTTTTTGAATATTTGCATTCCTGATGACCAGTAGTTTATCCTGTCTATCAATGAACCAAATTTGGGCATCACTCCGGATGTGAATCCATGGTACGCAAGTAAAATGAGTATTATGAAAAAAAAGAAACAAAAATAAAGGTAATATTTTTTCGGAATTACAAAGTACATCAGCATCAAAATTGATACAATAATAAAACAAAACCATCCGCCCATGGATTCTGTTGCTGCCAATACTGGTAATAACGTGATGAGAACAATTCCCGTCAGTATTTTCAGCGAGATACTCGTTTGTGAAAAAAGATAAAAAAATACAACAGGATAAAGCATTAATAAATACCCTGCAAATGTATTGGGATAAACAAATGTTGAGAAAATTCTGTTGCTTGCTATTCGATCCATGTATGTGTCAGATATATTATCTATCAATTCTGGATGCTGCAATATGGTTTGTCGCGTGGCTTCCAATCCCCAGAAGTATTGATGAATACCATAAATCATAATCAATACCATTGAACAAAGAAATATACTGGTAACACAGGAAATGTCCTTTTCTTCAAATACTATTTTAAAAAGGAACCATGTTGTAAGAAGGCTAAAAAAATAGGGAAACTGTTTTATTGTTGTTGTCCATGCAGGCCATAGAGGAACAAATGCCAGACACATTATTGTAAAAATCAGAAAACAAAGCAAAGGATATGTGAATGTTAAATTTTTTTTCATCACAAAAATGCAAACAGGCAACAACGTGAAAAACGCGAGATTGTAAGTGTGATTGAATGCAGGACTTGAAAATCCATCGAAAAAAGGCCTGAGAAATATCATGGTCACAATAATAAACTTGAGCACATTTACATAAAAACCAGAGTGACTACTTTCAATGTTTTTTTTCATTCCTGCTGCCGATAACAGAGTAAAAATTTTTTCTCGTCTTATTCAAATAATCGAGTATGACCTGACATACTCTCGATGCAAGATCAGGCATGATGACCAGAGATGTCCCTATTCCAACCGCTGAAGCACCTGAAAAAATCATTTCCAGTGCTTTTTGCCCGGAGTTAATACCGCCCAGACCTATAATTGGGATAGAAACTTTTCTGTACAACTCAAATACCATTCTCAAAGCCATTGGAAAAATCATTGGACCTGACACGCCACCCGCATACATTTTTTCTCTGTTCCAGTCATAATAAAGACCTTTGAATGTATTAACTGCGCTCAAAATGTCAGCGCCTGCTTGTTCTGCAGCCAGCCCTACTTCGCAAATGTCTGTTACATTTGGACTGAGTTTTGCAATTAATACCTTGTTCGTGAGCCGCCTTGCTTCCTTGAGCATTTTGAATGTAAAATCTGGATTTTCTGCAATTGTTTTATTTGTTTCAATATTCGGGCAAGAAAGATTCAGTTCCAATGCATCGATACCTTTTTTATTGCTGAGAAATTCAATACTTTTGAATATATCATCTTGATTTTTACCACCAATGCTTACTATCAGGGTTTTATTAAGGTTGCGTAGAATTTCCAATTTTTCTTCATAGAAACGTCTTACTCCGATATTCTGCAATCCAATACTATTCATCAACCCATTTTGAAATTCCCATATTCGTGGTGGTGGATTACCTGCATTCTCTTTCCATGTCAAGGTTTTTGTGATAATTGCTCCAATATATTGATAATCTATGATATCTATTAACTCATCGCCGTATCCAAATGTTCCGCTGGCAGGTAGCACTGGAGTATCCAGTTTCAGTTTACTTAATTTTATTTGCAATTTTTTCATTTCCATTTGATTAATCTGTTATGAAATACTGGGCCATCTTTGCAAACTCTTTGATAACCCAATGTAGTTTCCACTACACAACCCTGGCATACACCAAGACCACAGAACATGACATTTTCAAGGGAAACATAGGCATCAATGTTTTCTTTTGCACACAGGAGTCCTAAGCTTTTTAACATAGCAAAAGGACCTGCAGAAAATATGATATCTGGTTTTTCTTTCAGTATTTCTTTTGTTAAAATTTCGATAACTGTAGCTTTTTCTCCTGCACTTCCATCATCAGTAGAGATAATTTTCTTATAGTTACCTTCTGGAAGCAAAAAGTCAAGCAGATCATTTTTTGTTCTTGCTCCATAGAGAATTTTGAAGTCATTGCCTGATTGAATGAATTTATCTGCGACAAATAAGATGGGGGCAATACCTATACCTCCGGCAACAAGATAAATTTTTTGCTGTTTTTCAATACCTGGAAAACTGTTGCCAAGGGGTCCGAGAATATCGATCTTTGTTCCGTTTGAAAGTTCAGCCAGTTTTTTTGTTCCAGGACCTTTTATCTGAAAAACGATTCTAATTTTTTCGGGAGAATATCCTGCAATTGATAATGGACGCCTCATAAAGGCACCGCCAGTAAAAATGTGAACAAATTGACCTGGCTGAGGAATTGAATCAAATCTATTTTCAAAAAATAATTCCACGTATTTTCCATTAAAAATTTTTTTTGACAGAACCCTGACTTTTTTGTGTTTCATGGTCTTATAAGAAAAAGGATCACTCCAGCAATAATTGTATAGAACCCAAACCATTTCATTTTATTTGCATAAACAGTTTTTGAGAGTAACATAAGCGCAATATAACCTGAAATCATACCAGTGATTGCTCCAATTATACTGTTGTAATTAAATCCCTGTGGATGTTTTATTAATTCAAGAACCAGGCCACCTCCTATGGCAATAATTCCGAGAAAAAAAGAGAATTCAAATGCATCCTCAGATTTGAGCCCGGCGTTTTTCCCCGCGGTTATTGTGGTTCCTGAACGAGAAATACCTGGTAGAATTGCAACTGCCTGAGCAATGCCAATGACTAACGAAGAAAATAAATTGATTGGTATGTTTTTCTGATTTTTTTGAACCAGCAATTCTCCGAAGAATAGAATCAACCCGTTGACAATCCAGCATGCACTAACAAGAAAAACACTTGAAATCTGGTCTATTTTAGGTTCAATAAAAAACCCTGCAATAGCAGCGGGAATAGAAGCTAAAATCAGATACTTCCAGAGTTTTCGTTCTTCTTTATAAGATGCGTCAGCAGTTTTTATTATGGAATATAGCATTCTTCGTATGCGATATCTGAAAAAAATCAAAATTGCTAAAGCTGTTCCCATATGGACAGAAATCATTAGTGGAAGGTCAAGATTATTCAATAATATTTTTTGAGCAAGTAAAATATGGCCTGAACTGCTAACTGGAAGAAATTCTGTAAATCCCTGTAATAAGCCGAGTAATATCGCTTCAATCATATTCATTTTATTTTATCACAAAAAGTGAGATTTTGAATTATTCTGCACTGTATATTAAGATATTATTATGAAAATTTCGGTTTTGATTCCGGTCTACAATGAGCAAAATACTATTACTGAAGTCCTGGAAAAAATTGTAGCACTGCCTGTGGAAAAAGAAATTATTGTTATAGATGATGGTTCTACTGATGGTACAGCAAAGATTTTAGAAACATTGTCAGCAAAAGAAAACATTCATGTCATTACTCAAAAATTTAATAAGGGAAAAGGTTTTGCTATAAAAACAGGAATCAAGTGTGTATCTGGCGACTACGTGATTATTCAGGATGCTGATCTTGAGCTCAATCCTCTTGATATCATCAAAATGGTGGAAGAAGTGAAAAATGGGGCGCAGGTTGTCTATGGCTCCCGTTTTTTGGAAAAAAGGAAAATGCCACTGATTAATCTCCTGGCAAACAAATTTTTAACTTTTTTAACCAATCTCCTTTACCGTTCAAATATTACTGACATGGAAACCTGTTATAAACTTTGTGCAACAGACATTCTGACTGGATTAAATCTGAAATCTGAAAGATTTGAGATTGAACCGGAAATTACATGCAAGATATTAAAAAAAGGTTATAAGATCAAAGAGGTTTCTGTGTCATATAATCCCAGGAAAGCAGGAAAGAAAATTGGATGGAAGGATGGATTTAAGGCAATCTTTGCCATATTAAAATACAGGTTTTATGAATAGGAAAGTATTGCCCATTGGAATCATATTGTTGATAGGAGTTTTTTTTCATACAAAAGGTATAAACTGGGGGGTTCCTGATAGTGAGAGAATTTCTCTTGTTTTTGGTGACCAGAGTATTGTGGAGGATTTAATCGACCCCATGTTGCAAACGCATCAGGATATACGTGACATGCAAATATATTATGGAGCGCCATATTCATCGGATTACAATCCTGATGAAAAAATTTCTATTGTGATTAAAGGTAAAAAGAAACTTATATCGCGAGAACTTGTGAACTCCATGAGAAGTTATCTCGTTAGATCCTATGGCGCTGATGAACAGGCGGTTCTTGCCAGTTTAAGTAAAATGGATCCATCACATCTTGATTTCAATCCCCATTTTTTTGAATACGGAGGAATTTATTTATATCCATTAGGAGCATTGTTAAAACTTTGTTCAATGACAGGATTGATTGAATTAAAATCCAATATGGCTTTTTATTTAAGAAATCCCGATAAAATGGGAGAACTTTACACGGTTTCTCGTATTTTTGGAGCTTTTACCTTTGTCTTTGCAACCATAATTTTTTATCTATTGTGTCTTAGGATTTCAAAAGATCAAAACATTTCGCTGATAGTGGCAATTTTATTTTCCATGACACCTGGTTTTGTTATGTGGTCACATTATCTCAAGCCATATAGCAGCGGAATGCTGTGGGTGATGTGTGCACTCTATGGGATTTTTAGATTTTTTGAAGAAAGACAATTGAAATGGATGGTTTTTTCTTCTATTTTTTCAGGGTTTGCTTTTGGCAGTGTTCTTTCTTATGGTTATGTTTTTTTAACTGTGATTCTGTCTATATTTTTCGTTACCAGCGATGCACGAAATATCTTTAAGAATATTGTAATTTCCGGTGTATGCTTTGTTTTTTCGTATCTTCTAACAAATCCATATGTTTTATTATCCTTTAAGGAATTTGCTAATGAACTTTCTTATATCCAATCCTACTGGAAAAATTCTACAAGTTTTGAAAATTTGAAATATTTTTTGACAGTGTCTTTACGATATGGGCTTGGAACAGGAATATGGCTGATTGCTGCCATTTTTCTAATTTTTTCTTTGTTTTCAATGGAAAAACGATGTCTGTTGATACTGATAAGTTTGCTACCAGCTGCATTGTATTTTGGAATGACCACTGGCAAATGGGTTCACTATTCTTTTGTTATCTACCCATATATCTTTTTGATTATTCTATGTGTTTCATTAAAAATAGGAGGAAAAGCTCTGATAGCAATACTTTTGCCTGTTTTAATATTTACGTTTATTTTCTCTCTTGCGCATGTAATGCTTTTCTGTGATAAGAATATTCGCAGTGTTGCTGGTTTCTGGATTAACAAAAATATTCCCACAGATTCTTCAATTGGTCTTCTTGAAGCACCATCTCCCTGGAGAAGTCCACCTTTTCAATTCTTGAAATATGATATAAAAATAGGCGAGCCAAAATCGAAATCCAGCCCCAGATACTTTATCGTAAGCGAGTATCAATGGGTGAGGGGAGGATCGCTTCAGGATATCAGGAAACTTCTTTCTGATTATGAAATTATAAAAGAATTCAAAAAAGAACCAAAATTTTTTGGATTGAAATTCAGTCAATCTGAGAAGATACCGTATGACTGGTGTCATCCAAACCCTATGATTTTAATATGGAAAAGAAGAATTTAAAAATTTTGATGTTGATTTTTTTTGTCGCTCTTGTCGCGCGCATTTGCTTCATTTTAACACTGGATAATTCAGTGGATGTATGGGGGGACTGGTGGGATGAACTTGGTTGGAAACTTGCTTCTGGACAGGGCTACTGGGTGAATAATCCATATTTTGTCGATGGAAAACCATTCTATTCATGGAGAGCTCCTGGTTTTCCTTTTTTTCTTGCTGCTATCTATAAGATTTTTGGACACAGTTTTCTCGCTGCAAAGATTGGTCTTGCTTTTGTAAGTTCATTGACTGCTATCTTTTTGTTTTTACTTACTGGATTTTTGGTCAATAACAAAGCAGCCATCGTGTGTGCTACAATTTATGCTGTATATCCTGTTGCGATTTTCTGGACAGGATATCTTGCGCCTGAAACACTGACAGCGTTTTTCGTTGTCGTTTTGACTTTTTTATCAGTTCTTGCAGTGAGAACAGATAAATTATTAATATACTTTGTTTCCGGAATAACATTTGGCTGTCTTTTCCTGACCAGACCTCTTGCCATTGTTTTGTTTCCTGTGATTCTTATTTATTTTTTTATTCACAAAAAGAATTTTCTTAAGAAGGTTTTGTTTTTCTGCAGTGGTAGTTTGATTATACTTCCATGGGTTGTGCGCAATTATCTTATACATCATACACTTGTACTTGGTTCAACCGAAGGTGGGGTAGTATTTTACATTGCTAATAATGAAAGGGTATTAGGTGAACCCAGTGGCTTTTATCATGCTGAAAACATAGAAGAATTCAGAGGACTTTCTGAGGTTGAGATAGATAGAAAATTCTATCGTATGGGTTTTGATTTTGTAAAGAAAAATCCAGTCCTTTATTTCAATCTTGTGATAGACAGATTTATCAGATTCTGGCGATTTTTCCCGCATACAATTTCAGGACCAGGCGAGCCATACAGCAAAAAGCACGTCATGATCAGTTTTTTTATTGAAAGCCCGTTAATTATTCTGGGCTGGATTGGGTTTTTTTTATCCTTTCGACAATGGAGAAAATTTTTTATATTGCAAGGATTTGTTGTTACATTTTCGACTTTTACAATTTTGATTCGTGCTGCCATCAGATATAGATTTCCTGTGATGCCACTGATGTTAGTTTTTTGTATTTATGCACTTTGGTTTTTTAAGGATTTTAGGAAGAATCATGTCAGGAAATTTTGATTCAGTTGCTGAAGTTTATGACAGCGTGTTTAAGAGGTTTGTCCGTGATCACTATATTGAAAAACGGATTCAGTACATTAAGAAAAATTTTGGAAGTAGAAAAAAAATTCTTGATGCTGGCTGTGGAACAGGCCTTTTGACTATGCATCTTTTACAGGCAGGGTTTGATGTATATGGCATTGATATTTCTCAAGAGATGGCAAAGATTGCAGAGAATAGACTTCCGGGCAGAATCGTATGTGCCTGCATTAAGAACATTCCATTTCCTGCCGAAAGCTTTGACGGTGTGATATGTGTTGCCACATTGCACCATTTAAACCATATAGAGTTTAGGCATGCTTTGAAGGAGATGGTACGTGTTTTGAAAGTTGGAGGAAGATTGCTGATATGGGATCATAATAGAATTAACCCTTATTGGCATTGGTTAATGAAACGGGTCCCGCAGGATACAGGCCGTGAAAAAATATTTTCCGCAAAGATTATTATAAGAGAAATGAAAAGTAATGGATTAAGTTTGATCAAACACGAACGAAAAGGGTTTGTACCTGACTTTGCGCCTGCTTTGTCCATGCCCCTTTTCACTTTTCTGGAAAAGGGTATTGAAAATATTCCATTTTTGAATTACATATGTGCACATGAAGTAATATTAGGAGAAAAATAATGTGGAGAGACAAAAAAGTGTCAGTGATTTTTCCAACTTATAATGAAAAAGATTCTATAAGACAGGCCATAGAAGATTTTTTTGGTTCTGGTTTTGTGGACGAAATCATCGTTGTGAACAATAATGCAATTGCAGGAACAGATGAAGAAGTAAAAAAGACACAAGCAAAGATTGTTTATGAAAAAAGGCAGGGTTATGGTTATGCGATATGGAAAGGACTTGAACAAGCAACCGGAGACCTTTTAATCATTTCAGAACCAGATGGCACATTCTCAGGCAGGGACGTTATTAAATTGCTTGCATATTCTGATGATTTTGATTATGTGATTGGTACCCGAACGACAAGAGAATTGATATGGCATGGCGCAAATATGGGAGCATTTTTGAAATGGGGCAACTGGGCAGTTGCAAAACTTCTGGAGTTTTTGTATAACACAACGACCCTTACAGATGTTGGTTGTACTATGAGATTGATAAAACGACATTTGTACGAAAAAGTAAAACCGTATTTTTCAGTAGGGACTCAACATTTTGGTCCGGAATTAACAATTCTTGTTGCAAAGCGCGGAATGAAATTTATTGAAATCCCGGTGAACTATAAACCACGGATTGGAAAATCTTCTGTAACAGGAAGTTTCAGAAAGTCCCTGGTTTTGGGATTAAAAATGATTTGGTTAATCATATCTTACAGATTCAAAAAACTTAAGGCAAAACAATGATTCTTGCTTATCACAGAATAAATCCCTGGTATCCTGACGATGCATTAAGCGTGACACCTGAGATGTTTGAATCCCAGGTAAAGTTTCTGCTCGACAAGGGATATAAACCTGTGTCTCTTTATCAGTACATTGAAGAAAGGTCATTCACAAATAGATTTTGTGTCACATTTGATGATGGCTTTGCGGATAATTATTTTTTTGCATATCCTGTGATAAAAAAATATAACATCAGACCTACAATATTTCTCATTGCGCATTTTATTGGTACTGAGAAAATTTATAACAAATACAAAGACAAAGAAAAAGATAGATACCTCAAATGGAAAGAGGTTCAGGAGATGTTGAGGTCTAATGTGGACTTTGGATCGCATACTCTTTCCCATCCTGACCTTACTGTCCTTGATAGAAAACACGCCTGGGACGAGATTTTTGAGTCAAAAAAATTTATTCAAAAAAATATTGGAAGAAAAATAGACTTTTTCTGTTATCCATATGGCAAACAGAATAAGAAAATTAGGGACATGGTTAAAAATGCAGGATATACTGGTGCAGTTGTGACAAACTGGAAAGGTGATTTTGACATATACGCGCTTCCAAGAATTGGTATTTATGGACACAATTCGTTTTTCGTATTCAGGGTGAAAATATGGCGGGCAAAATTTTTAACAAAAAAATTTTTTTCATAATTCTTTTTGGCTTCATTTTGAGGATGGTATTTGTTCTTTATCTTAAACCAGCATTTTATTTTGATGATGAACATGAATACTGGAAAATGGTAGAAAATTTTTTGCAAGGTCGTGGTCTGATAGTTGGAGAAAACCTGAAAGCATACAGACCACCGCTTTATCCTTTGTTCCTTGTTTTATTTGCTAAATTTGGAATTGGACTGAAGGGAATCAGGATTTCACAGTGTTTGATTTCCACTGCAAGCATATATCTTGTTTATTGCCTCGGGAAAAGGATTTACAACAAAAAGGTTGGAATATTGGCAGCAGGCATTTCATCTATTTATCCATTTTTTATTTTTTATTCTGGTTTTTTGCTTACAGAAACCTTATTTGTATTTCTGGTGGCATGGTGTGTTCTATCATTTATTAAATTGACGGAAAAAAATGTATTGCCGTTTTATGGATTTGTTTCTGGTGGGGTCTGCGGACTTGCTGGGCTATGCAGACCAACAATGGAATTATTTTTTCCTTTCTGTGTACTTTTTGTGCTGTGCACTAAGCAGGAGATGAAAAACAAGTTAAAGAAAATGGCATTTGCCATTGCTGGATTTATTCTGGTTTTAAGCATGTGGGTGATAAGGAACTATATTGTTCTTGGTAAGTTTGTACCTGGAACCACAATGGGTGGAGCAGTGTTCTGGGAAGGAAACAATCCTTATTCACAGGGAGGTCCATGCAGGTATTTTCCTGAAGGTGTCTGGCAGATTGAGGAATCGAAAAGAGACGCAGTTTTTTACAGTTTAACATTTGATTGTATAAAAAAAGATCCGCATAGGTTTACTTTATTGCTGTGGAAAAAATTTATCAGATTCTGGAACGTTGTTCCAAATGCTTCTGAGTACAGTGGAACATTATACAATGTTATTAGCGTGTTGAGCTTTGGATTATTGATTCCATTTTTCGTTCTTGGAATGTTTGTGCCTGTACGAAATTGCAAAACAGGATTTTTAATAGGAATTATTGCGTTTTTTACTATTTTTCATATGATTTTTATTGCTTCCATACGTTATAGAATTGCCATAGAACCCTTTGTGATTTTGTTTGCCTCAGCTGGATTTTTGTGGCTCGTGGATTCTATTAAAGGAAAGATAAATATATGAAGCTTTCCATTATTATTCCTGTTTATAACGAAAAGGCAACGGTTGCACAGATTATTCAAAGAGTGCTTGAGGTTCCACTGGAGAAGGAAATTATCATTGTTGATGATGGTAGTACCGATGGAACAACTGAGATTATTGAACAACTGAAGGGCAGGCATCCTGAAATAAAAATTTGTTTTATTAAAACAAACATGGGCAAAGGCTATGCAATACGGAGAGGATTGCAGGAAACAACAGGAGATGTAGTTGTGATACAGGATGCAGATCTTGAGTATGACCCCATGGATTTTCTTCATCTGATCAAACCAATCAAGGAGGGTAGAGCGGATGTTGTCTATGGGTCAAGGGTACTCGGTAAAAACCCGAAATCCTCATTTTCATTTTATGTGGGCGGAAGATTGCTATCATTCTTATCAAATGTGCTTTATGATACTTCTATCACAGACGAACCGACCTGCTATAAAATGTTCAAAAGTAGCGTGATAAAATCCATTAAACTGAATTGCAAAAGATTTGAATTCTGTCCTGAAGTGACTGCAAAAATCGCAAAGAAGGGGATAAAAATATATGAGGTTCCTATTAAGTATGCACCACGAACAAAAAGAGAAGGTAAAAAAATTAAGTGGAAAGATGGTTTGATTGCTATATGGACATTGATAAAATACAGAATTCTTGTTTAATATGTGGAGGAGGTACCCGGGTTGTCTGGAAAGAAAAAAAGTATATTGCAAGAAGATGCAAAAGATGCGATGTGATCTTTTGTCCACCTGCATCCAATTTGACAAATTTGTATGATGAAAAATATTTTTTTCAATGGTACATAAAATCGTATTTCAAAAGAAAACGATATCTTCAAAAACTATTTTCAAATATCGAAAAAAAAATAACATTACCCCGAGGAAATTTACTTGATATAGGTTGTGGTACTGGAATATTTCTCGAACTTGCAAAAAAGAGAAACTTCAATATTACTGGACTTGATATTTCACCATTTGCTGTAGAACATTGTAAAAAAAGGGGGTTTGATGTTATTTATGGTGATATAAGGCAGGCAAAGTTTATTGATAACTATTTTAATATTGTAACAATGTTAGATGTTATTGCACATGTAGATTATCCATTAGAATATCTCAAGAGTGTTAACAAAATTCTTAAGGACAATGGATTGATCATCATTAAAACACCTGTTCATTCCATGTTTCTTTTTCATATTGCCAATCTATTAAAATTTACTGGAAAATCAAAAAGTTTGCTTCATATCCCTGCACAGATATTCCATTTTAATTTTAGGTCGATTAGAAATCTTTTATTCCTTGCGGGATTTGAAAGCGTTTGTGTTATCCAAACAAGAGATCTGCCTGGTTTTTTTCTTTCTCTCTCACCGGGTGCAATTTTTCTTTACCTTGTTAAAATTTTATTTCAACCATTTTTTGTTCCGGATTCAATAATTATAATAGGCAGAAAATACAAAATTGGCCAGTAATTGCAGTGTTTCAGTGTATAATATAGTACTGATAAGGACATGGAAAAAATACTGATAACAGGTGGAGCTGGTTTTATAGGAACAAACCTGGCGTTAGATCTTGTGCGGAATCCAGGAAACAATGTGATTATTTTTGACAACCTTTCGCGACCAGGTGTTGAAAAAAATCTGAGATTTCTTTTATCGCATGGATATAAAAATCTTGAATTTATAAAAGGTGATATTAGAAATTACAAACTTGTCAAAGAAATCACCATAGGAGCGAAATCTATATTTCATCTTGCGGCTCAGGTTGCTGTGACATCTTCTGTTAATGATCCGATTTATGATTTCCAGGTGAATGCAACGGGAACGTTATATCTCTTAGAAGCATGCAGACAGAATTCCAGAAATGCGATGTTTCTATTTGCCTCTACAAACAAGGTTTATGGAGACCTTTCGCATCTGAAAATTAAACAAACCAGTACGAGATATAAACTTGTGGAGAGACCAGATGGTATATCCGAAAATGAATTACTTGATTTCCATTCTCCTTATGGCTGTTCAAAAGGCGCAGCAGACCAATATGTAAGAGATTATTTTCGTATTTACGGAATGAAAACAGTTGTATTCAGACAGTCGTGCATCTATGGTCCTTATCAGCATGGAAATGTTGATCAGGGCTGGGTTGTGCACTTTATTTTACAGAATCTTTCTTGTAATCCAATAACAATATATGGTGATGGAAAACAGGTAAGAGATATCCTTCATGTAAAAGACCTTATTGATGCTTATAAGAAGGTCATGCGTATGCCTGAGCAATGTGCTGGTAAAATTTTTAATATCGGCGGTGGAACAAAAAATTCATTCTCATTGCTTGAGTTAATATCCATTATCGAAAAAATCACAGGTAAAAAAATGAAGTATGGTTTTGATAACTGGAGGCCAGGAGACCAGAAGGTTTTTATCAGCCAAAATAAGAAAATTAAAAGAGAAATAAACTGGAGGCCAAGAATTTCTGGATACGAAGGCATTAAGGAATTGATTAAATGGATAACATTACATCCAGAATTTTATTCAGGATAAAAACATGAAACACATTGGTGTCATAGGAGCAGGACATGTGGGACTTGTAACAGCTGCATGTTTTGCAAAAATGGGTAATTTTGTCATCTGTGCTGACAATGATATTGTAAAGATAAAGACCCTGAGAGAAAATCAGATGCCCTTTTATGAGCCACAACTTGAAAACATAGTCAAAGATACTGTAAAAAAAGGTAGATTAGTTTTTACATCTTCTGTGAATAAATTAGTTAAAAATTCAGAAATCATTTTTATTGCTGTTGGTACTCCTTCAACTGATAGTGGTGAAGCAGACCTGTCAGCAATAGAAAATGTGATTTTTCAAATTGCAAAGGTGCTTAATTCAAAAAAACAAAAAAGAACATACAAACTCATCGTTGAAAAAAGTACTGTTCCTGTTTTTACTGGCCAATGGGTTAAGAAAAGTCTGAGTATTTTGACGCCGACAGGGATAGAATTTGATGTTGCGGCAAACCCTGAGTTTCTTCGGGAGGGAGCTGCAGTAAATGATTTCATGAAACCAGACAGAATTGTTGTGGGAGTGGAAAGCGAAAGGGCGAAAAGAATATTGCATGAACTTTACAAGCCTTTAAAATCGCCCATAATATTTACAGATATTAAAAGTGCTGAATTGATCAAACATGCATCAAACTCTTTTCTTGCGACAAAGATTTCCTTCATAAACGCGATATCACAGATATGTGAAAAATGCGGTGCTGATATTGATAAGGTGGCTGAAGGTATGGGTTATGACAGAAGAATCGGTATGGCTTTTCTCAAAGCAGGAATTGGTTATGGGGGTTCATGTTTTCCTAAGGACATAAAGGCATTTATTCGTCTTGCAAAAAGATTTGGTATTTCCTTTAATCTTCTTAAAGAGGTTGAAAAAATCAATAAACAACAACGGGTAATTGTGATAGAAAAAGCATTAAATTTCCTGAATGGAAGTTTAAAAAATAAAAAAATTTGTGCTTTGGGAGCATCATTTAAACCCTTTACAGATGACCTGAGAGAAAGTCCTGCTGTTGAAGTGATGAAAATGCTTATTTCAAAAGGAGCAAAAGTTATTTGTTACGACCCTGTGGCATTAAAAAATCTTTCGCGCACTTTACCTGGTGTTTTAGTAGCTCAAAATCCCTATGATGCATTGAAAGATGCTGAATTGATGATACTTTTAACAGAATGGCCACAGTTTCAATCTCTCGATTTCAAAAAGGTGAAGCAATTGATGAAAAAACCTCGAATTATTGATGGAAGAAATTTTCTCAATCCACAGTATCTCAAAAAACTCGGATTTCAGTATACCGGAATAGGAAGAAAAATATGAACATAATTGTTGTTGGAGGCGCTGGGTTTCTTGGAAGTCATTTATGTGATGCATTGGTGAGAAAGGGGGACAGGGTTTTGTGTATTGACAATTTGATTACAGGAAATAAGGAAAACGTTGTGCATTTAGTGAAAAGCAGAAATTTTATTTTTATTGAAGAGGATATCATTACCTGTGAAGTTGAAAAAAAATTGCTATTTACGCCTGATATTGTGTTTCATCTTGCAAGCCCTGCTTCTCCAAAAGATTATGTAAAATTTCCAATCGAAACTCTTCTGGTAAATTCTATAGGAACAAAGAAATGCCTGGACCTTTGCCTGAAAACAGGAGCAAAATTCCTTTTTACCTCTACTTCAGAGGTCTATGGAGACCCTTTAACAAGTCCGCAGAAAGAAGATTACTGGGGAAATGTTAATCCAATAGGACCTCGGTCAATGTACGATGAAGCGAAAAGATTTGGTGAGGCGATTACAATGGCTTATCACAAAAAGTATGGTATCAAAACATATCTCCCGAGAATTTTTAATACATATGGTCCAAGAATGCGACTTGATGATGGTAGAGTTATTCCAAATTTTATTTCGCAGGCGATAAAAGGAGAGCCACTTACCGTATATGGTGATGGCAAACAAACAAGAAGTTTTTGTTATGTGGATGATTTAATAAGAGGTTTACTGATGCTTGTTGAATCAAATTATCACATGCCTGTTAACCTTGGAAACCCCGAGGAATTCACGATTCTGGAACTGGCAGAAAAAATCAGGAATATTACACGAACGAATATTCAAATTGAATTTTTGCCACCTCTTCCCGATGACCCGCGAAAAAGAAAGCCAGATATTGAGCTTGCAAAAAATCTTCTTGGATGGGAACCAACTATCAATCTTGATGATGGACTTACAAAAACACTTTCTTATTATACTGGTAAAACATCATGAAAAAAGTGCTCATTACTGGAGGGGCAGGTTTTATTGGGAGTCATCTATGCGACGCACTCATAGAAAAAGGCTACAAGGTTACAATTTTCGACTCACTTGACAGACAGGTTCATCCTGAGGGCAAAATTCCTGATTATATCAATAAAAAAGCAAATTTTGTAAAAGGCGATGTACGAAATTATGAAAAATTCAAGGACGTTTTGATTTTCCATGACTATGTTTTCCATTTTGCCGCAGCAGTTGGCGTAGGACAATCTCAATATAAGATTTCAAAATATGTTGACACAAATATCTGTGGTACCGCAAATCTTCTTGATATACTTGTCAATACCAAGCATCGTATTAAAAAAGTAATAGTCGCTGCATCAATGAGCAGTTATGGTGAGGGTATGGCAAGATGTGAAAAGTGTGGAATATTTAAGCCAGAATTGAGAAACATTTCTAAAAGTGGGAAAAGAGACCGTAAATTCTGGGAAATAAAATGTCCAAAATGCAGGAAGATTGCAAGACCAATTCCAACAACTGAACAATCTCCATTATCGGCTAATTCAATTTATGCTATTTCAAAAAAGGAACAGGAAGAAATGAGTCTTCTAATCGGAAAAACTTATGGCATACCTGTTGTTTCATTACGATTTTTCAATGTTTTTGGGCCGCGTCAATCCCTTTCTAATCCTTATACAGGAGTGACTGCTATTTTTATCAGTAGGATAAAGAATAATAATCCTCCTGTGGTTTTTGAAGATGGTTTTCAGACAAGGGATTTTATATGGGTAGGAGACGTTATAAAGGCAAATATTCTTGTCCTGGAACAGGATCGTGCAAATTATGAGATTTTCAATGTTGGATCTGGAAAGCCTGTAACTATTCTTGAAATCGCAAGACTTTTGATCAGGATGGCAGGAAAATCATTGCAGCCCATTGTGACCTACAACTTCAGAAAAGGGGATGTGAGACATTGTTTTGCAGATATAAAGAAGATAAAAAGAATGCTGGGATTTAAGCCGGAAGTTTCATTAAAGAAAGGGCTAACAATGTTATTGGACTGGTCAAAACAGACAGATGCCAGTGATGGTTTTGAAAGGGCGTTGAAAGAGTTAAAGGAAAAGAAACTTGTGTGAGGAAAACAGGATTCTGTTAAGTATCGTTATTCCGGCAAGGAACGAGCAGGAAAATCTGGAAGAAACGATTGATTCCCTTTTTTCTTTTGTCAATGGGGATACTACTGAAATTATCGTTGTAAATGACCATTCAACTGATAACACAGAGATGATTGTGAGAAAAATTGCTAAGAAAAGACCGCAGGTAAAACTGGTTCATAATGACAATGAACCCGGTTTTGCGAATGCACTGAAAACAGGGTTCGCTCATGCAAAAGGTGAATATGTAATACCTGTAATGGCTGATGGATGTGATAATGCGGCAACGATTCAATTGATGATTGAAAAGGCAAAAGAAGGTTTTGATCTTGTATGCGGATGCCGGTACATGAAAAATGGTGGAAAATATGGAGGGCCAAAATTCCAAAACTTTTTTTCTAAATTTGTTTGCCTTTCTTTATATTATCTTGCTGGCATACCGACTCGAGATGTTTCCAATGCATTTAAGCTATACAGACGAAAATCGTTGCAGCAAATATGTTTGAATGAAAAGGGATTTGCTATTTCTATGGAAGCGGCATTAAAATTTTATTTTCAAGGATATAAAATATGCGATGTACCAACTGTATGGTATGGAAGAAAGAAGGGAAGATCGAAATTTAAGATTTTAAAAACTTTTCCCTATATTAAACTTTACTTATGTGCGATAACGAATTCATGGAAACCTTAGAATTGTCTGTTGTAATTCCTGCCTATAATGAAGAAAAGAGAATACAACGAACTATTTCAAAAATATGCGAGTATTTTAAAGACAAGAATGCGGCGTTCGAAGTGATCGTTGTAGATGATGGTAGCATTGATTCCACCAGGAAAATTGTCTCATCCATGATTAATGAATTTCCAAACGTAAAACTTATCGTTCACTCAAAAAATGCCGGTAAAGGAGCAGCAGTTCAAACAGGTGTTTTGGCCGCGAAAGGAAAGATGGTTCTTGTCTCTGATGCTGATCTTTCTACGCCAATTTCCGAGATAGAGAAAATGGAACATTTTATTTTCGAAGGATACGATATTGTGATTGGGTCAAGGAAATTAAAAGATTCAGTCATCCCTATTCCTCAGCCATGGCACAGGAAATTATCAGGATGGATTTTTCAATTTTTGGTACATCAAATTTTGAGATTGTCAATTTCTGATACACAGTGTGGATTTAAACTTTTCAAACTGGAAGTGGCCAAAAAAATTTTTTCAAATCTCAAACATAAGGGTTTTATTTTCGATGTAGAAATCTTATTCAGGGCAACACAGTTGAATTACTGTATAAAAGAAATTGGGGTCATTTGGATGAATTCGCCCTATAGTACTGTTAGAATTTTTAGAGATTCTATTCGCATGTTTATCGATTTGATTAAAATCAGGTTTGGAAAATGAAACACTGGTATGTGCTATCGCTGATTTTGCTGTATATTGGATGCTGTACTTTGTATTTGCTCGGTATCACATGGGGTCTTCCTTCTTCATATATTGAGAATTATTATCATGGAAACATAAGCGTTTCACAACAGTATGTAAAACAAAGCTGGCAGATTTCAAAGGAAAAATCAGAAGAAAAATTACCACGTTCGGTTTTCAATTCCATCAGATCGTTTCATCCTGATGAACAAAATATTCTTAAAAGTATCAGCGCAATGTCTCCAGAGAAACTGGATTTCAATCCTCACTTTTTTGAGTATCCGTCCTGTCAGATATATCTTGTCGCCATTACTCTTGAAATATTTTCAATAATGAAATTTGTAAATTTAACCACTGATATTTCTTATTATTTCAATCACCGTGAAGAGATGGGAAAGATTTATCTTGCGGGAAGATTATTGACAGTTACAATGGCAGTATGTGGTCTTATTTTTTTTACAATGGTGGCAGTTTTCCTGTATGGTAAATGGGGAGGGCTGTTTGCCACAGCGTGTCTGGGGTTATCTCCATTATATGTTATCAACAGCCACTATATGACAGTGGATATTCCTATGGTGTTCTGGATCATTGTATCACTTTTCTTTATAGTGAAATTTATCAGGACAAAAAAATTTTTATTCCTTTGCCTGTCTTCTTTTTTTATCGGTGTTGCATCTGGTACAAAGTATCCAGCTGTGACAATGATTTTTGCTCTTCCGTTTGTATATTTTGCTGATAGGCGGAATTTTAATTTCCGCTTTTTTAAAGACACGATGATTTTGTTTTTCCTTCTTCTCGTGGGATTTTTAATTACCACGCCTTATGCATTAATATCGTTTCAAGAATTTAAACGTGATGTAATGTACCAAACATTTTCACGGGGTGTCGGTGCTTCAGATTTTTTGAGTTATTTTCGATTTCCGGGAGAATGTTTTGGTGCATTGTGGGTTGGGGTATGGCTGATTTTGATTCTTTATATTGCTGGAATTTGCGTACAGGCAGTACGAAGAAATTTTTCGGACAGAATTGTTCTTACTTGTTGCATGTTAATGTTTTTGCCGTTATTGAGTGCAGGCGGTTTTAAATATGCCCGCTACTATCTGATTGTTTTGCCATTTTTAAGCTTAAGCGCTGGTTGTTTTTTTGACTGGATTTTACAAATTCGTAATTTACGGAGCAGACTATTGGGCGCTATGATGTGCATGATTTTTCTTGTAGGTAGTTTTTCCAAATCCCTTGCCTATTCCGTCTTAATGAGTAAAAAAGATGTTCGCCTGATAGCTGCAGAATATATTGAAAGAGAAATTAAGCCAGCAAGCACAATTATTTACACAAAAGATCCGTGGATTTTTGAGGTTCCACCTGTTAGTCCATTAAAATATTCAGTATCAATTATTCCTGAACACAGTTTACAGAATGCGAAACCAGGGAGTTTTTTAATTCTTGGCGAACTTCAGTATTTTCTGACTTCTGGTGACAGAATGCAAGAAATGAACAAAAAGATCTGGCAGATGAAGAAAAAAGGATTTATTGTCAAAAAAATTTTCGCTAACCCTGCCAGGATTGGTCCATTTGAGTTTGATTTCAGGTGGACACTTCACGATATGCTCTATGCTCATCCGTTAATATTTTTGTTTTATAAGCCATGAACAGGATATTTGATTACGATCTTCCACCCGATAGAATTGCGCAAAGACCCTTAGAGAAAAGGGACCAAGCACGTTTGATGGTTGTGGACCGTGAAAAAAATTCTATAGAACACTTTATATTCAGGGATATTGTAAATTTTTTTTCAGCCGAGGATGTAGTGGTTTTGAATGATAGTCGGGTGATTCCTTCAAGATTGTATGGTAGGAAAAAAACAGGAGGGCATATCGAATTGCTCTTGTTGAGAAAGGTTGATGAAAAAACCTGGGAGGCGCTTATCCGTGGAAAAGTCAAACCTGGAGTAAAATTGCACTTTGCAGACATTTCAGCGCTGGTTTTGGAGAAAAATAAAATTGGTTCCTGGATGGTTCAATTTGACGCAGATGACCAAAAAATTTCTGAGATAGGTAAAATGCCAATTCCGCCATATATGAAAAGAGTTTCTGATGAGAGAGACAATATTGATTATCAAACAGTATACGCAAAAAAACATGGTTCTATCGCAGCACCAACAGCAGGATTGCATTTTACTGATGATACTCTTGAACAATTGAAATCAAAGGGTGTCAGGATATGTTTTCTAACCCTGCATATAGGATGGGCATCATTTCGTAGAATAGATTTTGACGGTGAAAAACCAGTGGTACTGCCTGAATTTTTTGAAATTTCAGAAGAAACAGCCAGTGTAATTAACAATGCGATGAATTCTGGAAAAAAGATTTGTGCGGTTGGTACCAGTACCGTGAGAGCGTTGGAGAGTTGTTTTGTTAATGGCGCAGTAGTTGCCCGTAAAGGTTCAACAGATTTGTTTATCAAACCAGGATATCATTTTCATTGTATAAACAGTATGATAACAAATTTTCATCTTCCTGGTTCCACTCATTTATACATGGTATGTGCATTCGGCGGTACATCTCTTATTCAAAGGGCATATTTAACAGCAATTGAAAAGAAATACAGGTTTTATTCCTATGGCGATGCAATGTTAATTATTTAGAAATCAGCATTATTTGTGTTAAAATTTATGTTAACATGTTTTCTTTTACAATCACCAGCAACGATGGATATGCGAGAACCGGTATATTTTTGTCTTCTCACGGAGAAGTAAAAACACCTTGTTTTATGCCGGTTGCGACAGCGGCAAGTGTAAAGCTTTTAACTTCAGAAGAGGTAAAATCACTTGGTTTTGATGCGATTATTTTGAATGCCTATCATTTATATCTTAGACCAGGATTGGAAATTATTAAAAATTCAGGTGGTATCCATAAATTTATGAACTGGAATGGTCTTGCCATTACAGATAGCGGTGGTTACCAAATGTTCAGTTTACCTAATTCAAGGATAGATGAAAATGGGATAACGCTAAAATCTCCTGAAAGTGGTACTGAACATTATTTTACACCAGAAAAGATGATAGAAATTGAACAACAGATAGGTGCAGATATTATTATGTGTCTTGATTATTGTCCGAAAATCTGGGATAATGTAGATGAAATCAAAGCAAGTGTTTATAGAACAATTGCCTGGGCAAAAAGGTGCTCCAGTGCATACTTTCAAAAGACACAGCAACTGTGGGGAATTATTCAGGGCGGAACAGATATCAACTTACGAAAAATGTGTCTGGAGAATCTTGAAAATATAGATTTCCCTGGTTATGGTATAGGAGGGTTGAGCATTGGAGAACCCTGGGAAATGGCACTCGAAGTTATAAATTCTCTGTGTAGAATGATACCGACGGAAAAGGTTGTTTATCTTATGGGCGTGGGCATGCCAGACCAGATTGTTGAATGCGTGGATGCCGGGATTGATTTTTTTGATTGCGCTATGCCAACAAGAATTGCAAGGAATGGAACAACACTTAGCTGGTCAGGTAAGTTTAATATTAAGGCGGCATGGTGTAAAAACCAGCAGTTGCCTCTTGATGCCGAATGCGATTGTTTTGTGTGCAGAACATACACCAGAGCATACATACGGCATCTTTTTAACGCGAAGGAAATGCTTGGAATGCGATTAAACTCCTATCACAATCTGTATTTTATTGGACAGTTGATGGAAAAGATTCGCCAGAACATCAAACGGGGAACTTTTCAAAAGTTTAAAAAAGAGTTTCTCGAAAAATACAAACGAAAGGAGCAATATGCCGAATAGCACACAGGGCGCGTCATTATTTCAGGCGCTTTTGCCTCTGTTGTTGATTTTCTTTATTTTTTATTTTCTTTTGATTCTACCGCAGCAGCGAAAGGAAAAACAACGCAGAGAAATGCTGGATAATTTAAAAAAGGGTGATCGTGTTATTACAATCGGTGGAATGATTGCCACTGTTGAAGAGATAAAAGGAAAGATTGTGACATTAAAAATTGCTCAGGATATTAAGGTTGATTTTGTCAAAACTGCGATTGCTCAGGTTTATCAGGAAGAGAAAAAATCATGATAGGTTATCTGGACATCAAAAATGGTTGCGCTGGTGATATGATATGCGCAGCTCTTTCAGGTTGTGTAGATGTGAAGGAAGTTGAAAGACATCTAAAAAAAGTGAAATTTCCTTCAACATATGACATCGAGATACGTCAGGTGACGCGAGCTGTCGGGCATTTTCATGGAATTAAAGCCAATCAGTTTATTGTGAATGTTGAGGAAAAAGAAAATGAAAGGTCTTACGATGAAATTGTTTCAATTTTTTTAAATAGCGGGCTATCTGCTTCAACAAAGAACAAAATACTGAAAATTTTTAATATTCTTGCAGAAGCGGAAGGCAGAGTTCATGGAGAGAATCTGGACCGATTGCATTTTCATGCTATTGGTCAAACTGATGCTCTTGTGGAAGTATCTTTTTCTGTCCTCGCGATGGAACAGCTAGAAATTACAAAACTGGTGGCTTCTTCTGTAGGTATTTCTAATGCTGCGCCCGCAACAATGGAGATGATTTCAGAAATTCCTGTGATACTTCGTAATATTCCTTTTGAAATATCAACACCAACAGGTATCGCAATCGTTAAAGGACTGGCAGATTCATTTGGTGATTCTCCGATAATGATGCCCCTTGGTTATGCGTTTGGAACAGGAACACAAACCACTGATTTGCCCAATACTGTTCAATTTGTGTATGGAAAAGAAGTTTTAGAAAGGGCAGAGACCATAGGCATCATTGAAACGTCTGTAGATGATATGAACCCAGTGATTTTTGAACATTTGATGGATACACTTTATCAAGCAGGCGCTCTTGAGGTTTGTTTTTTTACTGGTACCACGAAGAAATCACGACCTGTTTTTTTGATTAGGATTTTGTGTAAGCCCGAACATAGAGAGGCAATTTCAAAAATCATTTTTCAGGAGACAACATCTCTTGGTTTAAGATACAGAGAAGAAAACAGGATAGTTCTTGAAAGAGTTCAAAAAAAAATAAAAACTTTTTATGGTGAAATTAGTGTGAAATTTGGATATGTTGCTGGAGAAACAGTTAACATTATGCCAGAGTATGAAGATTGCAGGAGAGTCGCTATTGAGAAGAAAGTCCCCATTAAATTCGTAATGCAGGAAGCCGTGAAAACAGCGATTGAATTAGATAGGCAAAATAGAATATAATATCTGGTTAACCATCTTCAGAATACAATAACTGGAGGAAAACATGGTGGTTGGTGTATGGATGGTTGAACTTCATATGCCTTATGCGCAGAATCTCAAGGATAAAAGAAACATACTCCAATCAATTCTAACAAAGTCCAGAAGTCGTTATAATGTATCCATAGCAGAACTTGGCTATCATGATAAATGGCAAAGAAGTATTATGGGTGTTGCCTGTGTTGATTCTGAATCGTGCAGGGCTGAAAACATTTTTTCTGCAATTCGTAAAATTTTCGAAGAAAATGGAATGGTCATTGTGGTGAAAGAAAATATCAATTTTTATTCACTTGAGGATAGATAAAATGACTGGAGATGTAAGATATAACCCTGAAAAAATTGAAAAATACTGGTATGGCAGATGGGAAGAAGCAGGCTGTTTTCATGTGACACAGCATACTGGGATACCCTATGTCATTGTGATTCCACCGCCTAATGTTACGGGATACCTGCATATCGGGCACGCGCTTAACAACACAATCCAGGATATCTTAATACGTTGGAAGAGAATGTCGGGTTTTAATGCTTTATGGGTACCAGGCACTGACCATGCTGGCATTGCAACGCAGAATGTTGTCGAAAAGGAGTTATTGAAACAAGGATTGACCCGAGAAACCCTCGGCAGGGAAAAATTTCTTGAGCAAGTGTGGAAGTGGCGCGATGCATATGGAAATAGAATTATTGAACAATTGAAACGTCTCGGTGCTTCCTGTGATTGGCGAAGGACCTGTTTTACAATGGACAAAAATTTTTCCAAAGCTGTCCAGACGGTATTTGTCAAGTTATATGAGAAGGGGCTTATTTACAGAGGTACAAGAATTATAAACTGGTGTCCCAGGTGCACAACAGCGTTATCAGACGAAGAGGTTGAATACAGACAACAACAGGGATTTCTTTATTACTTGAAATATCCGGTTGAAAGCAATACTTATATTGTAGTTGCCACAACGAGACCCGAAACAATGCTGGGTGATACTGCAGTTGCTGTGAATCCAGCAGACGAAAGATACAAAAATTTCATTGGGAAAAAGGTACGGCTTCCTTTTGTGAACCGTTTGATTCCTGTGATTTCAGATAGTCAGGTTGATATGGAATTTGGGACAGGAGCAGTAAAGGTGACACCTTCCCATGATCCAGTGGATTATTCCATCGCAAAAAGACACAATTTACAGTTTGTGACTGTGATGGATGAAACAGCGAAAATGAATGAAAGCGCAGGAATATTTGCAGGACTTGATAGATTCGAGTGTCGCCGGAAAATTGTTGAACAACTACAACAGCAGGGACTTATTGAAAAAATTGAACCGTATACCTATCGAATTGGCCATTGTTATCGTTGCGATACAATTATAGAACCTTATATTTCCAGACAATGGTTTGTTAAGATGAAAGAACTTGCACAGCCCGCTATTAAAGTGGTATTAGACGGTGGACTGAAATTTTATCCAGAAAGATGGACAAAAGTATATCTTCAATGGCTCTATAATATCCAGGATTGGTGCATCAGTCGCCAGATATGGTGGGGACATAGAATACCTGTATGGTATTGTTCAAATAGTGAGTGTCCTTTTATTGTTAGTGTTGAAGCACCTGAGGAATGTCCCTGTTGTCATAATAAGAATCTTGTACAGGATGATGATGTTCTGGATACCTGGTTTTCTTCCTGGTTATGGCCATTTGCTGTTTTTGGATGGCCAGAAAAAACAAAGGATCTTGAGTATTTTTACCCCACCAGTACCCTTGTTACTGCTCAGGAAATTCTGTTTTTCTGGGTTGCAAGGATGGTGATGGCTGGTTTTGAATTTATGGGAGAAAAGCCCTTCGAATCAGTATATATTCATGGCACGGTACGGGATGAAACAGGAAGAAAGATGAGTAAATCTCTTGGCAATGCAGTAGATCCCCTCGAAATTATTGATGAGGTTGGAGCAGACGCATTGCGATTCAGTTTGATTTCATTAACTTCTTTTGGTCAGGATGTGTTTTTGCCTGCGAAATTTCAATACAAAGGAAGAAATTTTATTAACAAAATATGGAATTCATTTAGGTATCTCGAGATGCTTGTGGGAAAGAACAATTGCAAAATGATTTCTATTGAAATAAGACAACAGGATTTTTTGAAAAATCTCAAGCTTGCTGAAAAATGGATCCTTACTTTACTTAACAACACGATACGTCATGTTAGTAGGTGTTTGGAAGAATTCAAATTTAACGAAGCAGCCGATTCTTTGTATGAGTTCTTCTGGCATCAGTACTGTGATTGGTATGTGGAGCTTTCTAAAATGTATCCTGAAAAGGATCAATACCTTGTTTCCAGAATTATTCCTGTCATGGTTTTCGTGATGACAAGAATATTGAAACTGCTCCATCCGTTTGTTCCGTTTATCACTGAAGAACTCTGGCATAGATTGAAAAACATGACATACATGGACAATGAATTTATAACAAAGAGTGCCTGGCCGATTCCTGATGCCAGTTTTGAATTTCCTGAAGCCGTCAACCAGATGAATGAAATCAAGAAACTTGTCACAGAAATCAGAGATATAAAGACAACATTCAAAATACCGATTACCAGGAATATTGAAGCCATTTATCATGGAATTTCATTACTCGAGATGGATGATGCGCGACACAAAATTGAATTTCTTTCGAGAACAGTATTTTTGCGTGATAACGAATCAAGTAAATATTCAGGAGATGCACTTGTTCGCGTCTGGGATGAAGGTTGGTTTGCATTAAAAGTAAAGGGCTTACTGGATATTGACGCAGAAAAGACCAAGATGTTGAAAGAAAAGGATAAAATTTCAAAAATTCTGGCTTCTACAGAAAAGAAATTATTAAATCCTGATTTTCTCCGCCAAGCACCAGCAGATGTTATTGAAAAGACAAAAAATCTTCGTGATCATCTTGTCGCTGAGTTGGTAAGAATAGAGAAAAATCTTCAACTGTTAACCAGGGAGAAAAGATGAGAGCAATTATTGGATTGAGTGGTAAACAATTTTGTGTGAAAGAGGGCGATATGTTTGAAGTATTTAAACTTCCCTATCAAAAGGGGAGTCAATTTACGATACAGGATGTTCTTGCAATTGAAAAAGAGGGTTCTTTGATTACAGATAAAAATATTCTTAAAAATTGTAGTGTTATTGCTGAAATAGTTGATGAGAAAAAGGGTAGAAAACTATATGTATTCAAGAAAAAGAAAAAAACAGGGTATTCAAAAAAAACAGGGCATAGAGATATTCTTTCTATCGTGAAAATAGTCAAAATACAAACTTCCAATGCAGCATCATAATATTCTAACAGGTACAGATATCGCTGGCAAAAGAGCACTTGTCATTTCTTTCAAGGAAAAATCTATTGACCATGAAGATGAAAATTTAAAAGAACTTGAATCTCTTGCCTGCACACTCGGGTTGAATGTTGCAAAATCTTTATTGATAAGACATCCAGATCCTGTTCATCCTGCAACTTACATCGGAAAGGGAAAAATTCAGGAAATTTCTAAAATGATTCAGGAAGAAACCTGTGACGTAGTAATTTTTGAAAAAGAACTTACACCTGTTCAGCAGAGGAATCTTGAAGAATCTTTTGGTGTGGCTGTTATTGATAGAACAGTGCTGATACTGTTAATTTTTGGAAAACATGCTCATACTCTTGAAGGAAAATTGCAGGTTGAACTTGCGCAGATGAGTTATCTTTTACCGCGACTCGTTGGTTCTTCAGGAAGGCTTTCGCGGCTTGGCGGGACAATCGGGACAAGGGGACCAGGTGAACAAAAACTTGAAGTTTACAGAAGGAGGGCAAGAGAAAGAATCAGATTGCTGAATGCAAGGATAAAGGAAATAGAAAAGCATAGAAATATTATCCGTGAGACAAGACAGAAAAAAAATCTGCCTGTGGCTGCAATTATGGGCTACACTAATGCCGGTAAAAGTACGCTTCTTAATGCTTTGACTCACAAACAGGATGCCATAGTAGACAATAAATTGTTTGCAACACTTGATCCTCTGACAAGAATTGTTTTTCTTGGAGATGGAATTTTTTGTTTGGTTTCTGATACTGTGGGTCTCCTTTCTTCTTTACCACATCATCTTATTGCAGCTTTCAGAGCCACGCTTGAAGAATTAAAGTATGCCCATCTTTTGCTCTGTCTTATTGACGCATCAGGTTTCAGCATTGAAAAACAAATCAATACAATTGATAATGTTCTCGAAATTATGTCAATACAACACAAACCGAGAATCAATGTGTTTAATAAAATTGACCTGATAGACGAAACCGAAATAAGTTTTCTTGAAAGAAATTATCCGGATTCGATTTTTATTTCTGCTAAAACTGGCTCTGGACTTTATGAATTGAAAAATGCGATTAAGGAAATAGTGAGGGAAAATGCTTATTTCAGAATATGAGAGAAAAATCGTCCGGAAAATCTGTGACGAAATAATCAAACATGATAGATTTTTTCTTACCACTCATCAGGTTCCTGATGGTGACGGACTTGGGTGTGAACTAGCTTTTTCCATTGTTTTACGTAAACTTGGGAAACAAGCGATTATTGTAAATGAAATGTTACCTTCAGCAATCTATAGTTTTTTGCCTGGCTACTCGGATATCTTGCCTATTGAAAAATACCCAGAAATAAAATTGATTCCAGATGCTGCTATTATTTTTGATTGCAGTAACAAAGAAAGAATAGGCAGACCTTTATCTTTTATACCTGAATCTGTTGCAATAATTAATATAGACCATCATCAGGGTAATACTCAATTTGGTCATATTAACTGGGTTTGTGAAAATTGTTCATCTGTTGGCGAAATGTGTTTTTTTATACTTGAGGAACTCAACTGCGTTGATAAAGAGGTTGCAGAATGTTTGTATGTCGCAATTTTGACGGATACTGGTTCATTCAGACACCACTTTGATACCAGAACAATCAGGATTGCTGAAAGATTGTTAAGTACTGGAATAAATCCTGAAAGTATTGCAGATCACATTTATAATAGTTATCCGGTTTCAACCTTGAAACTACTCGGACATGCTCTTGTATCGCTTCAGTACGATATGGATTTACATATTGCATGGACTGTTCTTGACGAACAGATGCTGATGGAAACGGGTGCCTTTGAACAGGATGCAGAGATTATTGTTGACATGTTACGTTCCATTGGCAATGTTGACTTTGTTTTTCTTGTGAAAGAAAGAAAAAATGAAATTAAGTTCAGCTTACGCAGCAAAAAAGGATTCAATGTTCGTTTGATTGCAGAGAAATTTGGTGGAGGCGGGCATGATGGTGCAGCTGGATTTTCAATGACTGGTATCACACTGACAGATGCTATTGAAAAGTTTTTACGATACCTGAAAAAACATCAATCTAAAAGGCAGGTTGAAAATGGATAAACAACTTGATGGATTTTTGAATGTTAATAAACCATCCGGAATCACATCGTATGATGTGATCAGATTCATCAAGAAAATTCCAGGATTTAATGCCAGAATTGGACACACGGGAACGCTTGATCCTCTTGCCTCTGGTGTTCTTGTTGTGTGTATTGGCAGGGCTACAAGGAAGGCAGGTAAATTTTTAGCCATGGAAAAAGAATATCTGGCAACACTGCTTCTTGGAATTACAACTGACACAGATGATATTCAGGGAAAAATCCTTGAATCATCACAGGTTGATCCAGAGGCAATAGATGATCAACAGATTTATGAAACAATTTATTCTTTTTCCGGAGAGATTGAACAGGTTCCTCCGAATGTTTCAGCATTGCGAAAACAAGGTGTACGACTTTATAAACTTCACAGGCAGGGTAAATCAGTTACTCCTGAACCGCGAAAGGTTTTTATTCATGAAATAGAAGTGAAAAAGATAGAAATTCCAAGAATCGTTTTCAGGGTAGTGTGTTCAAGGGGTACTTACGTCAGGGCGTTATGTAGAGATATTGGCAAAAAACTTGGATATGGAGCTGTTCAAGAATCCCTAATAAGATTACGGATTGGAAAATTCACAATTGAGGATGCTGTTGAATTGAAGGAATTGAACGAAAAGAACTTGCACAAATACATTATACCTTCTTCAGTGGTTTGAGATGAATAAGTTGATTATTAGCGCTTCAGGTATCAGGGGGATGTACGGAAATTCTCTGACAGAAGATATCGCTGCTGATGCCGGCAGGGCGTTTGGATTGTGGATGAAGACAAAAAACGTTATTGTTGGTAGAGATACCAGGCTTAGTGGAGAATCACTTATGCAGGCCTTTGTGGCAGGGGTTATATCCACTGGAAGGCATGTTTTTGACTGTGGTATTGTTCCTACTCCGGCATTGACGTGGTTTGTTGAGAAACATCGTGGTTTTTGCGGTGCTGTGATTACTGCGAGTCATAATCCCGTTGAATATAATGGTATAAAATTGATCAGTCCATCAGGCACTTTCCTTAATTCGGACGAGTTCAGAACTTTTTTTAATATATATCAAAAAGTTCGTGGCAGACCCATAAAAAGCAAAAATGATGGTGTTAGTAAGAAAGAAGTGATGGATGGTTTTTTTTCCTACCTTTTCAATTGCATAGATGTTTCGGCAATAAGAAAAAAAAGATTCAAGGTGATTGTTGACCCGGTCCAAGGAGTAGGAGCTCTGTATTCAAAAAATTTTCTAGAAATGCTTGGATGTGAAACAGGCATTATCAATGATAGTCCATTAGGTAAATTTTCTCATCGTCCTGAGCCAGTTCCATCTCATCTGAGAAAACTTTCATATGTTGTGAGAGCTGAAAATGCTGATATCGGATTTGCTCAGGACCCGGATTGTGATCGACTGGTGCTGGTTGAAAAAGGAGGGAAATTTGTTAGTGAAGAACAGGGTCTTGCAATTTCAATTTACTGGATGCTGCAGAGAAAAAAGGGACCTGTTGTTGTAAATATTGCCACAACAAGGCTTATTGACGATATATGCGCAGAATTCCAAACGCAACTATTCAGGACAAAGGTAGGAGAAGTATTTGTTGTTGAAGAAATGAAAAAGGTTAGTGCTACTGCTGGTGGAGAAGGCAATGGCGGAATAATTTTACCTGAATTTCATTATGGTCGTGATAGTTTCATTGGTATGGGATTAATTCTGGAAATGATGGCAAAAACTTCGTTATCACCATCAGAAATTCTTAAAAAATTGCCCGCGTACACATTTGTTAAAAGAAAAATTATATTTTCCAGGGACCGTATCGAATGTTTGTACAAATTTCTTGAAAAAGAATTTTCAAGTGGGCGTATTAATTATCTGGATGGATTAAGAATTGATTTTGACGATGTTTGGTTTGGGGTTAGAAGTTCTGGAACTGAACCAGTGATAAGAATTTTCGTTGAGGGCAAAAAACAAAGCAAAGTTTACCAGATTGTTAATCTGATTAATCATTATATTACGGCTTGCGATAAAAACTCTTGATAATCTTCAAAACCTCTTCGGCAGTGTCCACCACACTAAGTATTTTCAAATCGTTTTTGTCAATGTAAGACTTTTTCACAAGAAAAGTTTTCATCCATTCAACCAGAGGTTCCCAGTGCTTAGTATTAACAAGTATTATAGGAAATTTTTCAACCCTGCCTGTTTGAACCAGCGTAATGGCTTCTGTAAATTCATCAAGAGTTCCAAATCCACCTGGAAAGACCACAAAACCTTTTGCATACTTTACAAACATTACCTTTCGTACAAAAAAATAACGAAATGTAATAAGATGTGAAATGTATTTATTTGGTTTTTGTTCATATGGCAATTCTATGTTCAGCCCAAAGGATTGTCCGCCTGCTTCAAAAGCGCCTTTATTTGCGGCTTCCATAATACCTGGTCCACCGCCTGTAATCACAGCATATTTGTTTTTTGCAAGAAGTTTTCCGAGTTTTTCTGCTTCTTTGTACCAGTGATCATCTGAGGAAACTCTGGCAGAACCCCAGACAGTAACTGCTTTTTTCACATTTTCAAAAGTTTCAAAGCCGTCAACAAATTCTGCCATGATTCTGAAAATTCTCCACGATTCCTCGTGATATGTCTCTTTATTTTTCATTATCTTGCCTTATTTCTTCGACAACAAGCATCATTCCATCAAGTTCCTTCACCCGCACTTTTGTTTGTGCAGGAATTTCTTTTCCACGACTTATTGCTTTCCAGTATTCTCCGTGCACATAAACTGTGCCTTCTGGTTTCAAGTCAGTAATAGTTTTACCTATTTCACCGATGATACCTTCTTTTCCTGTTGTTACTTTTCTGGTACGAGTACGTTTTACAAGCACTAACAGCCCCGTAACAAGGATCACCAGCATTAAATAGATTGGCACAAAAACAGCTGCAGAAGGATGAAATTCACTTTGAGGCGAACGGAAGAATAAGTAAGTTCCAAGTCCCATGGCAATGAAACCTCCTATTGCAAATATTCCAAACCCTGGGGCTGCTATTTCCATCAAAAGTAATATCAGGCCTGTTACTATCAGTAAAATTCCCGCAATACTCTGCGTAAAAGTTTGAAAGGCAAACATGGAAAGGATAAGACAAATTGTACCCACCACTCCTGGCACAGCAAAGCCAGGATGGGAAAATTCAATGATAATTCCCAGTATGCCGATTGTCATAAGAAGGTATGCAACAGTTGGGTCTCCTATGGTATTAAGCAGCTTTTCTCCAAAGCTTTCAGTAATTTGTTCAGCAGACATGCTTTTTGTATCCAGTATTACAATTTTTCCTGAAGCAAGTTTCACCTGCTTTTGATGAAGTTTATTGATGAGATCTTCAATGTCAGTGGCGATAAAATCAGCAACATTGATTTTTACGGCTTCCTCAGCCGTTATTGCAATGCTTTCTCTGACTGCCCTTTCTGCCCATTTTTCATTTCTGCCTGTTTGATGGCAAATACTTTTGATAAAACTTACAGTATCATTGATAACCTTTTGCTCCATGGTTTTATCCATTTCTTTTCCTAAACTTACTGGATGAGCTGCTCCAATATTTGTTGCAGGAGCCATCGCAACGATGTGACAGGAAAGAGCGATAAATGTTCCTGCTGAAGCGCACTGCGCTCCCCGTGGAGCGACATAGCATACAACTGGTATTTCTGAGTTTAAAATTTCTTGGACTATTTTTCTTGTTGAAGCAAGAAGACCACCAGGGGTGTCCATCATAAGAATCAAACATTGCCCATTTTGTTTTTTAATATTTGAAATGGCTCTTTTTATCTTGTAGTAAACGACTGGATTGATTGTTCCGTCGATCGGCAAAACATAAACGTTTCTGTTTAAAGACTTTGCACCTTCTGTATTTACTGAAGCAAAGCCAAGAATCAGTAAACAGCAAATTAAGGTACAAGTATATCGGGTCTTGCAATACATGTTCCGCCGATTTCTATTTCGATTTTTGGCCATTTATCATCCTCAGTAATAATAAGGTTTTTATCTGTTGTTACTATGATTGTATCCTCTGACTTTGTTCCAGTAATTGAAGGGTTCCATGCAAAAGCATAGCCAGGTTTAATAATATCAGAACTTTCTGATGTTGCTCTGTAGTATCTTGTTTTATAACCACATGGGCCACCCTGATGGTGTTTTTCCCATTCATCAGAAAATCCTGTTGTCTTGTAAGCGTCAATACCTGCCTTAAATGCCTTGCCAATTGTTTTCCCAGGTCTTGTTGAGTTGATAAATGCGGCATCGACATAACATACTGCCTGATGCTTTTTTGAAATTTCTTCAGGTATCTTTGAAAAACTGACAAGCCGTGTCATAGAGACAATCAACCCATTTTCATATACACACACGACAACCATCACATATTTTTCAATTCTTTTGTCAGTTGCTACAGGATGCCTGAACTTTACAATTCTTTCGTCTGCCGCGATAAGAAGCACTACAGGAATTGTTCCACTTGTCCACAATTTTTTACTCAAAGTTCCAGCTACCTCATTTTCTGTTATGCCTGGTTTTATCTCATGACACACCTCTGATACAATTTTTGTAACCTTTTGCCCGAGATTATGGAATTTTTTAATTTCTTCGTCTGTTAATGGAAAATGCAGATGGTCAATATCAACATATTCGAATTTTTCTCCGGGTTTATCAATGGCAATCTTACCATTGACAATTTTCCGGGCACTTTCAAACAATTTTTCATCCTGATGCCAGTTTACAATAATGTCTTCTACTGGAATATCCACAAGTTCTTCCTGTTTTATTCTTGTTGCTTCAATATTATTTGAAAGCAAGAATAATTTTTTTTCTGTCACAAGAAGGCTACTGGCACCAAATTCTGTGTTTAATGCCACATAATTTTTTCCACCACCTGTGAACCATGCAAAATTGGAAACTCTGTTAAGGATAATGCCCGAAAGATTTCTTTCTGAAAGAAAATTTCTGATTCTTGTCCATTTAATATTAATTTCATTGTTCATGATTTCCTCCTGATGGATATCATATTATATCAAAGAATAAATCGAAAAGAAATATTAAATATGTTTGGCAGCTATTCGTTTTTTTGCTAAAATCTCACCATAAATTCTACAAGGAGCAAGTATGAAGAAATTTGTTCTTTTTCTTTGCGGTGGCTGGGAAGGACACGAGCCGCAAGAGTGTGTTCATCTTTTTTCAGATATTATGAAAAATGACGGAATGGATGTTTATATCTCACATTCACTCGATATATTACTTGATAAAGGGTTTATGGCAAAAGTTGACCTTATTGTTCCTGTCTGGACAGCAGGAAGTATTACTGTAGAGCAGGAAAAAGGGTTACTTTCTACAGTGGAATCTGGTACTGGAATTGGTGGCTGGCACGGTGGAATGGGCGATGCATTTCGCAGCAATCCTTCCTATCAGTTTATGGTAGGCGGTCAATGGGTTGCTCATCCTGGTGGAATTGTTGAGTACGAAGTTAATATAGTGAAACCTGAAGACCCTATTGTACAGGGTATCAAAGATTTCAGGATGAAATCAGAGCAATATTATATGCATGTCGACCCTTCAAATGAAGTTCTTGCGACAACGACTTTTACAAAAGCCACAGTTCCATGGATAGAAAAGTGTACAATGCCTGTTGTATGGAAAAGAATGTATGGCAGGGGAAGGGTTTTTTATTCTTCTCTCGGACACCAAAGAGTTGATTTTGATATTCCTGAAGTAAGAGAAATTACAAGGCGGGGTCTTATCTGGGCTATTGGTCAGACATAAATATAAACTATTTTAACAGGGGGGATAAAATGAAAATTTATATCTGTACTGATCTGGAAGGAGCGACAGGTGTGTTTAAGTTCAGCCAGACAAGGCAGCACGGTCCAGAGTTTGAGTCAGCAATGAGATTATTGATGGGAGATGTCGCTGCTGTTTGTGAAGGATTGAAACAGGCAGGAGTGGATGAAATTTATGTGCTTGATGGACATAATGGGGGAAACAATTTTATTCCAGAATGCATGATAAAAGGTGTAAGGTACATTACAGGATATCCAAGGCAGGGTAAAGTTCTTTATGGGCTGGATGAATCTTTTGATGGGTTTATCATGGTTGGCTGTCATGCAATGAATGGGACTCCTGATGGAGTTTTACATCATACCCAGAGTTCAACAGTAGAAGCCAAATACTTTTATGATGGTGTGGAACGGGGTGAAATTTATCAGGGTGCAGTTATTGCGGGGCATTTTAATGTTCCAGTAATTCTTGTGACAGGCGATGAAGCCGCATGCAGAGAAGCAAAGGCAATGCTTGGGGATGAATTACCAGTTGTTGCAGTGAAAAAGGGTATCAGCAGAGAAGCCGCTATTTTGATTTCACCTGAAGAAACAAGGGAAATGTTGATTGAAGGTGCAAAGAAAGCCGTCAAAAAGATGCCGGTTCTCAAACCATACAAGGTTAAATTTCCGATAAAACTGCATATAAAGCGACTTGGTCCAGAAGGTGCAACGCTAGAAAATCCGTATTTTTCTGAAAAAGAGGTAGAAGTCAAAAATGGCCTGGATATAATAAGTGGAAGCATTTAGTTTCAATGAAAAGGAATCAAGCATGTTTATAGATATTCATGTGCATTTTTGGAACTTGGTTTGTTGGTTCAGGATCGTCACGGGGCTCAAACCGTTTTTGACATAGCTATATAACAAAAGTACAATAATGTTGCTATGGAAAAACGAAAAAAAATTGAAATTTATGACACCACATTAAGGGATGGTGCCCAGGGAGAATCTATTTTCTTCACGCTTCATGACCAGATGAAAATAGTCGAAAAACTTGATGAATTTGGTTTCAATTTTATTGAAGGTGGCTGGCCGGGTTCAAATCCCAAGGCAGAAGAATTTTTTAAAGAAATGGCTAAAAAGAGACTTAAAAATAGTAAGCTTGTTGCCTTTGGAAGTACCAGAAGGAGGACCTTTTCTGCGAATAAAGATCCCTTTTTGAAGGCGCTTGTCGAAGCCGGGACAGATGTAGTTATCATTTTTGGAAAATCCTGGGATTTGCACGTAAGGGATGTATTACGGATTTCTCTTGAAGAAAATCTTGATCTAATCGGTGATTCCATCAGTTATTTAAAGTCAAAAGGGAAAACGGTTTTTTTTGATGCTGAGCATTTTTTTGATGGTTATAAAGAAAATCCAGAATATGCTGTAAAAACGTTGTTGGTGGCTGAATCCAGTGGAGCAGAGAGGATTGTTCTGTGCGATACCAACGGTGGTGCACTGCCTTTTGAAGTAGAGGAAATAGTCAAAAAGATTTGTAAGATTTTGAAGACACCAGTAGGAATTCACGCTCATAATGATTCTGGCACAGCGGTCGCGAACACTATTGCTGCAGTTCGGGCCGGAGCAGTCCATGTACATGGAACAATCAATGGTTTTGGAGAAAGATGTGGCAATGCAGATTTGACTGCGATTATCCCGATACTCCAGATAAAAATGGGTTTTGAGTGTCTTGACGAAGAAAAATTACATCATTTAACAAGTCTCTCAAGATATGTCTATGAAATTGCCAATATTGTGCCGCCGGGAAATCAGCCGTTTGTTGGCTACAGTGCCTTTGCCCATAAGGGTGGGGTGCATGTTGATGCTGTTGGCAAAAATCCTCGCACCTATGAGCATATACCTCCTGAAAAAGTGGGTAATCAACGAAGGGTTCTGGTTTCTGAACTGTCAGGTAAGAGTACAATTTTACAGAAACTCAGGAAATACAAACTGGAAAAACAACCAGAATTAATAAAGAGGATTCTTGAAACTGTTGGGGAGATGGAAAAGAAAGGTTATCAATTTGAATCCGCAGAAGCGTCTTTTGAACTTATGGTAAGAAAGCTACTGGGTATATATAAGAAACCTTTTCATGTTGAAGGGTTCCGGGTAATCGTAGAAGAAAGAAATGCAAGGGTTGTGGCTGAGGCCACAGTGAAACTCAAAGTAGGCAAAACAGTGGAATATACAGTGGCAGAAGGAAATGGTCCTGTTAATGCTCTTGATAATGCGCTCAGAAAGGCACTCATTCCTTTTTATCCATTTCTTTCGAGTTTGCGACTTATCGATTATAAGGTGAGAATTCTTCATCCAGAGAAGGCAACTGCAGCAGTGACAAGAGTATTGATCGAATCTATGGATGAAAAAGAGAGCTGGGGAACCATAGGACTATCTGAAAATATTATAGAAGCATCCTGGAATGCACTGGTGGATGGAGTTGAATACAAGATTTTGAAAGAAATAGAAAATCTTAATCAGACGTAATCGCGGGTGAACTTCTGATTGCAACACTATTAAAATACTTCAGAAAATATGAAGCAATTTCTTTTGAATCAATGATAACAGCGGTCTCATTATTTTTTTCAAGGCTGTAATAAGACCAGTTAAAACTTCCCACAACAACGAATCTATTATCCACAATGATCAGTTTTGCATGGGTGGTTTGGTCGACTGGATCTAACAAAACTTTTACTCCAGAATTTTTGAGTATTCTGGCTGTGTGAATATTACTATCTGAATCTTTAACAAATCCGGGTTTATCTATGTTTAAAATTACTGTAACGTTTATCTTTTTTCTGGCTGCTTTGCATAACGAGTCAATCAGTTTATTAGAAGGGCTGTCAGGATATTTCTCATACCATGTCATATTGTACATCATAACATTTATTGAGGTTTCAGCATTTCCTATTAACTCCATTACCTTTGGCAAATAATATTGGTTGGTTATTGGTTCTACTTCTGCTGGTGCACATAAAGCCAGTGATTGGTAAATACAAGATGTAATTGTCAGCGCACAAAAGAAAAATATTTTGAAAATGTTTTTCATGTTTGATATTTTTTTATGATTGTGTGGAGATTAATCTTCTGTTCGTAAATGGCTTTGCCAATTACAATACCTGCGACTGGAAGATTTGATTGTAAAATTGTTTCTATATCCTGTTGTGAACCAATACCGCCACCAATAATAAATTCAATATTTTTTGTCGTAAGTTTTCTGACCTTGTGAATAATGCTGGCGAAAACATCGATGTTGATTCCGTACAGAGTTCCATCTCTGCTGGTGTCTGTGATCATGAAGGATGAAAAATTTTTCTCAGCCAGTTTACTGATCACCCATGAAGGTTCTATAGGTATCACAACCTGCCAGCCACTAAGAGCGACTGAAGTTCTGGATACATCAATACTGACAATAACCCTTTTCTTAATTTCGTCATTGATTTTGTCAATAAGGTCTGGTTCAGGAATTTCTCTTTCAACAGAAAATTTTTTGTCGGCAAGCGCGTAGGCTTTTGAAATGTCGCTGATAGTGAAGTTCGCTTCCAGAATCTGTGGTAACACAATGGCAGTTCCAATGATTACATAATCAATCCCCATTGAAAACATTTGTTTGATCTCATTCATTTTTCTGATGCCTCCACCAATCTGCATTGTGCATTTTCCAGGTGCCATCAAATTCCTCATTTTTACCATGTTTTCAATTACTGAAATGTCCTGATCAAGTATTTTCCCTTCTTTTGCGCCCAGAAGGGATACAATATGTATACGCCTTGCACCTTTCAAAATAAAGTCCTTAACAATTTCTTCAGGATTTAATCCATAAGATGTTGCTATTTCAAATTTACCCTTATAAAGGCGAACAACCTTACTTTTTTTTAGGTCAATGGCTGGAATGATAATCATTATTTTTGATTTTTTCTGTGTATCTACATTTTGGAAAACCAGTACAACCAATAAATTTACCATACTTGCTTATTCTAATAATTAAAGGCTTCCCACATTTTGGACAGTTTTTTTCGATTTTTTCAACAATACTATCTTTTTCCCTACTCATTGTTTTAATACCTGTGTTCATTTCCGCTGCTGCTTTGTCAAGAGAAGGCTTGAAATTTTCGTAAAACTCTTTTAGTACAATGACTCCATCTTTTTTCCCTTCTGCGATCTCATCAAGTTGTTTTTCCATTTCAGCAGTAAACTGTACATTAATGACATCAGGGAAATATTTCGATAGTATTTCTGAAACTATCATTCCGAGCTTTTCTGGAATAAAGACCCTTTTTTCTTTTCTGACATATTTTCTTTTTATTAATGTACTGATCGTAGGGGCATATGTTGAAGGCCTGCCGATACCAAATTTTTCCAGTGTTTTAATCAAAGAAGCTTCTGTATACCTTGGTGGCGGATTTGTTTTCTTTTCTTCTGCTTTAACATCCATTAGTTCAAGTGCTGTTGTTTTAATGATGTCATCGGGGATGTCTTTTTCACCTTCATCGATTTTAATATTCCAGAGTTTTGTAAATCCATCAAAAACTATTTTTGATTTGAATGCCTCAAATTCATATTTTCCTGCAATTGCCTTTACAGTCATGGTTTCAATAATAGCGGGTTTCATCTGGCTTGCGATAAATCTTTCCCATATCATTTTATACAGTAAGAACTGATCTCTAGTTAGATGTTTTTTCAGATAATCTGGTGTAAAATTTATATGTGTTGGTCTTATTGCTTCGTGGGCTTCCTGTGCACTCGATATCCGGGCAGCATAATGAGGTGGTTTCTCAGCCACACATTCACTACCGAAAGTTTCCTGAATAAATTTTGCGGCTTGGTGCTGCGCAATTTTTGACACTGAGGGAGAATCTGTTCTCATATAAGTAATGAGTCCGACAGGTGTCTTCTTTTCAATGGGTATGCCTTCATATAATTGTTGCGCGATAAGCATTGTTTTTGAAGATGTAAATCCCAGTTTTATCGATGCTTCCTGTTGAAGTGAACTTGTAATAAATGGAGGATAGGGACCTGTATTTCTCGTTATTCTGGTAACATCAGAAACAACGATTTGTTGTAAATTTTTGATTTCTTTCATGTATTGTTCTACCTTTTCTTTATCCATGATGCCAGGTGCCTGAATTTTTTCGTTGTTAACAGATACCAGTTGCATTTGAAATAATTTACCACAATGGTTCACAACGACTTTTATAATCCAGTAGGGCTGGGGTATAAAATTCTGGATCTCTTTTTCTCTGGTTACAATTAACTGGAGTGCCACTGATTGTACTCTTCCTGCTGAAAGATTTTTTCCAAGCAAAGGGCTGAGGGTGTAACCAACAATCCTGTCAAGAATTCTTCTTGTTTGTTGTGCTGAAACAAGATTCATGTCAATTTTTCTTGGTTTTTGAAAAGATTCAAGAACTGCTGGTTTTGTAATTTCGTGGAACGCAACCCGTTCCACTTCCTCAATATTTTTGTTAATAACATTTGCGGTGTGCCATGCAATTGCCTCGCCTTCTCTATCTTCATCAGTTGCTATATATATTGTTTCAGAGTTTTCCGCAAGTTTTTTCAAATAAGATACAATCTTTTTTTTGCCGGGAAGTATTATGTATTCGGGAGTAAAACTTTCAAGGTCAACCCCAAATGTGTTTTCCGGAAGGTCCATGATATGTCCGAGTGTTGCTCTAACGACATAGTCGGACCCAAGTATATATCCAATTGTCCGGGCTTTTGCCGGGGACTCCACAATTACGAGTTTTTTTGCCATATGTTGTTCCTTTTCGATTGCATTATTATAATACTTTTGATAAAATTATTAAATACAACCTGTTTCAAAAATAGAGGAACTATGAAATACATATGGAGTGGACGATTAAAAAAAGATCTTCACCATCTTGTCAGGCAATTTACATTTTCCATTGAAATTGATAAGAAGATGGCATTGTTTGATGTCCTGGGCAGTATCGTTCACGCCGAGATGCTGGTAACGCAAAAAATTATATCCAGGCAGGATGGTCATAGAATAATTTCAGGACTAAAGAAGATACAAAATGAAATAAAAACCGATTCATTTGTTTTTATGCCTGATGACGAAGACATACATACTGCTGTTGAAAGAAGACTTACTGAACTGATTGGGCCCTGTGCAGGCAAGCTTCATACGGCCCGGTCAAGGAATGACCAAATTGTTCTTGACGAAAAATTATACCTGAAACATATCATTCCTGAAATGATAGCCAGTATTGTATGTTTTCAAAAAAATTTAGTGAAAAAAGCAGAGGAATGTCTCGGAATATATATGCCTGAGTTCACACATTTTCAGCCGGCACAACCAGTGTTATTCGCTCATCACCTTCTTGCGTATGTGACAATGTGTGAAAGGGATAAAGATAGATTTATTGATGCGTTAAAACGTATAAATGTTTCTCCTCTTGGGGCGTGCGCCTGTGTGGGAACATCTTTTAATATTGACCCAGACTATGTCGCTGAAAAACTTAATTTTGAAACGATATTCTCCAATAGTATTGATGCTGTAAGCGACAGAGATTTTATTATTGAGACAATTTCAGCAATTGGGATATTGATGGTTCATCTTTCAAGAATATCAGAAGAGTTTATTATATGGCATTCTCCACTGATTGGGTTTGTGGACTTGCCGGAAGAATTTTGCACTGGTTCCAGTATCATGCCGCAGAAAAAAAATCCTGATGTTCTTGAATTGATAAGAGGAAAGACATCGACAGTGATTGGAAATCTTACAGGGATATTTACTTTGATAAAGGGGCTGCCTCTTTCCTATAATAGAGATCTTCAGGAGGATAAAAGGTTCTTATTTGAAAGCTGTGAAATTTCTGCTGTATCATTGGCAATTTTGACTGAAATTATAGAAAAGACCAAGATTAATGCAAACCGGATGAAGGAATCCTGTAAAGTTGGATACATTGAAGCAACAGATATTGCAGAGTATCTTGTAACCAGAGGGACACCTTTCAGACAGGCACATCATCTGGTTGGAAAGCTCGTTGGTATCGCTGCTGAAAGGAATCTACCAATGGCAGAGATTGACGAGGAAACATTAAAGATGATGGGCTGTGATACTGAGACAATTCATTTTATTAAAACCCTTGATAGTCAGAAGTCCATCAGTTTAAAAAAATCAAAAGGCGGAACAGGAATAAATCAGGTTAAACAGGAAATAAAAAAATGGAAAAGTATCTTGAAATGATATCAGCCGGACTTTACAGATTTGTAAATGGCCAATTAATGATTGAAGACGTTTATGCCGAAGAGATATGCAAACAATTTGGAACACCTGTTTATGTTTACAGTGCAAATCACATAAAAAATCAAATTCGAAAATTGTATAATTCATTCAAAAAATCTCATCCGCTCATCTGCTATTCAATGAAGGCAAATGGCAATACGAAAGTTCTGGAACTTATAAAAAAGCAGGGATGTGGACTTGACATTGTTTCGCAGGGGGAGCTATTTAAGGCAACAAAACTGGGTTTTTCGCCAAAAAAAATTGTATTTGCAGGCGTGGGAAAAACAGAACAGGAGATTGCTGCTGGCTTGAAATGCGGGATATATCTTTTTACTGTAGAAAGTGTAGAAGAATTAAAAACAATAGATAAAATTGCTAATAGACTTAAAAAATTGGCAAATGTCACCTTAAGAATTAATCTGGATGTAGATGTTGACACTCATCATTATACAAAAACAGGAAGAATAGAAACAAAGTTTGGAATGCCGCAAGAGCAAGTGAGTTTTATCCTTGCCAGCAGGTACGATTTGAAACACGTAAGAATTAAGGGATTGCAGTTCCATCTCGGGTCTAACATAAAAAATTCTGCTCCGTATCTGAGTGCATTGAAAAAATTGAAAAATTTCTTAAGACGAGTTGATTTTTGTCCTTCAGTTATAGATATTGGCGGAGGATTTGGTATTCCGTATAAAGATGAAGAGATAGAATCGGTACAACAGTTTGGCAGTAAAATTTCTGATTGCTTTGTTGAAAATTTTCCCGGTGTTTCAATGGTCATTGAACCAGGTCGGTTTATTGTAGGAAATGCAGGCGTTCTTCTGACAAAGGTCATATACAAGAAACAAACCAATGTCAAAAACTTTTTAATAGTTGATGCAGGAATGAATGATTTGATAAGACCCGCTTTGTATAATAGTTATCACGAGATTTTACCTGTTTTGAAAAAAGATGGAAAATTCTTAAAATTTGATGTTGTGGGTCCTGTTTGTGAAACAGGAGATTTTCTAGGTAAAGAAAGAGTGTTTCCTGACACAATTGATTCAGGTGATTATCTTGCCGTAATGGGTGCGGGTGCGTACGGCTTTTCAATGAGTTCAAACTATAATGGAAGATTGCGACCTGCTGAAGTGATGATTTGTGGCAAAACCGCAATTCTGTGTCGTAAACGTGAAAAAATGTCTGATTTATGGAAATACGAGTGTTAATGATTACTTTTTAATTTTCTCTTTCAATCTCTCCACGAGAGTTTGTTCATCAGGGATATTTTTTAAATTGATTTGGGCTTCTCTGAAGGCATCAATACACGCTCTTATTATGGAATTTTTAGTAATTCTTTCTTTCTTATAAGAACGCTCCCTATTTTTCAAAATTTCTCTCTGGAGTTTATCAAGAAATTCAAGGTGCTGCTGTGAAAATGGAACCGTCAATCTGATATCAAATGTTTGAAATTTCGGAATGTGCTTTGGAATTGCTTCTGCACCATTATCTTTTTTTCTTTGTTTTTTTGGTACCGTTGATGTGATCCAGCTTAAAGGGTCTTTTCCCAGCCCGCTCTTTTTCATATGTACCTCCTATCAAAATTTCTTTCGCAAGCTTCTTATAATCCTCTGCGCCATAGGAATCAGGTGCAAACTCGAAGATTGTTTGGCCAAACCCTGGTGCTTCTGCCAGCTTAACATTTTCTCTTATTTTCGTTTTAAAAACCTTTTCACCAAAGTGTTCTTTGACCTTTTCCGCCACCTCTTTGCAAATATTTTTTCTTTTGTCAAACATTGTAATCAAAACGCCAGAAATGTGTGTCGAGGGATTAATTCTTTCAGTTACCAGTTGCACGGTTTGGATGAGTTTTGTAAGTCCTTCAAGGGCAAAAAATTCTGCCTGTATTGGAATAATGATTTCTGAAGCAGTCGTTAGGGCGTTAAGAGTTAAAAGTCCCAAAGACGGAGGGCAATCGATAAAAAGATAATCATAGTGACTTCTAGTTTTTTTCAGCGCCTCTCTTAAAACAATTTCCCTTCCTATGGTGTTGACCATTTCTATTTCAGCGCTAGCCAGGTCAATTTTTGCGGGCAACAAAAAAAGATTTTTCACGTGTGTTTCAAGAATAATTTCATCCGGGCTCACTTCATTGACAAGAACATCATAAATAGATTTTTCAAGCTTGAATGGTTCAAGGCCAAGATGAATTGTCGTATGTGACTGTGGATCAAGATCAATTAAAAGAACCCTGAATCCTTTTTCCGCTACCGCAGCGCCGAGATTAACAACCGTTGTGGTTTTCCCTGAACCGCCTTTTTGATTTATGATGGCAATTTTTCTCACATTATCTCCTATGAAGTTCATAACTTTTGATTTCAATAAAGTATAAAATTTAATGAATTTTTGTCAAGTCCTGACATTTTATTTTTGAGCCAAAGTTGGTTTCTTCAAATGTAAACTTTTTGTACTTCTGAAATTGCTTATCCTGAAAAGAGGATGTAAAATTTATATATGTTCATTACAGGGGAAACTATTATTACTGGTGTTTTTGGATATCCTGTACGGCATTCTCTTTCGCCAGTTTTTCAAAACGCGGCCTTCCAGTACATGAATTTGAACTGGGTATACATTCCGTTTGAAGTTTCTCCACACAATTTGAAAGATGCTGTCAAATCAGTCAGAATTTTTTCATTTAAAGGCGTTAACATTACAATTCCTCACAAAAAGGAAGTGGTTGAGTATCTTGATGTTCTTGATGAAGAGGTGAAACTTCTCGGTGTTGCAAATACCATTGTTAATAAAAATGGTTGTTTAACTGGATATTCTACTGACGGCGAAGGATTTTTGCGTTCCTTGAAAGAAGATGGAAATTTTATTTGTGAAAAGAAGATAGTTTTTCTGTTTGGCGCGGGCGGTTCATCCTTTGCCATCACTGGTGCCCTTGTTAGGGCAGGAATATCAGAGCTAAAAATCTGCAACCGCACAATTGAAAAGGCTGTAATTTTAAAGGAGCATATTCGAAAGTGTTTCAATTTTGAAAATGTTGAAATAGTGCCATTTGAAAAAAGAAACGACTCAGGAATCTGGAAGAATATAGACCTTATTGTGAATACAACTTCTGTTGGAATGAAGGATGACGATGTGGTGCTAGTGGATGAAAAGAATTTGAAAGAGAATATGTTTGTCTATGACATTGTCTATAACAGGGAGACATCGTTAATTACCAGTGCAAAGAAGAAAAATGTTAAATGTCTTGATGGTCTGTCCATGCTTGTCTTTCAAGGCGCAGTTTCTTTTACCCTATGGACGGGTCTGGATGCACCGGTCAGTGTTATGAAAGAATCTTTGTCACTATATAGAAAGAGCTTAGATGCAAGGAGATGACATTGAAAATTGTACTTGCTGGATTCAATGGAACGTGGAGAAAAGAAGCAGGGCATATACTATCTATGAGGTTAGGTCGGGAATTTTTTGACATAGAGCAAATGATAGAAGAAAAAGAAAACGATAGAATTGCACATATCTCACAGATCAAAGGCGCTATTTACGTCAGAGACCTTGAAAGTTCAATCATTAAAAGAATTTCAGTTTTTGAACACAGTGTGATCTCTGTGGGGCCTGATGTCATTGCTGATCAGAAAAATCGTTTATTCCTCAAATCTAATGGTATCATAATTTGGTTTACGGCCGAACCTTCTGTGATTTTACTTCGGCTTCATCCAGGCAAGGAAGGTAAAGCCTTGTTGAAAAAACAGAATGCAATTTCTCACATCCGCCAGATATTAAAAGAACATGATTATTCATGTTTTGCTGATAAAGTCCTTGATACTTCATTCCTTACCCCTGAAGAAACTGCAGATCAAGTGCAGCAGATGTTAGCATCTTTTTAATGCTATCAGATGATTTAATGTATTTTGTAATCGAAATTCAGTTAAGAATCTCAATTCTTATTAGGCTCCTTCTAATTCTATATTTGCTCCAAGATTTTTCATCATGGAGAAAAATTCAGGGAAAGTGATTGCCACACATTCTGCATCACTTACTACAGTTTCCCCTTCTGCAATAAGTCCTGCAAGGGTCAAAGCCATAACAACTCTGTGGTCCTTATGACCATTAACAGATGCTCCCTTAAGAATACTTTTCCTTATAATAAGTCCGTCTTCAATTTCCTGAATGTTTGCACCCATTTTCGATAGTTCCTGTGCCATAACCCTTATTCTATCTGTTTCTTTAATTCGTGCCTGTGGAACATTGTAAAGCTTTGTGGTTCCTTCAGCGACGCAACCGAGTACAGCAAATGCTGGCAGCGCATCAGGTGTGGAATTCAAGTCAATTTCTATTCCTTTCAGATCGGCTGTTTTTATCAAAATACCTTTTTCTGTAATTGTAATGGAAGTTCCAGCGTTTCGTAAATATTCAAGAACTTTTTTATCTCCCTGTACATCATTTAAATCAAGTCCTTTTATTAAAATTTCAGAATCCATAATAGCCCCTGCAACGAGGGGAAATGTTGCTGAGCTCCAATCACCTGGAATTTCTTTTTCAAATGGGTGATAATTCTGGTTTCCAAAAATGTAAAAATGTGTTAAGTCCTCTGTTTTGTTATAAAGTATTTTTTGTTCGTCAAGCCACATAAGAGTCATTCTAACATATGGTTGTTCACAAAGATTGGTGACAGTAATTTCTGTATCATTTGGTGCTAATGGTGCAGAAATAAGCAGAGATGACACAAATTGAGAATTTATTCCTGCAACAGTTGTTTTTCCGCCTGACAACGGGCCCTTCACTTTTACGGGCGGTTTACCGTTGTTATTGATTGATATCGCGTACGCACCGAGGTTTCTTAATGCGGCAAGTAATGGTTCGACGGGTCTACTTCTTAATGATTCATCACCATCAAGAGCTACCTCAAAGTTACCAAGGCAACTGATCCCGCATATCAGGTTAAAAGAAGTGCCTGAATTTTGTAGGTCTAGAATTTTCTGCGGATTTTTTGGATGTTTATTAAAGCCGATGACTGTCCAGCAATTTTTCTCCGTGTGGATGTTAGCTCCAAGATCTCTACACGCATTAACAGCTGCCATAGTATCCAGAGAATCAAGAGGATTGACTATTTTTGACGTCCCGCCGGCAAGAGATGCTATGACCACTGCCCTGATTGTATGCGATTTGCTTGCAGGGATTGTCGCTATACCGTTCAATCTTTGAGTTTTCTTAACTTTAAGATTCATTTTGAAAATCTTTTGCTATATAAATTATATCACATTCCTGAAATCTTGCGATATATGACACTATCAGAATCAAGTGTTATAATAAATTAAAAACGCGCGAAGGACGATATCAATGGAAATAATGACAGTTTCTCTTAATAATGTAACTTATCCGATATATCTCGATTACCCCCTGGAAAAAATTGGCAATTTGTTTCACAAACATCAATGTGGAAAAAAGGTTTTGATTATTACTGATGAAAATGTTGCTAAGTTATACGCTGACACTGTGATAAAGAGTGTTTCCTCAGTGAAAAATGTGCATTTATCAGTTGTAAAACCAGGGGAATCTTCTAAAACAATAAAAGTCGCTTACCAATTAATAAAAGCATGTTCACTGTTCGGTATGGATCGAACAGATACAATTATTGCCCTTGGAGGTGGGGTCATTAGTGACCTTGCCGGGTTTGTTTCTGCAATTTATTTAAGAGGAATCAGGTTTATATCTATTCCCACAACGCTTCTGGCACAGGTTGACGCCTCAGTAGGGGGTAAAACTGCTATTAATTTGCCATGGGGTAAAAATCTTGTGGGTGTATTTCATCAACCATTTTTTGTTGTGATGGATTTTTCTACCCTTGAAAGTTTGCCTGAAAGGGAGATATCTCAGGGCATGGCAGAAATTATCAAGTGTGCAGTTATAAGAAGCAAGAAATTGTTTGCTCTTCTCCAGAATGTACCACATACAGATACCAGGAAATATTTTAAGTTTTTTGTTCGCGAGTGTGTGTCGATAAAAAAAAGGGTTGTTGAATCTGATGAAAAAGAAGAAAAAGGAATACGGGAAATTTTGAATTTTGGGCATACGATAGGTCATGCAATTGAGATTAATAGTAATCTTTTAAACCATGGAGAATCTGTAGCCCTGGGAATGCTTGGAGAAACATTTCTTGCAGTAGAAAGAAATTTCTGTTCTTATTTGCTTTTTGAAAAGGTTAGGGCGCTGGTAAAAAAATATGGGTTGCCTGTAAAATGTGATGTTTCAGTGAAAAAGGTAAGTCGTTCACTTATGTTTGATAAAAAAACAAGGGGTGGGAAAATTAGGTGTGTGATGCCTGTAAGAATTGGTGCTGTGAAAACAGGAGTTGAGATTTCGACTGAAGAGGTAATATCAAACTGGGAGAAATGGCAATGAATAAAAAAATCACACTGGATCATCTCAGAAAGCAAATTGACGAGATTGATAGGAAATTAATAAATCTTCTTAACGAGAGGGCGAAAGTCGTACAGATGGTCGCTGAAGTAAAAAAACACAATAATCTTCCGGGTTTCGATCCATCCAGAGAAAAAAAGATTATTGATAATTTACAGAGAATTAATTCTGGGCCACTTTCAAACAAAGATATAGAATCGATTATGCGAGAAATTTTTAAAGTTTACAGGTCCCTGGGAAGATCATTGACTATTGCGTATTTTGGTCCGGCGGGGACATTTACTCATCAAGCGTCTTTATTCCAATTCGGAGACAAAAATCATCATGTATCATGCAGAACAATTGAATCTGTTTTCAGAGAAGTTGAAAAGGGTAGGGCAGATTACGGCGTTGTGCCTATTGAGAATTCGAATGAGGGAGTGGTGACGCATACACTGGACATGTTTGTTGATAGTGATCTGAAAATCACAGCTGAAATTATTCTTGAAATTCATCATTTTTTGCTTTCCAGAGAGAAGAAATTGGCAAAGATAAAGAAGGTTTATTCTCATACTCAGGCATTAGGTCAGTGTCAGAGATGGCTTGAAGAAAATCTTTCAGGAGCGCTCCAGGTGGAAACAGAAAGTACCGCGCATGCTGTCCGTCTTGCACAAAAAGAGCCTTTTTCTGCGGCAATTGGTTCAGAGGCAGCAGCGGAAATTTATAAAATGAATATACTGGCGTCAAATATTGAGGACTTCAGGGGGAATGCTACAAGATTTCTTGTTATCGGAACAAATTATTCGCAGCCAAGCGGAGATGATAAAACTTCTATTATGTTTTCGATCAAGGATCGGGTGGGTGCGCTTCACGACATGCTTGTACCGTTTAAAAAATATAATATCAATCTAACTCGAATTGAATCCAGACCTACAAAGAAAAAAGCGTGGGAATATATCTTTTTTGTGGATTTTGAAGGGCATAAAGATGATACTAACGTTCGGAAAGCCCTTGCTTTGCTTGAGAAAAACTGCGTATTTTTGAAAATCCTTGGTTCGTATCCAAAAGGAGGTCTTTGATGGCAGACCTTATTATTATGGCAGGGAATTCTTCTGATGAAGAAATTTCTGCTGTAATAGAAAAAGTTAAATCTCTTGGTTTTGGTATTAATCTCAGTAAAGGAAAAGAAAAAATCATCATAGGGATTATTGGTGATACGAGAGGACTTTCTGAGGAGATTTTTTTATCTTTTCCTGGGGTGATTGAGGTTATCAATATTTTGAAGGATTATAAGCTTGTCAGTCGCGAATTTCATTCAGAAGATTCTTCCTTTTCTATTGAAAATGTTCTGGTTGACAGGAATCATCTTGTTGTTGTGGCGGGCCCATGTTCAGTGGAAAGCATGGAACAAATGATAAAAACCGCAAAATTTATTCAATCCTGTGGAGGAAAAATTTTACGCGGTGGTGCATATAAACCAAGAACATCACCATACAGTTTTACAGGTCTGGGAAAAGAAGGACTTGAGATCCTAAAAGAAGTAAAAAAACAAACAGGTTTGCCTGTGGTGACAGAAGTAATGACACCTGAAGAGGTTGATATCGTTGCTGAAGTTGCAGACATGTTACAGATTGGAGCAAGAAACATGTATAATTATCGACTTCTTGAGAGAGTTGGAAGGACGCAAATTCCTGTGTTGCTTAAGAGAAGTTTTCAGGCAACGATCAGTGAGTTGTTGAGTTGTACTGAATATATTTTGAAGGAGGGAAATTCAAAGGTGATTCTCTGTGAACGGGGTATTCGCACCTTCGATTCACAGTTTACGAGAAATTGTCTTGATTTAAATGCCATACCTGTTTTGAAGAAAGAAACACATCTGCCTGTTTTTGTTGACCCGAGTCATGGAACCGGTAAACGGGACCTTGTTATACCTATGTCGCGGGCAGCCATTGCTGCTGGAGCTGACGGACTTGTTATCGAAGTTCATCCAAAACCAGAAGAAGCATTGTCTGATGGTTTCCAATCCCTCACCTTTGAGATGTTTGAAAGGTTGATGAAGGAAATTCAACCCTTTGCAAAAATCATGGGCCGAACCGTTTAGCAAAGGAGTTTCTCAATGGATTTGATTGCTGCCTGGAAAACGCTTGTTGATGAATCTACATATCCGGCTGAATATCCATTTCCCGGGGAATGGATCTCTTTTGGTAAAGGATATCCAGTAAAAGGACTTGGCGGATGGGAAACTTCATTGATTGCGCATGAAATGAAAGATTTTGACCTGGATAGGGCAAGGCATCTTATGGTTTTATATCTGAAATCCTGTTATCGAGAAGACGATGGAATGCTTGCATCAAAGGTGGTTGCAAAATCTGATAATTTATATTCGACGACAAAAAAAGGTCGAATATACAAATACAGTCATGCTCCTGTCTGGAGTTTCACTGCAAAAAAAATTCTTGAAAAACAATGGGATGAAAAATTTGCCATGTTTTGTTTTGACATCGGGATGAATAACCTTAAATGGTGGGAGGAAAATAGAAAGGATAGAATTGGATTATTCTGGTATCTTGATAGTTATCCTGATGAAAAAGAATCAGCGGAATCTGGCTACGAACATTCTCCCCGATGGGACTTTACTGACCTTGGACCATTTCCATGTATTGATTTAAGCTGTCAGGTCTTACTGTATCTTGAAAATCTCATATTCCTTTCTGAAAAACTTGGTAGAGTTAAAGAAAGAGACAAAATTTTTTCAATGTATGAGAATTTGAAAGCAACTTCCTGGAAATATTTCTGGGATGAATTGATCGGTATATTTTGTGATTACGATCTAACAGGCAGGAATGCCAAGAAAACCACTGCTTCATTCTGGTCATTAATAAGTGGGCTGGCATCACAAGAGGATGCTGAACGAATGGTAGATTTACTACTGGACCCGAAGGAATTTTTTGCACCTAAAGGACTGCCTGTTGTATCTTTGTCTGAGCCAGATTTTGAACTTGATTTCTGGAGGGGTGCATTGTGGCCATCAGAAGTATTCTGGGTTTGTGCCGGGCTTCAGAAATATAATTTTGATGAGATTGCGAAAAAAATTGCCAGGATATGTTTGGAAAACATTTTCAGTACTTTTAGAAATACTGGTAGATTCTGGGAGTTTTACAATCCTCTGAATGGAGATATGTCTAAACTCAAAAGGAATAAATCCAGCAAAGGACCATATCCTGATTGTCTTGCTTCTGTACCTGTGATAAGTCTCGAAAAAATTACAGAAGGAGAAAAGGTATGTTGAACAGGATAAAATTTTTTCTACCAACACGAATATTTTTTGGGGAAGGTTGTCTTTCTGAATTTTTGCCTGAAGCGAGTGCTTTGGGTAAGAATGCTTTGATTGTAACAGGTAAATTTTCGGCACGAAAGACCGGTTTACTCGATACAGTATGCAGGGTATTGAAACAAAGCGGTGTTACATGCCACGTATGTGACACTGTATCACCTGAGCCGGCGGTGAAGGATTGTGTCCGTGTGGCAGAAGAAAGTTTGAAATATGATGTGGATATGCTTGTTGCTGTTGGAGGCGGCAGCGCCATGGATGTTGCAAAGGCAGCATCAGTTTTGATGAAAAATCCCGGGCCATGTCAGAATTATTTTGGAGAGGAGAAATTTGTAAATGAACCTTTGCCTGTGGTTGCCATTCCAACTACCTGCGGAAGCGGAAGTGAAGTTACCAGGTATGCAGTGATTATCGATGAACAAACGAATACCAAGAAAACTATTTCTTCAGAGAGAATAATTCCAAAAATAGCGATACTCGACCCAATAACAATAAAAAGTTTGCCCGGGTCACTTATTGCAGGGACTGGCATGGATGCATTGTGTCATGCGGTTGAGGGATTTTTATCAATAAAGGCGAATAATTTAACGCAACTGTTTTCGCGTGCAGCAATCAAACTGATTATAGAAAACATAGAGGATGCAGCGAAGA
>JAKPDB010000018.1 GCA_029552985.1 bacterium
AAAAGGCGGACAGTTCTATACGCCGCGTTCCGTAGTACAGTTGCTTGTTGAAATGCTCGAACCTTACGAGGGCAGAGTTTTTGACCCATGCTGCGGCAGTGGCGGTATGTTCGTTCAAAGTGAGAAATTCGTTGAAGCTCACAGAGATCACTATAACGGAAGGTCCAGAGAAATTGCCAAGCTTTTCGAGCGTGTTGTTTCCATCTATGGTCAGGAAAGCAACCAAACGACATGGCGGCTTTGTAAAATGAACCTTGCCATACGCGGAATTGACAGTAGCAATGTTTTATGGAACAATGAAGGTTCTTTTTTAAACGATGCCCACCCCGATCTGAAGGCTGATTTTGTGATTGCCAATCCACCTTTTAATGACAGCGATTGGAGCGGAGAACTGCTGCGGACCGACGGACGCTGGAAGTATGGTGTGCCGCCGGTATCAAATGCAAATTATGCGTGGATCCAGCACTTTTTGTATCACCTTTCGCCCAAAGGAACCGCCGGCTTCGTTATGGCTAAAGGCTCCCTTTCGTCAAAAACAAACGGCGAGGGAGAAATCCGCAAAAACATTATTGAAGCCGGTCTTGTAGATTGTATTGTAAACCTGCCGGCAAAGCTATTTTTGAACACCCAAATTCCCGCATGCTTATGGTTCTTGTCAAGGGAAAAGGAAACAAATCCGAACCACCCGCGTCGGAATACGATTTTGTTCATTGACGCACGGAATATGGGAACTTTGATAAACCGCAGAACCCGCCAGCTCACCGATGATGACATCCGTAAAATAGCTGATACTTACCACAGTTGGAAAAAGGATGACGGCTCCTATAAGGATGTCCCCGGCTTTTGCAAGTCCGCAACTCTTGATGAAGTGCGGGAACTCGATTATGTGCTGACCCCGGGCAGGTATGTCGGACTGCCCGAGGAAGAGGATGACTTTGATTTTGAGGAACGTGTAAAAAATCTGACTGCCGAGCTTAAAGCGCAGATGGAAGAAAGTGCTAAACTGGATGAAAGAATAAAGGAAAACCTTGCAAAAGTGGGGATTGAGCTATGACAGAGTGGAGAGAACAGAAATTATCCGATTTTATGGATTTTAATCCTTATACGCCTTTATCTAAAGGGATTATTGCAAAAAAAGTAACAATGGAAAAATTGATTCCGTTTAATAGAAAGATCCAAGGATATGAAGATGCTGTTTTTTCAGGTGGAGCAAAATTTAAAAATGGCGATACATTAGTAGCAAGAATAACGCCGTGCTTAGAAAATGGGAAAACAGCTTATGTAGATTTTTTAGACGATGAAGAAGTTGCTTTTGGGTCAACTGAATTTATTGTTCTTAGAGCCAAAGAGGGAATTTCAGACTCAAGATTTATTTTTTATTTTGCTATATCGGATGAGTTTAGGGATACTGCTATCCAACTTATGTCTGGAACTTCCGGCAGGCAAAGAGTAGATACTGAAGCATTAAAACGAAAAGTATTTACGCTCCCCCCTCTTCCCGAACAAAAAGCAATTGCTGAGGTTTTATCCTCCCTTGACGATAAAATCGACCTTTTGACCAGGCAGAACAATACGCTGGAAGATTTGGGACAGGCGTTTTTTAGAAAATGGTTTGTCGAGGATGCGGATGAAAAACTAAAAAAATATCCGCTATCTGAATTGATGGTG
>JAKPDB010000021.1 GCA_029552985.1 bacterium
AAATACTGCATTGTGAGCGTGTAAGTATTCACAAGAGACGTATAAGCTTGCGAATTTCCAAAATATTGCTTGTCTATATTGACATTTTCAAAATTTTCCTGAATTCTGTCTATGCTTGCAATAATATTATTCCATGACTCCTGAATTTTTTCAATCGCTGAAATTATTTCAGAGCGTGTTTTAAAATTTGAAGTTACAATTATTCTTGCGCCTGAAATCAAAATTGCAATCATGGATATTTCAAAAAATAATGCCTTGTTGTAATCTTCGGGGTCTGAACCTGTCGGTGCTTCTGAATACAATTCATTTGCAAGCTCATCATAATAATCTATGCGAGTATCATAATTGTCATTTGCTTCAAGAGGGATAGATATAACGTCTATAAGTGCTTGCCCTATTTCAGCCTGAATATCGGGGTCTGACGGGTTGCCTTGAAATGCTGATTGCAAATTTGTTAATGTATTTTTCGCCTCATTCCATGCGTCATTTATCAGGTTCTGAGTCGCTGCAAGTTCTGACATAACCGTGTTCGCAAGCCCTGCGACTTTGTTTATCATGTTTAATGCACCCTGAACGGCAGCATATAAATCAGAGCGCAACTGTTGTAATTGAGCAATGCCGTCTGAAATTGCATCAAGTATCTCAAGCAACACAAGCGTTCCAAGCTCTGGGGCTGAAATAAGTCTATCAATATTGGCAGGCTCCAGCCATTGTGTTTCAAACATTGTGAAACTACCAATTTCAGTGGGGTCGATAACCTCACGAACAGAAACAAGTTGTAAAATAAGTTGACCTTTTACGGGATGTATTATTTCCCATTGGCCTTTTTCATTTTGACAAGATTTGAAAAACTTATCTGCATTTTTCTGATGATTGAATCCATCAAAATAAATCGTCAAGGGATAAGACACGGATTTGACATCCATATCCTGAACTATTGACCCCTTGAATTTAGGCGGGTCAAATATTCCGAGCTTTTTCTCTAAACTGCGTTCGTTATTTTTCCACAGGGCTATAAAGACATTTAGCTCTGGACTGATAAATTTTATCTCAGGATTAGTTTGAGTTTCCCATGTCATTGCTGGTAACCCAATCTTTTCATGTTTATAGTTGCCCCTCTTCGAGGAGTAACTTCAGCTTTTGCTTCGGTTCCGTTGCTGTAAATATTCACGTTTATATTTCCGGCTTGTAGTTCGGTTGCTGCTTTATTCGGGGCGTTTAGATTTCCTTCCCTGAAACCCTGAATCCCGGCTGCGGCCTGTGCTGCATATTTTCCGATGCCTGGAATTTTGGCAATCAGTTGTAGTAACTGCTGTATAGGGTATAACAGACTGTCAAGTATTGCAAATCCGATTTCTTTAAGACCCGCAACTATCCCGCCGGTTGAA
>JAKPDB010000026.1 GCA_029552985.1 bacterium
TTAGAAACAATCACTTAGAGTTTGATGGAGCAAATGTTGTTTATATGGACGGCCATTTAGAGTGGAAAGCAAGAGACCAGTTTCAATATGCATTTCATTATTACTATGGTGATATACTTTGGTAAAAAAGGGGGTGAAAAATGATGAAAAAGAAAAATGGATTTACTTTGATTGAACTGCTTGTGGTGATCGCGATTATCGCGATACTTGCGGCGATGCTCCTGCCAGCGCTATCAAGAGCAAGAAAACAGGCAAAATTCACAAGATGGCAGGCATACAGGACAAATCTTGTGACAGATGAAAGTTTGATACTTTACTGGACATTTGAGGATGGTCAGGGAGTGAAAATTGCAAACAGGGCCTTAGGAGACCCGAGAGATGATGAATACAATAGAACTGCCTATGATGCCCTGTTTGACAATACTCCTTTCCCTACGCCTGCCAATCCCAATCCAACACCAACAGACCCTTCTGCATGTCCCACATGGGTCAAGGATGGTGGCCGCTGGCCTGGCAAATACTCTCTGTACTTTGACGGAAATGATTTTATCAGGACAGGCGCAGGAGAATGGGTTTCTGCTTTGACAATAGAGGCATGGGTAAAAATCGATAGGTTGACTGGTGGAACCCAGACCATTCTTTTTAATGACTTCTATCAAGCAGGAAGAACTCCTGCGTGGGCTCTGTTTGCTGAAAGGGGTGGAGTGGTTCAGGCAGCGCTTTGCTATACAGCAGGTCCACGGTATCTTTCAGGCAGGGCATTAACCCCAGGGCAATGGGAACATATTGCCTTTACATGGGATGCACCAACGAGAAACTTTATCCTTTATCAAAATGGTGTTGAGGTGAACAGAATGCTTTTTGATGTTTGTCCCCAAATTCCCTATAACTATTACAATACAGAAATCAATGTAGGAAGAAATGTACGCACAGCTTCTGATTACTTTATTGGTTATATGGATGAACTTGCTGTATTCAAGAGAGCACTGACAGATGGAGAAATAAGACAGCATTATGCGATGGGTAAACCAAATTGATTGTTTAATCGGATATCATAAAAAGCCCCTGCTGTGCAGGCAGGGGCTTTTCTTGTACTTTCGCCCTGCCGCCTTTGCTTTGCCATCGCGCCTTGCGGAAGAAAATTAAAGCGAGGGTACTATCTTTTCAATTTTAACTCTGTTATGTTATAATTTTTTGTCTAAAGCCGGAGTGGTGGAACTGGCAGACGCGCTGGACTCAAAATCCAGTGAGCCCCAAGCTCATGAGGGTTCAAATCCCTCCTCCGGCACGAATTTTCTTTGAAAATTGGGGATTTGAACCTGAGCGAAGTCAGAAATTGCGAGCTGGCGCAGCAATTCCAGCGAGTGGCCGACCCTGAGCGTAGTGGGAGCGAAGGGCGCTCAAATCCCTCCTCCGGCACGAATTTTCTTTGAAAATTGGGGATTTGAACCTTTTTCCCCCTTTTTTAAAGGGGGATAAAGAGGGATTTCAGAAATCCATCCCGGCCTTCCTTTTGTAAAGGAAGGGGACCTGAAGTTAGAGGGAATTTTTGAGATCTCCCCCGAGATCTCTTTTATAAAGAGGGGAGTGATGTGAGAGAATTTTGTAAAGAGTGTAGGGTAATAGGAAATTTATAAAAAGGGGAGCAGAATAGGGATTTTATATAGGAAGGGGATGCAGTAAAATGAAAAGTTACGAGTGATAGGGTAAGTGCTGAATTTCACTAAGAATCTGATGTTTGTATTTGCCCTGTTCAAAAACTAACAAAGGAGGAATATGAAGGTTCTTGCTATTTCTGCTCATCCTGATGATATTGAACTTTTCTGCGCAGGGACTCTTGCAAAGTTTAAGAAACAAGGACATTCCATCGCGATGGCAATTTTGTGCGATGGCAATAAGGGACACTTTGAAATAGGTCCTGAGGAACTTGCTGAAATCAGAAAAAAAGAGGCAGAGAATTCTGCAAGAATTTTGGGTGCTGAACTTTTTATCGGACTTTTTCCTGACCTCCAGCTTCATGTTAATCAGCAGGCAGTTGAAAAAGTAATGGATGTTATCAGGCAGGTTGATCCTGATGTCATCATTACTCATTCACCTGATGATTATATGATGGACCATGTGAATGCTGGAAAACTCGCCATTGATGCTTCTTTTTGCGCAACACTCCCAAATTACAGGACAAAGATTAACAAAATTACGAAACTTATACCGGTGTTCTTTATGGATACTGCTTCTGGCGTGAACTTTCAACCAACCGAATATGTGGACATTACTGATGAAATGCCAATAAAGGAAAAAATGCTTTTGTGCCATCAAAGTCAGTACAAGTGGCTGAAAGAACATGATGGTATCGACTATGTGGAGTTTATGAAGGGTTTGAGTCAGATCAGGGGAACCCAGTGTGGTGTGAAATACGCAGAAGGATTTCGTCAGTATCTTGCGTGGGGAAGAATTAAGCCGTATAGAATTTTGCCGTAATTTTTTACCATTTCCTAATTTCCCACCGAGGAAGAGGAAGTCAGGAAGAGGGGTTTCTACTATCGAGGGAGAGGGAATTTGGAGATGCAAAAAGGATTTCTCAGGATTTAGAGTCTGGGGCTTAGGATTTTTCTCAAATTCATACCGACCTTCCTTTTACAAAGGAAGGAGAAAATAAGATAATTTTGGATTCTCGAGTTTTGAGTTTGGATTTTTCGTGCTTCTGATTTATTTTTTACAAGGGGGCTCTAATGACACCACGAGAAAGATGGCAAAATGTTTTCCATTTCAAGCCAGTTGACAGAATTTTCAATATGGAATTTGGTTGGTGGAATGACACATTGGTCAGGTGGCATAATGAGGGATTACCGCAGGAAGTGGATTCGATTGAAAAAGGTGACATATTTTTTGGTTTTGATAGAATGCTTTTTGTGCCGGTGAAATTAGGACTTGATCCTGTATTTGAAACAGAAACCATTGAAGAAACAGAAAAATATGTCATTACACGAGATTCAAGCGGTGTCATTGCCAAACATTTTAAAGATGGCACAAGTTCAATCCCTCATTACATAAAATTTCCCATAGAAAACAGAAACGACTGGCTTGAATTCAAAAAGAAATTGAGTCCTGATTCAAATCGATACCCATCTGAGAAGGACTGGCAGGAATTCAAAAAGAAAGCCCAGAATTCAGAATATCCTATAATTATCAGCGGTGGCAGTTTATTTGGTTGGATTAGAAACTGGATGGGATTTGAAAATTGTCTGATGGCATTTTACGACCAGCCAGAATTGATAGAAGAAATCATCGATTACATTTGTGAGTTTGTTCTAACTGTTGATGAAAGGGCATTGAATGAAATAAAAATTGATGCTGTGAGCATGTGGGAAGACATGGCTTTTAAGACACAGCCAATGATATCTCCTGGGCTGTTTAAAAAATATCTTGTCCCTCGATATAAGAAGTTATCAGAGAGATTTAAAAAGGCAGGGATAGACCTAATTTTTATTGATTGCGATGGAAATATCAATGAACTGGTAGAATTGTGGCTGGATGCAGGAATTAATATAATGTTTCCTCTTGAAATCAACAGTGGTTCTGACCCGGTTCAATTGAGAAAAAAATTCGGCAGACGAGTACTTCTGATGGGCGGGGTTGACAAGAAAGCATTGATATCTGGCCCTTCAGCGATTGACAAGGAACTTGCAAGAATTAAACCAGTTGTGGAAGAAGGTGGCTATATTCCTCATGTTGACCACAGAGTTCCACCTGATGTGAGTTTGAAGAATTACTTGTATTATCTCGAGAAAAAAAGACAACTATTCAAAATTTATGATTGGGTAATTCCTTTACTAGATAAAAAATGAAATCAGGCACAGTCGCAGTCGTCGGCAAACCAAATGTTGGGAAATCAACACTTGTGAATGTACTGGTCGGGCATAAGGTATCAATTGTTTCAAGGCATCCTGCAACGACCAGATTTCGCATCATGGGAGTGAAAACAACTCAGGATTACCAGATTGTTTTTGTTGACACTCCTGGATACGAAAAAGTTCGCCATAAACTTGGAGAAATAATGAAAGATAATGTTATTGCTGCAATTGAAGAATGTGACTTAATTCTGGCAGTAATCGACGCATCACGATATGACTCGGAAGACAGGGAAATCCTTGAAAGAATAAAAAAGTCAGAAAAGAATGTCATCGTTGTGATTAACAAAATTGACAGAATCAGCCCCAGGGAAAAAGTTCTTTCTTTGATTGAATATGTGAATAAAGAGTTTGGCTTTCTGGAAATGATACCGTGTTCTGCATTAAAGGGTGAAAATGTTGATGATGTTGAAAAAACAATTGTGAAGTACCTTCAAGAAGGTGAAAAACTCTTTCCACCAGAATTTACTGATTCTCTTCCACAAACGTATAAAATCAGCGAGATCATTCGTGAAAAAGCCTTTGAGCAGGTTTACCAGGAAGTTCCGCATTCCATTGCAGTTGAAATTGAAGAAATAAAGCCAGGAGATAAAAATCCTGATATGATGGTAATCATGGCAAACATCATTGTTGAAAAGGACAATCAAAAAAGAATTGTCATCGGGAAAGATGGAGAAAAACTGAAAGTTATTGGTACAAGTGCAAGAAAAGAAATTGAACTTCTTCTCGGAAAAAAGGTATATTTGCAGTTGAAGGTGAAGACTATTGAAAACTGGAGGGACAGGCCTGATATTTCCGGTAGATTCGGTTATGGTTCAATTTAAGGTTTTATTCACCCTCTTTCCTACCTTCTTCCATGTTTTCTTTTCTCCTGTCCCTTTGTGGAAGAGAATTAAGGTGGCGGCCTTTAATAGACCCCAAACTCGAAACTTGAGCCCTTAAGAAGTGTGTTTATTCTCTTTCTTTGTTCTTGGCGAAAGATGCTTTTCAATTTCCCTGGATTTCTTTGCAAGTTCCATCAGTTTTTTTGCAACAGCAGCATTGACTGTTCCTTCAGGATATTTACCGTTTTCATCTGGTTTACCTGCAGGTATTCCTGTAAGAATTTCAATACCTTCGTCTACATCCTTCACAGCCCATACATGAAATTTCTTTTGCCTGATTGCTTCAACAAGTTCTTCTTTCAACATCAGATGCGAAAGGTTTTTTTCAGGAATAATGACACCTTGATTTCCGGTTAGTCCTTTAATTTTGCACACTGAATAGAACCCCTCAATTTTTTCGTTCACGCCACCAATTGGTTGAACTTCTCCTTTCTGGTTAATGGAACCTGTAACTGCTATTCCCTGTTTCAATGGAATTCCAGATATACCTGAGATCAACGCATAATATTCAGTGGATGATGCGCTGTCTCCTTCTATTTCTTCATAAACCTGTTCAAAACAAACAGTTGCTGAAAACGAAAGAGGGTAATTTTTTCCAAATTTTTCAAAAAGAAGACCCTTCAAAATTAAGAAACCTTTGTTGTGTATGGTGCCAGCCATTTTCACTTCTCGGTCAATGTGTATGGGTCCGGTTTTACCCATAGAGACACTGACAGTAATTTTTGATGGTTTCCCGAATTGATAATCACCAAGAGATAAAACACTGAGACCATTAATCTGGCCTACTTTTTCTCCATCAGTGTCAACAATAATAACACCTTCCTTAATAAGTTCTTCAATCCTTTGTTCAATGAGATTGGACCTGTATATCTTTTCGTCTATTGCTTTCTGAACGTGAACTCCTTTCACTATGTCTGAACCGTCAACACCTGCCCAGTGATTTGCTTCCTTTAACAGATCAGATATTTCCATAAATCTTGTTGAAAGTTTTTTCTGGTCCTCAACAATTCTTGAGCCATACTCAACAACCTTTGCAATGGCTTCTTTATCAAATTCCCTAAGTCTATCTTCCTTTACCCTCTTACTGATGAATCTCGCGTATTGCCTGACGCCTTCGATATCTCTGTCCATCAACGAACTGAAATCAGCTCTGACCTTAAAAAGTTTTTCAAAATCTTCATCATAGGCATAAAGAAGATAGTAAAGCAATGGACTTCCTATAAGAACAATTTTGACATTTGCGGGTATTGGCTGGGGCTTCAATGTTGGAGTATTGATAATTCTGAATTGCTCGTTCAAATCCTCAATACTAATTTCCCTGTTTTTTATTGTTCTTTTCAGTGCGTCCCATGCAAAGTAGTTGCGCAGTACATCAAGGACATTGAGAATCAAAAATCCTCCATTGGCTTTATGAAGTGAGCCAGGTTTTATCATAGTAAAGTCAGTGAACATCGCGCCAAGCGTGGGTCTGTACTCAATTCTTCCTGTCAGATTATAACATGTGGGTTGTGTTTCCTTTACAACAGGCGCTCCCTCTGTCTTGCTATTATCAATCAGCACATTCACCTGGTACTTGTAGAGCTGATTTTCCCTCGCTGGCATTTTTAATCCTGGTAGAAGTTCAACTTCTCTTTTTTCTTCAAAATTACCAGGATTTTCAACAATGTCCTGCTGGACTTCATCAAGATATTTCAGCACTTCAGGAAAATTTGCATACTTTTCTTTCAATTCATTAATTCTTGGACTTACAGTGAACATTGTGGTTTCGTGTTCTATTTTCTGAAGCTCTTCACGAGTTGCCCTGTCTGCCTGCCTGATTTCGCGCAAAACCTCAGACAGTTCTGAAACAAGGATTTCTTCTTTTGATTTAATTTCATTTTTTGCCTGGTCAGTAAGTTTTTCCATATCTTCTTCGGTGATAGGTTTTCCTTCAATTAGTGGAACAAACACGAAACCTGAAGGTGTGTGCTTGAGAGCAAAGGAAGCATTTTTTGCTTTTTCTTCAAGTTGTGCAATAAGTTCCTCTTTTCTTTTTTGGAATTTTCTGATCACTGCGTTTCTTTGTTCTTCGTACAATTTACTTTCAAATGCCTTTGGTAAATCTATTTTAAGTTCTTCAATCAGACTTTCCATATCCTTTCTAAAAACTTCAGCCATTCCTGGCGGAAATCTCAAGCACCTGGGATTATCAGGGGAGGAAAAATTATACACATAACACCAGTCATCAGGTGTTGGTTTTGTTTTTGCAATTTCCTTAACTGCTGCTTCCACTGAGGTGGTTCTGCCACTGCCAGGTATTCCCGATACATAAATATTGTAACCATCCTGCTGCATTTGAAGGCCGAATTCAAGCGCTCTTGCAGCGCGTTCCTGTCCAATAATACCTTCAATTGGTGGTATGTCCTTGGTTGTTTGACAATCAAGCCAATCCAAATTACAAATTGCCCTTGCTTTTTCTGGTGGAATTGGCTGTAGTGACATTATTTCTCCTAGTTTTGTGGTAAAATAGTTCTCAACTGTCTACATTATTTTACCACAGGAGTGCAAAATGAAAAAGGCCATGGCAGCGTATCTTCTCAAAAAGAAAAGATTTGTGATTGATGAATTTGAAATACCTGATTGTAAAGATGATGAGGTATTGATTCGTATCAGGGCAATTGGAGTGTGCGGTTCAGACGCCCACTATTTTCTTGATGGACGAATCGGTGACCAGATTGTGCCAGAGAAATTTATTATCGGGCACGAGGCATCCGGAGAGGTTGTTGCCACAGGGAAAAATGTGAAATCCGTTAAGGAAGGAGACAGGGTTGTGATAGAACCAGGCATTTCCTGTGGAAAATGTGAATTCTGCATTACAGGAAGACCAAATCTGTGTCCATATGTTCGGTTTCTCGGTACTCCCCCTGTTTTGGGCGCATTCAGACAATACATTGTGGTACCTGAAAAAAATGTGGTAAAACTTCCAGACACTCTATCCTTTGCTGAAGGCACGCTTGCTGAACCTCTGGCGATAGCGCTGTATGGCATACGGCTTGCAAATTTTCTGACAGGAGATAGCATCGCGATTCTTGGCGCTGGTCCAATAGGACTTTCAGTTCTTTTTTGTTGCAAAACAGGCGGTGCAAGGCAGATTTTTGTTACAGAGATTATCAACCACCGCGCAGAAATGGCAAAAAAACTTGGTGCAGATGAGGTTTATTTTGCCGACAGACAGGATATCGTTAAAACAATTAATGAAAAAACGAGTCACAGAGGTGTTGACATTGCGTTTGAGTGCGCAGGGCAACAGGAAACAATCACTCAGATGCTTGACATTGCAGCAATTGGTGGCAAAGCCGTCATATTCGGAATACCTGCAGAAGACCAGATTTATTTTGACCCTCACCTGGTCAGAAGAAAACAACTTCCAATTTTAAGTGTAAGAAGGTCTGCATTTACAACAGAAATGGCACTTGACCTTATGTGCAAAGGTACCATCAAGTTTTCTTCGATTATCACGCATAGATTTCCTCTTGAGCGAATCCAGGATGCTCTTGAAATTGTTTCCACAAGAAGCGAGGGCGTAATTAAGGCAATTATTGAACCATAGATTAGCAATATGGGAAGAAAAAAAATAAGAAAAATTCCGCAGGAGACCATACGAAGGATGGCGTTATATTTAAGAAGTTTGAAGAAACTAAAGGAGCAAAAATTTCAAATAATCTCCTCAAACAAAATTACTGCCTATCTCAATGTCAGTCCTGATCAATTTCGTAAGGACCTTTCTTACTTTGGCCCGGTGGGTAAACCGGGCGTTGGTTACAGGGTTAACAACTTGATTCATCATCTTGAGAAAATACTGGGTATTGACAGGGAATGCAGGATCATTCTTGTTGGCGTTGGAAAACTTGGCTCTGCATTACTTGGATATCCAGGGTTTTTAAATTTTAATTTTACTATCGTTGCTGCTTTTGACAGTGATAAGGAAAAAATCGGCAAAATTATTGGGCATGTCAAAATATATGATGTTTCTGAAATGGCAAAAATTGTTCCACGTCTTGGTGTGCAACTTGCAATTCTTACTGTCCCTGCTGAAAATGCTCAACAGGTTGCAGAAAAACTTGTAAGCTGCGGAATACGAGGAATACTTAATTTTGCTCCAGTGAACCTGAATCTTTCTCAAACAATACGTGTGCTTAATGTGGATATGGCAACCGAACTGATGACATTAACCTATTTTGCAAAGAAAATTCTCGCTGGGTGATGTTGTAAGGAAGGATTTTTTCTTTCTTCTCTTCCTCTGTCCTTGTTCATTCTCACTTGTGCTTTCTGAAAAACTCTAAATTCGAAATCCCAATAAAAGCAGGAATGATGATTTTGGGGTTCAGATTTTTTGATGTTAATAAAGACCGATCGCAGCTCTCAGAATTATGATGACATCGATAATATCAATTTCACCACTTGAGTCCATATCTGCTTTTTGAAGGTCAACAGGTATTTTTCCAATCGCCATTTGAAGGCACAAAATCACATCTGATATATCTACCTCTCCATCACCATTGATATCTCCTGATTTTCCACTGATAATACTATCTCCACCAATATCTGTTCCCCATGGATTGTCAAGGATAATGATTTTCCCATAAAAGGATAAATCGCCTGAAATTGATAATGGTAATTGTACCTTATAATTTATTGAAAATGATGGCACAGGACCTCCGAATGCAGCCCAGCTATAAATTTTATATCCAGGGTTTTGAGAGTCATTTTCTATTTTCAAAAATGTCTGATAATCTGTGTTAATCATTGTTTCGGGAATTACCCAGTCCCCAGGAAGCCATTCCTTCACAATTATTCCACTGATTTCAGAGAAAATATTCACATTAATTTTTACTGAAATTAGCTGTCCCTGCTGGTAGGTCTTTGGGAGGGTTCGCACTGCTGTAATCTGAGAATAAGAAAACTGAACAAAGGCAAAAATGCCTATTGCGAAAATGTTTCTCAGAATGTGGAATTTTAAAATACCACGCATAAGCAAATCTCAATCAATCCATTTGCCCTGTGTCCAATACATCTCAAAAACTGGAGCACTTGATGGAGATAACCTGTACTGGTTCGGACCAACATATTGATACTGACCTGAAACTTCTGATGCTGTGGTTGTACCACCAGTATGATAACCTGTTGTTCCTGCAGGACTTGCCCATATGTTGATTATGGCATGAATGATACCGTCCCAGTTGCTAATGTCTTCAGGCCACCTGATTCCATAGCCAGACAACTGCCTATCATTGCACCACGCATCAATTGTAAAAAGTAAGTCCCAGTCCTCTATGATGCCATCACTTCCTTCAAGCCCTGTCTCATCATAAACATCAACAGGAAGATAGGGACTTGAAACAAAGATGCTGGAATTACCGCTGATTGTTGATGAAGTGGGGGTTCCATTCAAAATATAATTAATCCTGCCTTCTATTGCCTGATTTCCTGTATAAGAAGGCGCCTTCATTCTCACCTTGATGTAGTGGTCAACTGCTCCACCGTTTTGACCAGGACCAAAGGCAAGTTTTATTGTCTTAAACCCTTCAGCAGAATTTTCAAAAATTGTAGGGTTGAAAAATGTTCCACCATCAATGCTGACAGAAATGTCTGAAGTCGAAAAATCTGATGAAATGATTTCTTCAAGGGTATATGCAGAAAGAAGAGATGCCTCGTCCACATCAATTGCAATTCCATACTGGAAGTCCTGATCTTTTGCTGCGCGCCTGCTGAGTATTCTCTGCCCGACAACTGTTCCTTTTTCCCTCTTGATTGCCCAGTCAAATTTGTCACTTGCTGGAGTAAGCCCTGTGTCCATATACAATGTTGCAAGATTTTTGCCATCACCAGGAGTTGGGTCTACTTTTTCAAATCTGGCAATTTTTATTGTTTTTGTACCGGTTGCAGGATTTGTACTCGCATAGGCAATATAATAAACCGATGTTTCTACATTGACATCTCCAAATAGTACCCTGTTAATATCAAGGTTCTGGCCTGTTGCAGAATCTTTACCTTCAACTACTAATTCAATGCTGGTTCCATTTGTATCACAGGCGTAAACCTGGTTGATTCCTTCAGGATGATTTGAGATAAAGATAATCTTTTTGCCATCAGGTGAAAACGATGGACTTGTTTCACTGATTGCAGGTGTGTTTGTAAGATTTTGCAAAATTCCTGTTGTGATTGAGGTACTATCATCTGTTTTTATCGTAAGTTTCCATATGTCGCTGGTGCCTCCTGGCTGCTTTATGCTGAATACAAGCACTGTTCCATCAGGTGAAAACGAAGGATATGCGACATCAGTTGAATTAATATCAGTACACAGTGGTATATCAGGATATGTTGAGTCCTGTTTTGTCATTTTTGCATAGAGCCCGTATCTACCTGGTTTTTCCCTTTTTACAAACACAACCCACCTTCCATCAGGACTGAAACATGCATCCTTAATTTCATTTCCTGCTGGTGTGCCAGATGAGAATATGGTTTCTCCGCTACCATCATGATTGCTCTTTGCAAGTGTCTGGGGTACAGAGTTTACAGTGTAAACAAATTTTCCACCTGTCGGATCAAGGCAACACACGCTTTTTTCAACTGCTCCTGCTGAAATCGTTGTTCCTGGATTGTACCAGTTTGTTCCATCAAAATCCGACCTGTATATGATGCCATTGCCACCATAATAGACAATCCTTGTGTCCTGCATTGTGATTGGTTTTCCTGGCACCACACCAATGTCAGTGGATGGTATGAAATCAACAAGGCCAGCCATTTCAGTACTTGTGGCGCTGCCGGTTAATGGTGTTTTTATTGAATTTGTGATTGTGTACCAGTCATACCATTCATAGTTTGTCAGCCAGATATCGTAGCCAGCCAGAAGCGAAGCAGAATAAAACATGTCTCCCCGCCACAAATCTGCAATATTGCCATAGCACGGGTCAAATTCATCCATATCAGGTGTCTTTGTCAGGTTTACCTCTGTCCCAAGCTCGATATTGTATGAATAAACATCCCATTTTGCATAACCAAATCCCTGCCAGACCTGCTTGGCGTAAATAATTTCGTTTAACTGGTATGTGAGATTGGTAAGATCATCATAAAAACTAATTCTGTTTCTGTCCCTGAAAGTGGTTATAATTCTACCGTAACGCGGGGTGATACTGATATTTTTTGTTAAATTGACAAAGTCCTTTCCATCAACCGTAATTTTGTATATGTCTTGAATGCCATCCTTTATACCAATAAATGCTATAGTGCCATTGTCAAGAAAAGCAAGATGCGTTAATGTGATTTCTGCATTACTCAAAATCAATGAATAATTTTTTGTATTTCTGTTATAAATCAAAAGTTCTGTTTTCCCTGCTCTTTCCTGGACAAGAGCAATATTTGTTTTGTCAGGTGAAAGGGATGCATAAGGATGAGGATACCCATTGTTGCACACAATTTTCTGTATTGGCGAACCAATACAATCTTGAGAACTGATGATGTATATCTGCCAGGTCCCACTGATGTTGCTGGTGTATATGATTTCAAGACCATCTGAAGAGAAAAACGGATTTCTGATAACAAAATTTCCAGTGTAATTTGTCAGTTGATTTTCAACCTTTGTTGTAGTGTCTTTAATAAAAAGATTGCCAGTAGAAGTAATCTCTCCATCAATTCCTCTACTTATGTTTTTCACATAAAGAATTTTCCCGCCCGTTCTTTCAACTGCAACATAAGGTGGAAGAAGAACATTTACTGGACCCTGATAAACTGTCGTGATAGGCGGCGTTGAAGAATCTGTTATGGTGATACTTACATTATATGAACCAGGAGTACTTGGAACTCCTCTTAACTCTGCAATGTCAGAGGTAATTTGAACAAGATTAAGTCCAGGAATACCACTGACAACTTGAAATGTATATGGTGGAACTCCTCCAGAGGCAGTAATTGTAACAGGTGAATAGGGGATTCCTGCGTAATTATCGTGAAGATTCATTACAACACGAAGCTCAGTCAAAATTTTTTGTTTTACAGCAGGTCCAAATTGTTCCCATCCAGTAAGTAGCCACACATAACCATAGTCCTTGCTCGGAGATGCAGGTCTTTTTGATGGGTCAGGATATCCTGGGTAATGTGGGTTTGCAATACTCCACATATTATCTTCATCAAGGCCATATCCCACATCCATTACATTGATAAGTTCAATACCAGCAGACATCGCATTGGAGACAGCAGTGGCTGTTTCTGCCTGATCAAAGTTGTTTCCATCTGTAATAAGGTTAATCACCTGCCTTTGAGCCCTCTGTGGCCAGGACATAATTGTGCTGACAGCAAGGTCAAATGCTGGTGCAAAATAGGTTAAATTGTTAAGAATTGTAATGTTTCTGATTGCGCTTGCAACCTGTTGTGCAACAGCAGGACTGGTAATAAGAGTCGGATGAACTTCAACCCTCGCATCAGGGTCAGGTGGACTTCCACCTGAAAACTGAATCACTGTCACACTCACAGAACCATCTGTGGGAATAACAGATGGGTCTTCGACGGCACTGGCAAGACCTTCTTTCTCAGTGGTGAATGGTTGGCCCGACATACTTGCCGAGCCATCGATAAGAAATATCAGGTCAACTCTCTGGGCAAAAGATTTAAGACAAACCAGAAACAATAAAACAGAAAATAAAATCAGTAATTTTTTCATTGCTGGAATACTCCTGGTTTCCAAAACATTTCATAGACAGAACCAGGATTTGTCACATCATAGACATAACCACCCTTAAAAGTTGAATTTGCCCAGATTGGGATAATACCGGGATTGCCGGCTGCACCTATCAAAATTTTATCCCAGTTATTGATGTTCTGAGGCCAGACAATGCCGTAACCAGTGAGCTGAGCGTCTCTTGCCCATGCATCAATTGCATAAAGAAGGTCAAAATCCTGGATGATGCCATCAGACGCAACAAGATTGCTACTGTCATAAACATCCACAGGGATATAAGGATTTTGAATCATCGTAGAACCATTGCCTGTAGTGATATCTGACCTTGGAACACCGTCAATCGTATAACTCACATTTCCGATAAATGCCTGACTTCCTGTTATTGAGGGGGTTTTCAAAGTAATTTTTACAATGTGGTCTTTTACTCCACCATTCTGACCTGACATAAACAAAAGTTTTAGTGTCTGAACTCCTGTTGATGGATAATCATAATACAAAGTGGTATCTGCCTTCACTCCATCCACAGTGGCATGAATATCGTTAAATGAGGCAGAAAATGTTTCATTAAGTGCATATGAGTTTGGTACACTTGCCTCGTCAACATCAACCGTAATCTGATATGTAATTGGTTGACCAGCAGCAGTGGTTGCACCAAGAGTTCTTGATGCAAAAATTGTTCCCTTTGCCCTGTTTCTGCCCCATGAAAATCTTTCATATCCTGAAGGCACATTGATTCCAGTCCCAACAACATTTGTAACAGGGTTTTGACCTGATGGAGTACCTACTGGCGCTACTCGTGAAAGCGTTGCGTACATAATCTGGTCGTTTTCTACATATCCTATGACATCTGTCCCTGCTACAACGTCAGACACTGGACTATAAACAGGCCATCTGTGACCAGGACCAGAAACAACCTTTTCTATTCCTGAACCATTGATATCCATTGTGAAAATCTCATAATCTTCTATGCCAAGTTCTTTGTTTGAACAATAGATAATTTTTGTGCCTGTATTTGAAAATGAGGGCATTCTTTCATGAATTGATGGAGTATTTGTTAAATTCACTGGAGAACCAACAGCAATCATGCTATCATCAACTGTACTATCAACTCTGATTGGCACATAATAAATGTCAAATTTTCCGCCTGGGTCCTGTTTTGCATAAACAATCCTTGTCATATCTGGATTAAAGACCGGTGCATCTATTGCTGTTGCCTGGATATTTGTGACAAGCGTTGATTCTCCATAAGTAGCATCCCTGGTGGTTCTTTTTGCAAAGATTCCATAGACGCCAGGAGATGTTCTTTTCGCATAAACAATCCATCTTCCATCAGGAGACACACTTGAACAATCCAGATTCTGAGTTGAGTGCATTGCAAACTGGACAAGTCCTGAGCCATCGTGATTCATTTTGCTAATTGATGTAGGAACAGATTCCATTGTAAATGAAATAGTTCCACCATTCCTGGCAATTGAGGGATTGGATTTATTGACATTGAGTGAAGATGGAGTCAGTTGAACGCCAGAGGTGTCAAATGCGCCACCAACATAATCTGATCTGAAGACTTCCCTGTAAGAACCAACCTGTTTGAGATAAACAAGACGGGTTTGGTCAAGGGTAACAACCTCTCCTGCTTCTGCAGGTGGTACTGGAGACCAGTTTGCAAGTCCAAAATTACCGTTTCTGGCTCTCTGTGTTTTTGCGGAATTGCTATTTGCCTGATTTACAGTGTCGTAATTTGCCTGCCAGAGTTCCCTGCAACCAGGGACAATTTCTGCTTCATAAAACATTTGACCATCAGAAAGTTGTAATACAACCCAGTTTCTACTCTGGTCATCTCCAAAAAAGCTTGGACTGAACTCGTCAATATCCCTGGTATTTGTCACGTTGTATTCATTGAGTGTAGCGTTTACAAGGTCAACTTCAGCCACATAAACATCCCATTTTGCGTATCCAAATCCTTCATAAATTCTTTTCGAATAGATCAAAAGTGGATTGCTGAGGGTCTCATTTCTCCACGAACTCTGCAACCTTCCATACCATGGAGTATTTGGAACATTCGTGGTAATCTTTCTATAATTTGAACCATCAATGTTGATTACATAGATATCCTGCATACCATTTTTGATCCCGAGGAATGCAATCACACTTGAGTTTAAAAATACTGGATGACGGATTTCAAGATTTGCTTCTGATTTAATCTGGGTAAGTGCCTCGGTTGTAAAATCATATGTCCATAGTTCTGTTCTGTCTATTTTTCCCCAAGTAAATACAAGAAGTCCCTGGGATCCATTGTAATTCGGAGAAACCACTGCGTATTTTACATTTGCAGTCGGTGGGATCGCTTCCTGATTGTTTTTCCGCAGAATCAATCCCTGATTTATGTCAGAAACTGTTGCCTGGGTGCTGACAAGATAAACTTTGAAATTCGTTGTTGCAGGATTTGGACTGTAAGTATAAAGAATTTTTGAACCATCAGGAGTAAACATGGGATTCAAAATCGCACCAGTGCCTGTTGTACCATAGTTTGTCACCCTTCTTTCGGTATTTTTCTCAAGATTTTTTACATACAGGTCACCGGTACTTGTGATCTGCCCGTTTGTATCCCTTGTAATTGCTGTTTCATAACAAATCTGCCCTGCATCAATCAAAGGAATATAGGCAGGAAATACCTGCCATGGAATAACAACCTGAGTACTGACCACAGGTGGTGTATTATCAGTCACCGTGATTGTCAAAGTATAACTCCCGGCAGTGCCTGGTTGTGGAGTCCCAGAAAGAAGTCCAGTACTAGAATTGATTGAAACGCCGTTTGGTGCACCTGAGACACTCCAGATATAGTTTCCACTACCACTAGAAACTGCAAATTGCACATTGACAGGTGCATTTTCTTTACCTGCTGGTATTGTTGTTGGAGAAATACTTCCAAGTCCTTCAACCACTGTGATGGTAACAGAAAGAGACCCAGCAGTGCCAGTGGCTGGATATGCATTGACTGTAACTGAATATGGGCCAGGAGAAGTTGAAGAAGTAGCAAACACAGAAAGCGTTGCTGTGGTAAACGGAGAACCCCCTGTTCGGGAAATCGTAACAGCACCACCAGGCAGTATACCGGTTTCAGTCCAGGTAAAATCTCCGCTCTCACCAGAACCATAAGAAGCAGTATAACTAACACTTGTGGAACTTGATGGTCCTCCTGCCCTCACGCTAATTGCAACAGGACCTGAAACAGTTGCTGCGTTTGCGACAAATGAAAGAATAATAAGCGAGACAAACAAAAACCCTGGTTTCCTCAAGCCTCTCATTTTCTCCCCCCTTTTAGTTCAGGTTAATAATTTTCCTCAAAATCCCTATTACATCTGAAATGTCAACAGTTTCATCACTATTGAAATCTGCAACAGTTATCAGCCAGTCAGTATAAGGTCTGGCATATAACTGCTGATCTATTATCACGTCAAGTTCAATAGACATGCGAAGACACAGAATTGCATCTGAAATGTCAATGACTCTGTCCCTATTGATATCTCCTTTTTGAATTTCAATTGTGTAAGTTCCAATCGCTGTCTCACTCGGTTGAAAACCATCTTTAAATCCTTTTGCCTTTATTGTAGTTGTAGAATTGATATGCAGTGTCCCAGAATATATCGGAGAATTTGTTGTGGGCTCACTTCCATCAGTCGTGTAGTGAATCACAGCATCCTGTGTTGATGTTGTGATTTCAACATCAGGAAAGAAATTATAAAAAACATCTGGTGTAGGAGAAAACAATGGTGTTGCAACCTGTCCGGTAAATTGGGAAATCGACTTATCACCAGTAATTTCTCTGTCATCTGCTGAATATCCATCAGAAAACCCACCATTGAAATAATATGTACCTACTGCGTCTACAGGAACATTTACTTTATATGTAATGGTAAAAGGAGGAATTGAAGATTGGCTTGCTGAAAGCCATTTATAGGTGTTGGTAGATGGTATGCTTTTGCTCCAGTGTGGCTCTGACCATGTAAGGGTCCAGCCAGCAGGGAGTGTTTCTGTTACGATAATTCCATTGGTCGGGGTTTGAGGAAATGTAAATACTGTGATGGAAACTGTTATGCTTGTTCCAGGCGCATAAAATTCAGGCAAATTCCTGACAGCATAATTTTCAGCAAAGAGATAAGTATTAAGAATACAACAACCCAAAATAACAGCTTTTACAGTCCTTATCTTCATGGTAAAAAAAGTTTATCACACCCTCTCAAATTGTCAAGAGCACGAATTGCCTCATTAATTTTCTATACGAAAAAGGGTCGTTGCCTCATTAAAGAATCTATACGAAAATATCCACTTTCGATGACAAATTGGAGGTGGATAAATGGCGAGGAAGGTATTGGATATGGATGGCAGGTATAAGAAGGCGAGGAAGAAAGGGCGTGGAGAGATTTTAGATAGATTTACAGAGGCGACAGGGTACAATCGTTGTTATGCGGGATGGTTGCTGAGGAACTGGGGCAGGGGCAATGAAAAAACCCTTCTATCATAGAAAAAAGGTATTCAAAAATGAAACTGCTTACAAATAGAAAAATTAATGAGGCAACGACTGTATCTTCATATAGATTTATTAATGAAGCAACATGGAGCAAAACGTGATGAGAAAATTTTTTATGGTAAAATAATAGTCAAAAAGGAGAAATATGATTGAAGAAAAAATTTCGCAGAAGGCAAAAAACATCAAGCCGTCAAGTACGCTTGCGGTCAACAAAAAAGCAATGGAGCTTGTGGCTGCTGGTGAAAAAATCATCAATCTTTCTGTGGGAGAAC
>JAKPDB010000039.1 GCA_029552985.1 bacterium
CTTTATCCAGGCGACGATATCAACTCCATGTGGACCAGTAGAGATAGAGGTAAAAAAGACACTCACTCACATTGAGATAAAGTCGCGCAGTGAAAAAGAAATACACATCATCGTAATATTGCAAAATTCAAAGAGAGTCAGGACAATAACAAATTCAATCAGGTTGATAAGGCTAAAAAGCGATTCGACCTATTCTGTCACAAAATAAACAACCTGGACATCACCAGGTTCAACCCTGACTCTGACAGTTGATGCATTTGCGGATTTTACAATGCCCAGTTTCTGCATATTCACATATTCTGTGGCAGATTTAATATTCAATTGAGTACGAATTTCAACATCAACATACCTGGTTCTATCAACCCGGGCAATTCCATTTTGTGTCTTATCAATACCCTGGTTATTAAACAGGCCTACAAGCCATCCGTCTTTTGTTCTGTTGACAAGGTACATTAGTTTGCCAGCAATGTGATTTCCAGCTGTGTCATACAGTTCAAATGGCAATAGATTCTCAGTAATAAGATTCATTAAATACACAAGGGCAGGATGGGCTCGCTGGTCCAGGCAAACCATATGAGGAACAAGTGTCACAATCGCTGCACCTTCTCCGATAGGCACCCTCAAAATCAAAGGCAACTGCTTGTCAGCAAATGCAACAGGTACTGCCTTTTTAGCAGTAAGTTGATATACTGGATATTTAACACAGGGGTAAAATTTTTCAGCATCCGGAGACCAGCGGTCAAAATATTGTGTTTTTTCAGAGACAGTCAAACCAAGCATCTGTAAAAGTTTAGCATTTTGCCTGATGGCTTCAATGTTTACTACAAGCGTTCCGCCTTTTCTTAAGTATTCGTCAATGACAGAAATCCATTTTCCTTCTAATTTTACATCACCTGCTGCCCAAACAACAGGGTAACTTGTGATCGCCTGCGCTTTTTCCTCCCTATCAACAAGAACATCAAAAATGTTCCCATAAATACCGGGTGGCATGCTTTGAACATCTGGTGCCTGTGGTTGCCCTTCAAGGATTGCTGACGGATGCCATGCAACATTGAAAAGTTCCCGCAACTCTATGTCACTATCATCCTGAAGAAATACATTAAGCATTTTACAGGTATAATTCACACTCTCATAACCATGAGCCCAGTTGAGAAGAAAGGCAATCGGTGTATAGGGCTCTCCCCTATCAGGCAGTCTATCCACAAATTGCTGAAAATCAACGGTTGCTCTTCCAAATGGACTCAACTGAACAGGATGATTGCCAGGACCTGGCTTAATCCACTGGTTTGTCAAAGATTGTTCCCAGAATATGGCAGACGCACCTGAAAGGTAGTTTAAATAATAAAACCTTCTATACCAGGCGATGCTCACGCCATCAGTAATTGCATACTTGCTATGAAACCAGCATTTTGCACCTCTTGGAACAACCGGCTCCTGTGTGAAGTAATTGCATGCATCTGCCCAGTTTCCGCTTGCATAATTAATCCATGCGCCTCCATATTGTCGAGCAGCACCCCTTTCAAATGCAATTCTCATTGGTGCATGGATATTTGTTGCATCAAGTTCATAGCCGACAATATCCATTCCAAGATGATGAAATTGATGTGCAAGTGCGATGCTCTCACATGAAAGGCATGGAATGCTTTTTTTAATATGGTCAGGCGGTACTGGCGTCTTATAAAATTTGCTCCACTGGTCTGATTGGAGTTTTGTAAGTTTTTGTCCATACTGCTCAAGATGTTCTCTTCTGTCTTTGCCTAATTTCTCTGCGGGAATATAAACACCAACTGTACCAATTGCCTCACCGTGGATGTAGCCCAGAAATTGCTTTGCAAGAACCCCAGTCAATGCCTGATATGTGGCAGGGCCCGTATTTTCATTATATCCTGGGTTAGCGTAATTTGTGAGGATATAAAATGGAATTCCAGTTTTTTCAAGCCACTTTCTCAATGGACTATCAGGAGATAAGTCAGGGGTTTCTCCAAGATAAATGCCGACAAGCATGTTTTTCCAAGATATTATTGGCAGGTCGGTCTTTCCTGCAAATTGTTTTTTGAATTCCTCCTTGATGTCTCTGCCGCAACCATTTTCGAAAAGTACCTCATACATCGTGAGTTTGTCTATGTTCTGGTTGCTCCACCAGTTTTTGTCGGTTGATATACCAGTCCACATTGAAAAATCTCTTCCTGCAACAAGAGGCCTTTTCCAGATGCTTCCAATTGAAAGAGATTTTCCTGACCCCCTGCACTGCAAAGAAGGATTTTTTATATCAAAAGAAGAAAAGTAAGCAAAATTCGGTTTTTCCCTTCCAACTGGTTTCCATATGGTATCATCAGTAATACAGATTGCATCGACCTGTCTCCACGCTTGCGCTGGCTTATTGACCACCAGCTTCAATATTGCTTCTCCAGCAGGAAGACTTCCTTCAATATAGTCCCAGCCAAAAGAAAATCCCCAGTAGAGTTGATATTCGTCATTTTTTGGAACAACGGGTCTGATTCCAAGTTCTCCCTGTAAAATTGTTTTTCCTGCTTTTTCAATCACTACTGTAAAGGGTTCAATGCTATCTCTGTGGTCAACATATCTTACCCATATTCGATATGTTCCATCAGCAGGAATGTTAATTGTTCTCCTGCATTCAGCATTTGTCTCGTCAGCACCTGCGCCAATGGAATTCCACTCGCTTTCACCACCCTGAGACCATTCAGCAGAAATTCCAGGCCCAGCAATTCCCCACAAGCCTGTTGCTTTTTTCGCTGAATCAGGGCCAGGCCAGTAGGCAAAATGGCCATTAACACCCTCAAACCATTCTGGCTCAAGCCACAGATAAAAGTTTACTTTTTCCTGTCCGAAAAGAAAACACGCGGCAACCAAAAGAAACACACTTAGCGCCTTTTTTAACATATTTCCCCCTTTTTATTTTTCAAGTCACACCTTCAAATTGCTTTAGAAAGCCAACTACAAATTCCATATTTTAAGTTCAATTTTAACAGCATAAAAGCGGTTGTCAAATTTTCTCAAGTTCTTGCTTACTTACTATATTTTCTTTCTCACCCTCTTAAATGGATGGGTGAGTTCTATACACTGGTACCACCTGAAGGGATAGTTCACCAAAAAAGCCAAGTATCTATCAGCAACTTTTTGAAAATAGAACGGGCAACTTTTCAGGTTTCATCTTGATACTTTCCTGAAACATTGTTTTGGAAAATAATTATCACGTGCAGTTTTACAGATGTTAAACTCAGATGCGGATTTGAAAACTGGAATCAATCAGATATACGTTAATAAAGATGCAGTTCTGCTAAAAGAAACTTACTGTGTGTTTCTCAGTTACATCAGAAATCATCATCAAAAGCCAGTTCCAGAATCTCCAGCGTTCAAGGTCAGTTCCTTTTGTCGCAACCTTTTTCGCAAGGTCGTTAGCCTTCTCCTTCGCCTGTTCCCTATGAGACTTGCTTAATGTTCCAGCGTCCCAGTGTGCGAAAATTTCGGCAAACATCTCTCCCTCATCTTCAGAGCCCAAAATCTGTCCAAGTGTCTTTCTGCCGAATTCCCTTAAAGAATCTTCAGGATAATGAATGAAATGGGAAAATGCCAGATAATTCAGCGCTGACGGAGTGTGTCTTGATGAAACCTCCCCATGGATGCAGATGCCTTCCAGGCCTGATCTGTATCCGCGCAAACATGCTTCTTTTATTGTGCTAACCACCTGATTATAACGGTCTCCCCTCCACTGACTACCCTGATGAATGAAACCAACGCTACGTTTGCCTGGTGCCTTGATACCTTCTGGCCAGTATGGATTATCAAACACTTCTTTCGGTGCGCCTTGATCAAGATATGCAGTTAAGGCCAGGGGTTGCTTTCTTACCATACTGGTTAATGTCCACTGGCCAATAGATTTTTTTGGTAGCCGGCTTATCATAACTGGTTCCTTGCATCTCATAAATGTTACATCCCATGCTTTCTCAGCAGCAAGATTATCAGGTGGAAAACCTGGAACAAAACCCGAGTATGTTGCATATGTCACGATTTTTTCTGACAGCAATTTTTCGATGCACTTAAGAGCAGGTTCATAACTCAAACTCTGCAGTCGGAAAAAGTCAGGTTCATCGCCAGGCCATCTTTCCTTATGCATCTTGCAGAGCATATCATGACAGACAAGGAAATCACCGTTTTCCAGATTTGCTCCGCCTATTTCAAATTGCTTAAACAACCATACAATTCCCTCCTGGAGCCATTCCCTGAATAAAGGATGACTCGGGCAAGCCGCGCGCAGGGCGAATTGTCCATCTTCATACATCATTCTGGCGTCAGGATTTTTCTTCAGAAACACATCAAGGTTGTATTTATGCTCGCCCTCATAATACACACCACCATAAGCGGTTGTGCCTATTCCCGGCATAATGGCTATTCCTTTTGACAGCGCATAATCAACTACTTTTTTCGAGTACTCTATTGCTCCATGAGAATCTCTGAGAAATCCCCATATCACAATACCTTTCACCCCTATCCCTGAGGCAAAGTCAATAAGCCGCTTGTAGTCCTCCACAAATGTCTCGGGCTTTTTTAGATATTTATTACTGCAGCCCCATGTCAATAACCCAGGGTCATCAAGCACCCAGTTGGTGCTGTGATCCCATGTCCAAAAATATGAAATTGGCAATTTTGGCTTTGGTCTTTCCAGTTTCCACATACCAATCATTTTTTGTTCTCCTTGTTTTCACGACTGAAATCCATTGGGCTATGTATATTAATAGACGCGGAAGCCAAATGCTTTTTAAGTGTATGGCTTCAAGATTGCTTTAGAAAGCCAACTACAAAATTCCATATCTTACTTCCTCACTATATTTTCTTTCTCACCCTCTTAAATGGGTGGGTGAGTTCTATACACTGGTACCAGCTTGAAATATCACAGTTTTTCAAGATTCAGCCACTTTACCTGCTCATCTGTTAATTCTATTTCCAATGCTTTCAAAGAAGTCCTTGTTTCATTGATGGTTCTTGGTCCTATAATCGCAAAAACTGGAAATTTTTGGTTCAGCACATATGCAAGAGCAATTGCAGTCATAGGAACATTAAGTTTTTCTGAAAGTTCGCGGACCCTTTCAAGCCGTTGAAAATTATCCTGACTGTACCAGCACCTGACCATCTGGGCATCGCTTTTATTCTCTGGCGAGTATCTGCCGGTGAAAAATCCTCTTGCCTGACTTGACCATGCAATCAGAGGGATCTGTCTTTCCTCAAACCATTTTCTTGATCTGGCATCAGAACTTGATACGACTCCCTGCCATACTGGCGCCAGCATTCGCGCCAGAGAAAAATTGTTGCTCACTGCTGAGAATCCTTCAAGACCCTTTTTTCTTGCATATTCATTTGCCTGGTCAATTCTTTCAAGTGTCCAGTTCGAGCCGCCAAAGATTTTTATTCTTCCTGCTTTCTTATGCTCATTAAGTACGTCAATAAACTCTCCAGCAGGAATATCAGGATTGTCCCTGTGGAGCATATAAATATCAATATAATCGGTCTGTAACCTTTCCAAACTGATAAGAAGCTGTTTTGTAAGGTCTTCTGGATTGCAGTAAGGAGTATGAGCGCCCTTGTCAAGGATAATGATGTCTTTTCTAATATTTCTTGATTTTATCCATTGGCCAAGTAGTTTTTCACATAAACCGCCTGCATAGATAAAAGCAGTGTCAAAGGCATTGCCACCCCTTTCAACAAAGTCATCAAACATCACAGCAGCATGGGCAAAAGTGGTTTGATTATCGGCTCCCATGAATACTTTTGAAACCTTTTTATCAAGGCCTTTGATTTCCCCATATTTCATTTTGAACTTGCGTCCAGGTTGAAGGGCTCTTCCCCAAACAGGCATTGTCATTCTTTCTGGCTTTTCCATTTCATAAACAAGCCCGATACTTTCACGCCACATGTCAAGGCTTTTCATATTTCCAAGAGAATCGTCCCATGTCATAGCAGGAAATTTTGCCTGGCGGTTTTCAATATTTTCTGCTACTGTATCTGCTTCAATCGAGTAAAGTTTTTTATCTGTTTTCACTATCACTTCCACGGGTGATGGCTGGCCATAAATATGCACAAGAATTTTTGATTCTCCACCATCTCTGGATATAATCCATGGTGAAGGTACAACAATATAACCCTTTGTTCCGAAAATTCTGACAACATTCTCCTGGGCAATGGCAACGCCTGTGGATAATTGCGCTACAATGTCCCCAGGAAATTTTGCAACTGCTACTGCCCACTCATCAACCCCTGTTTCTCCCAGATGGCCACAGCCCTTTAATTCAACTGGTTCTGCGATTTCCTTTCCGATGGCAACGCCTGCCACAAGCCGCGACATGGATGTGCAATAACAGCCGACATCAAGAATTCCACCACCGCCAAGGTTATTGTTGAACAGGCGACTTTCAGGATTAAACGACGCGTGAAAACTAAAACTCGCCTGTATCACCCTGACATCACCAATGATGTTTTCCCGCAAAAGTTCAACAAGTTTTCTGGTCTGTGGATGACATCTATACATAAACGCTTCCATCAGGAAGACATCGTTTTCAATCACAGCATCAATAATTGCCATTGCTTCTGCATGATTGATTCCAATGGGTTTTTCACAAAGAATATGCTTTTTTGCCTCTGCTGCTCGAATTGCCCATAAGGCATGGGATGGGTGTGGTGTTGCAATGTACACTGCTTCAACATTGCTATCCGCAAGAAGCTGTTCATAACTTCCATACGCTGAAGGAATATTGAATTTTTCTGCAAACTGCTGTGCCTTTTGCTTATCCCTGCTTGCAACTGCAACAAGTTTTCCTGTGTCTGAATGCAAAACGCCATCTGCAAAAGTTTGCGCGATTCTTCCTGTGCTGATAATGCCCCACTTTAATGTTTTTTTCATGTTTCCTCCGTTTTATTGATAAATCAATATTGCCCTTGCCGGGCTGGCGCTGAAGGATTTTACCTTCAGAGGAAGAATAATAATTTTTGCCCTTCCCTGTTTTATTTTATTTCCATTTACCACTGGCGCAAGAGCCATTGCTCCAGAAAAATAAAGTTTTCTCAACTGCGGAAGTGTTTGAGAGTCAGAAGGGTCCTGAATGTCGTCATAGCAGGGTATGTCTGAAGCAAGAATTTTAATGTTTTTTGAAACAATCCAGTCCATACACTCAGAGTCAAAGTGCGGGCATTCTGTCACAAATCCCTTTGTATTCCATCTTTTATACCAGCCAGTATAAATCACAAGGCAATCACCTGCTTTGACTTTTACTCCTGCCTCAATAAGTTCTTTCTTTGTGATGTGGCTGGCTGGCGGCTTTGTTTTTAATTTAATGACACTTGCAGGAAGAAAAAGTTCTTCCAGAGAAAGTTGGTCAATGGTTTTTCGTCCTTTCAGAAGATGGGCAGGAGTTTCAAGGTATGTTGATGTAAGAATGGAAAGTTCGATTTTATGCGCACTGAAACCATCGTGTTCAACAGTTGCCAGTTCAGTGATTTTTGGTCCTGAAAAGATGGGATTATGTAATTCGTCTCCATAATTCCACATTCCCTTCTCAATCGTTCCACTGATATCAACAAGTTTCATGTTGCCCCCTTTTATTGAAGATAGAGAGTTTTTTCAAATTTTTCCAGTAGTCCTGCATCAGCACAACCAGAGACAAAATGGACAAGTGCCCTGTAAACCCTTGCATATTTTTTTGTCGTAATGGCACCCATTCCTGAAAGCCATCCTAAGTCATTCCAGGACTTGAAAAAAAGACCAAAGTGCCAGAAACACTCTTTCAGATATTTTTTGTTGCCTGTAAGGTAGTACGCATACACAGCAGGTTCAACAAATAATTCAGTCACCCGTACGCCATATTGACAAGCTGCGAAATTTTTCATGCCATAATCAACCCATTTCAGAAAAAGATTTTTTGCCCAGAGTTGTTTTGTCGCCTGGTGATATGCCATCAAACCAACAAGCACTGTATTTGCGTAAAATCCCTTGCCAAATGCTTCCTTTGCCTGCAGGGGTGTGGTATTGTTTTTCATCTGCTTAATCATTTGCTCTGCTTTTTCAATGTAAGAGATATTTCCAGTTGCCTCATAACCATAAACAAGGGCAAGGATTGCCCAGCCAAACTCCCTGTTGAAGAAATTGTCAAATCGGACATTTGTTTTATCAAAATAACCCATATTGAAATCGCAAATTCCTTTAATTACATCAGGTGCATCATCGTCACCTGTAAGGACATAGTAATGGTACAGTCCCTGAGTCCACTGGTGACTTGGCAGGGATGACATCATTGCAGTATGCCAGTATGAGTGCTGGGGCGTTGAGCGATGCTGCTGCCAGTGGTCACTATAATGAACAAAATCAATCTCTATTTGATGCCGTGCTGCAGCAATCAATCTTTTCAGCACAGGAAAACTTTTTGTTCTCATTGCTTCAAGCGCCAGGCAGTATATTGCATCATATTCATTGTTTGACCAGACAGGTTCAAGGCTCAGTTGCATTTCATAAACCCCACCGCCTGTATTGAAAAGAATATCTGTTTTCTTTTTGTTTTTCGGATATCTTGCGTGTGAAAAATAATACTGGGTGTATCCTTCATCAGGCGTATCACCGTAGTGAAACATTTCAGAAATTGTATGAAATCTTCTTGTGGCATCAGATAACAGACAGGAAAAAATCCCAGCACCAGGGTGATTGTCAGAAAAAAGATACTGTTGATGCCAGGTAAGTCCTGCGAATTTTGAATCGCATTGTTCCAGCCAGCAATAAACAGGTTCAACGTAAATTGATTGTGGGTTTTTCAGAAAATTTTCAATCACAGTGGGAGATTCTGAAAAATTAAAGTCAAACACGACCCTGTAACTCATTCCCTGCTGTAAATTAAGAATCCCTGCAAATTCAGGCCAGATATCGTATGTAATCACACTGTGGCCACCAAAAACTCTTTTTGGCCTGTGATGGACAAAATCCCTCATGCAACAAACAACCGCAGCAGCGTTATTTCTGAGACACACTGCATCTCCCACAGTTTTGTTCAAACCTCTTAAAAACAATGGATATTCAAAATCATCGCCCAGGATAGAAACATCCTTCACATAAGGCCTGAAATGGGTCCTGTCAACGAATATTTCAGCAGAATCATTTGTTTCAACAATTCGTTTTACAGCAAAATTACTATACATTTCTTGAAGAAGAAGTAATCTTCTTAGTTCAGGGAAGGAAAACTGACAGAAAAGTCGCTCAATGTTAATAAAAGGATGGTTTTCAAGACAATGGAAAAAGTGAATTGAAAAAGAAAATCCCTGAACGCCAGCAAGAAATTCAACCCTCATTTTTACATCAAGTAATCTCTCATGAGTTTTTTCGTTAACAAGAAAGCCCTTCCAGGATGCCTGAAATCTATTTTCACCGCAATTTTCAACCAGAAAACAGTTATTAGCAGATTGAAAGTTGTATTGTTCCCTGTCTTTTATCGCAACGATACTCCATTTATTTTGTGTTGTTACGATCTGGTTTTGATGTAAAAAAATGGATTGAATTGGAAAATCGTTTTGTTTTGAAAGTGTCACAGAAAGAGAGCCGGTTTTTACTACATATCCATATCCGGTTTCATTGATGACAAGTGTAGGACCTGGGATTTTTGCGCAGGGAGCATTTTTTATTGTGTATATACCATTGCCACAACCTGTAAAATCCAGTTGTATCCATCGCGGGGAACCATCAGGGTATTTTACCAGTATCCGTGATTGAGCAGGTACTTTTGAACCATCAGGCCTTTCAACAGAAAAATTTAGATGCCTGCACTGTCCAGGCGCAAAGGGAATACTTACCCTGCACGGCGCAGTTTTTCTATCTGCGGGAAAATTGTTTACAATAACTCGCCATTTTTTATAACTTGCCATATTCAGAAAATTTCAATCTGTCTTTCAAAATTGGAAAGGACCTGCGTATTTCGCTTACCTGTTCAATACGAATGTCGCAGACAAATGCACCAGGGCTGCTTTCAGCATCTATAATAACATTTCCCCACGGATCTATCACGCATGAATCTCCGCTATACTTTTCGTCTGGACTTTCGCCTATTCTGTTTACGCCTGCGACAATTGCCTGGTTTTCAATTGCTCTTGCCTGAAGCAATATCTTCCAGTGGGCTTTCCTTTTTTCAGGCCAGTTTGCAATCACAATAAATATATCTGTTTTTTCAGCAGATGTCCAGAATAATGGAGCAAATCTCAGGTCATAGCAAATAAATGGCGTGATGGTTGTTTTGCCAATGCAAAAGGATACGATTTTTCTTTCAGGACAGTGATGTAATGGCTCCCCTGATGGAGAAAAAAGATGAATTTTTCCTGTTTTTGAAATGAGACGGCCTTGTGGATTGATTGTGATACAAACATTTTTATTATCATCAATACCACCAAAACAGACGTATGAACTGTGTCTTTGCGCAATGTCTGAGAAAAACTCTATGTCCTGCTGCATGAGAGATGTAATCTCTTTGTTGAAGGAAAAGCCAGTAAGAGTTGTTTCAGGAAAAATGATTAGGTCAACCTGATTCTTTTCTATACCTGAAAGAATCTCTCTTATTCGTGTTTTGTTTTCCTGTTTATTTTCCCACTTTATATCAAACTGACACAGGCATATTTTCATTGAAGACAAGGCAGTAGTATTACTTTACCCCTGAAACGAGATTTCTGATAATGGGAAGCAATCTCTGGATATTGAATGGTTTTGTCACATAGTAGTCAACACCGAGCTCATATCCCCTGATTTTATCCTCATCTGATGTTTTTCCTGTCACCATAATCACAGGCACCCTTCTGCTTCTCCAGCCAGATTTCAACCGTTCAAGGACTTCCCATCCATTGAGCCGTGGCATGTCGATGTCAAGAAGAACAAGGTCTGGTCTGGATTCTCGGAATCTTTCAAGTGCCTGCTCTCCGTCTTCTGCAATCACAACCCTGTAGCCCGCGCGCAACAGCCCCTGCTGGAGTATCAGCCGTGTTTCAGGGTCATCTTCTGCCACAAGAATTGTTTTTATCTGGCCATCGCTCATATCTTAATTATATAACAGAATGCGAAGTTGGACAAAATTATGTGAGAAAAATCCGTCATGGTAATTGCTTGATAATCTCATCGTAAGTAGAAAAATCAATCTTTTTGAATTGTCCGCTTTTCGTTTTTATCAATATCACTTTTTCCTTTGTTGCGTATCCAATAATCGCTGCCCTGATACGAGATTTTTTGTACACCCTGACAAGTTTTTCAGCGCTTTTTTTATCTGTAGCAACCAGCAGGCATCCTGAAGAAATCAAGCCATAGGCATCCATGTTGAGATAATCACAAAAAATTTTTGCTGGTTTATAAAAAGAAATGTTTTTCTCATCCAGAATAAACCCGCATCCAGAAGATTCTGCAATTTCAGCAATTCCACAAGTAATTCCTCCTTCTGTTGGGTCATGCATTCTGATAACAGGAACTGTTTTCCATGCTATCATTGCTTCCCTGACAATAGAAAGCCCGGGATTTTTTGTGGCATTGATTGCCTTTTTGAATACATCAGGAAATTTTTTTGCCAGGTCTGGTTTTTCTCTTGCGAGAATTGAAGCGCCTTCAATACCTGCCTGTTTCACCAGCACCAGCGCATCGCCTGATTTGATTTTTTTAACCTGCTTGATGTGTCTTAATTTTTCCCCTGCCATTGCGCAGCATAGCACAACCTGCGAAACAGAAGAACTGATTTCAGTGTGTCCACCAACCCATGCGATTTTAAATTGGTGGCATGTTTTTGAGATATCGTAGAATGTTTTTTCAACAGCAGGAAATGTTGTCCCAACAGGAAAAATCAGGGTTGTCAGAAGCCAGCGGGGAATTCCACCACTACAGACAATATCATTGGCATTGATTGTAACAGCGTATTTTCCAATGTCCTTCGAAACAAGCGTAATGGGGTCAGATTTCAAAATTACTTTGTTTCTTGATGTTCTTATTATTGCTGCATCCATACCAATATCTGGTCCTGTCTCAACTGATTCATCAAGCACACAATATTTTTGAATAAGGTACTTAAGCAACTGATGTTCAAGTTTTCCTTCTGGAAGTTTCTCCAGTCCAAGGAGAACTCCAAGTTTTGTAATGTCATCATAAACAAAGTCAGCGCCGACATTAATAAAATCCTGATGCATTTTTCCACCAGTCAGCACCCCACATGACAAAATTCCAAGTTTCTTTGCTGCAAGTACATCAAACATATGGTCTCCTGCAACCAGAACCTCATTTTTCTTCAAACCAAGTTTTTCGAGCATCATATTGATATGTGATGGGTGCGGTTTTACTTCAGGCACATCCTCTCTTGCAAGTAACACATCGAAGGGGATATGTTTTTCCTTCAAAATTTTCTCAACCACATTTCTGCTGTTTCTTGTGATGATGCCTATGGCAATACCTGATTTTTTTAATTGAGCAAGAAATTCAATCACTCCATTGATGGGTTTTGCATTTTTTGAAGATGCATGCTCCCTTTCAAGCAAAAGGGCATGAGCTTGTTTTAGAAACTTCTCTGATTTTGCTTTGTTCAGTTTTCTTATTTCCTTCAGGTATTCAAGAATTGGAAGTTTTTCTTCTGGTTCTCTGAGTTTATATCGACTGGCAAGTTCGCTAATCTCAAGGAAGATTTTTTTAAAGTCTATCTCTTGGCTTACAATTGTTCCATCAAAATCAAAGATCAGTCCTTTAATGTGCATAATATTATTTTAACCCGGCTGCAATCGGAACAAAAATTGGGGTCTTGTTTTTTTTCCTGAAATCAGGTATCATAATGGTGTAATTTCAATTTTTTCATTTTATTGTCATTATGTAAATGGTTAGCAAAAGGGCGGGTCAGGTTATTGAAGGTTATGAAATCGTTGAGCAGATATGGCAGGGTTCAACATCTGGTGTGTATCTGGCTAAAACCACAAAACACAATCCTGAGTATGGTCCATACGTGGCAATAAAGATTCTCAATACCAGAAGAAGCCGTTTCAGGGACTCACATCATATCGCTCAATTTAAGAAGCAGGCGCAGATTGCCATGGAATTACATCATCCCAATATCGTGAAAGCATACAAACTATTTCAGGATGAACAGGATATTGGAATCATCATGGAATATGTGCCAGGGAAAAGTTTAAGGCAGTGGTCTATGGAGAAAACTTTTTCTCTCGAAGAGGTTCTCTTGATTTTTAAAGCAATGCTTTCAGCTCTTGAGCACCTTGAACAGCATAAAATCGTCCATAAAGACATCAAACCAGAAAACATTTTAATTTCTCCTGATTTACAATTGATTAAACTGACAGATTTTGGCTATGCAGTGAGAAAGAGTTTCTTCGCATTTGATAGGTTCCCTTACGCAGGAACCGAAAGATACATGGCTCCAGAAAGACGGCTCGGACAGGTAACATTCAGAAGCGATATCTATAGTTTGGGTAAAATTATCGAAGAATACCTTGCCAAATGTAATTGCGAAATCCCAGGATATGTCATCGCAATACTGAAAAATTGTATAGACCCTGATCCAAACAATAGATACGAACATGCTTCTCTCGCCCGCAAAGACCTTGAGTTTTTGACAGAATACCACAGGAAAAAGGATGCTATACGGCATCATCTCTGACATCCACGGAAATCTTGAAGCAGCCATGGCAGTAAAAGATTTCCTTGTCAAAAGTGGTGCAGAAAAAATTCTTTTTCTTGGAGACATGGTGGGCTATGGAGTTAATCCAGCAGAATGCATAGATCTTTTTGATTTGCCAAATATCATTTTTATCAAAGGCAACCACGAAGAAGCGTGTATCACTGGCAGATATGAGGGTTTTACCCTTGATGCAAAGATGGCAATGGACTGGACAAGGAAAAATCTTTCAGATGATTACAAAAAGAAATTATCTGAATGGAAGGAAACACTGGAAATCGAGGATTTTATCACCTGTCATGGCGGATTAAATGATCCTTTGTATTTCTACACCAGTTCCCGTTCCAGAGCAAAGAAAATGTTTGATGAGTTTAGCTTTCATTATTGTTTTGTGGGACATACCCATTTCCCGATGGTTTTTGTTGATGAAGAAAACAAGGATATGCCCTCTATTATTGCAGAAGACCCTGGAGGAGGTCTTAGGGTACTTATAGAGGAAAACAAAAGATATATTCTCAATGTTGGCAGTGTAGGTCAACCAAGGGATGGAAATCCTCAGGCATGCTGCTGTCTTTATGACTCAAAGTCTAGATTGTTTCAACTGTTCAGAATACCCTATCCTGCTGAAATCGCATCAAAAAAAATTGCTGACGCAGGACTTCCTTCTTCTCTTGCCGCAAGGATCTTGCGCGGGTTGTAATTTAATAGTACACAGTATCAAATCGTTATTTTTTATCAGCAGCAAGAAATACCCTTTCGTATTCTTGCTGTGAATCATCAGTCAGGGTCAAAGTCATGCTGTAATCAGGAACTCCAGCGACATGACCATCTGAAAATAAAATGTTGACAAACTTACCTTTGTGATTAAATTTTCCTTCTGAAGCAAGATTAAAATCCATCAAAAAAGCAAAAACACCAGAAGTTCCTTCAATTTCAGGCCTGTAAACATACGCAGATTCTACAATCCCTCCGGATTCATCTGCCATTTTTACCTTTTCTCCATTTGCATAGTTACTTGATGGACATCCATACATTTCAATGCTTCTCAAATGGGCATGAAATCTTCCAATTCCAACATATTCGCCTGATGCATCTCGAATGATATTTCCATAATATGCGCCATCATAAAAAGAACCGCCATCCATAATCCTCATACCAATTGTCATTCCAATTTGTTTGACATTATTCATGCACACCACCCTTCTTGCAGATTCTCTTGCTCTTGCAAGCACAGGAAGAAGAAGTCCTGCAAGAATGGCAATAATTCCTATTACCACCAGCAGTTCAATCAGTGTAAATCCCCTTTCAGCCAGATTGTTTGTGTTGTTAGAATTTTTTCGCTTCATCATATAGAAAAAATCACACTTTCAGTTGTCCTAATGTGTCAATAATCCAGGCATCGATCTTTCCATAATCTTCAAAACTCAACACAGCGCCAAGGAAAAGTTTGTAGGATTGGCTGGGGAACTTTTTTTCAAAGTCCTGTTCTATTTTTCTGGCATCCCACCTGTAAATTTTGTAAAGATATGCCAGGTCAAAGATATCTCTTGGGTCAATTCTTCGACCCGAAACATAAATTTTGTTCAGAAACAAATCATAATCAGAAGCAATTCTTATTTCCCGAAATTTTTCGATTCTTTCTATATTCTTGAATGGGAAAAACACAAATGAAACCTTGATATTCTGAATATAGAAATCAACATTGTCCTGAAATTCTTTGTATCTCTGCACTGTGTAGTTTTCTCTTAATTTTTTATAAGTGTGTCTGAATGAGAAAGTATGCTGGTTGAAAAAATCAACGACTTTGCTTTCTCTCTGCTTGTGCCGCAACATAATTGCTGTGCCGCCAGCAAGATAAAAGCGTGGAAACTGTTTTTGAATGTGCTGAGCCAGCTTAATGGTTTCCATTGTGCCAGTAACGTATCCAGTATTTCACACCGCGCTTGATTCCAGGATACTTGCTGATGATTTTGTATGTTTCTTCAGGAAAAAAATGATAAATTTCCTTCACTTCATCAAAGTTTCCATATGTGAGAACCCGGAGTATGATTTTTTCACAGGGTGTTGTGCGTGTGTGTTCCCAGAGATACCTCTGAAATTTTTTCGGGATATGAACATGGTACACGAATTCTGGTTTTATTCTTTTCAGTGTGTGATGAGCAGGATTTTTCTTGATAATGGACTTTTTCTCCATGTATTTATTATACACCATAAGCCAGTGGTTCTCAGTGGGCATTCAGTACTCGATTTTGAGAGTGCATATTCCATATGATGGAATTTCCATTTGGAGTGTGCCAGCGCATTTAATGTTTGCCAGTGGTTTTTCGTCAAGAGAAACGCGGAAAATCTTGCGTGGTTTTTTGTGAAATACAATTGTAAACTTCTGTTTTTTCCCGAGCATTTCACCCAGCCGCAGTATAATTGACTTTCCATCCACAGACGGTTTCAAGCAAGCAGGAACAATTTGGCCCCTGATTTCAAAGAGAGAAAAATTTTGATCAGGTATTGCGTCTGTTTCGATAGCCACAACAGGTAATGTAAATTCAGTAGCAAGTTTTGTAATTTCCACAGGATTTAATTTGCCGAAAAATAATCTGTAGGAAATTTCATGAATGCCGGTATCTGACTGAGCATCTGGTTCATAGGCATTTCTCAGCAGTGTGATAGAAAGTTTGTTTCCATACGCATTGAACCCATGCCTATTTTTTGTAATAATTCCAGCCCAGTAATTTTTTTCTTTCATTGCTGCCCACCTGAGACCAGGGCACTCCTTGCCATTTTTTTCTCTCTCAATGCACCCAAATGGAATTTCATAGTAAGCAGAAGGCTCTCCCAGGGAAAAAGAAAAATTTGTTCTTACCATTGGCACACCGTTTTGTGAACCGCCAATTTCTTTCCAGTCAATCAGAGTTTCAAAGTCAATGTAAGGAAAATCAGGATATAGAATTATATTTTGAGTAATTGTGGAATTTTTGTATTGCCTTTTCACAGAAAAAATTGTTCTGAATGGCTCACAAATTACATTACTGGACTTCATTTCGTACAGGTTTTCTGTGCTTACAATGTTGCCAATAATCCATGCGCTCATACGGTGCGGTTGCTCATAATGAACAGAAATCAAATTGCTGGAAGTTTCTGCCCACCATGAGGACGGGTCTTCTCCAATGGCACTTTTTGCAATAGAAAGGACAGATTTTTTGTTTTTTTTATCATAGAGGGTTTTGATTGTACCAGTGTTTTTGTCTATATCTATCAAGTAAAAATCTGTTTCCCATGCATATTGAGATATTTGCTTTATCGGATTTTTTGATAACTGATTGATATCACAGGTATTTTTTGTGATGAAGCCAGAACCTGGAATTTTTTCAATAGTGCGGTATTCTTCTGATTTAACATTCACCAGTGCGGACCTTTCCCAGGGACATGGGTTGAATACCATCAGAGATTTTCCACCTTTTTCTGGCATCTGCTTGATGTAGGTTTCTATCATGTGTCTGGCGTCAGCAATGACACTGGCGCCAAGTTCTACCGAGTATGTATACGATGACTTGATTGCTGAACCACACAGGATATCGTGAAACTGGTTGAAAAGAGCCTTTTGCCAGAGTTGTTCAAGTTTTATAGTATCTTCAACTGCAATCCTACCACCCTGTGAAAGAAAAATTGCCATTGCGCTTTCAAGGGTCAGCAGAATATCCTCACATTTTCTGTTGGTATCTTTAATGTCAGAATGGGTTGTGTAGCAACCCTCAAAAATCGTATTCAATTCTCCCTTTACAACAGGAAGTTTTGACTTATATTTTTCAACTGCCCTGAAATATCGTTCTGCTGTGGAAAATACCAGTGATGGCATGACAGGCTTTTCTTGCATTCTAACTTTCATCCTGTAATCTCGTTTTGTTGGACCACCACCATGGTCTCCTACTCCGTATGGAAACATCATATGAGGCACTCCTGGTAATATCTTGATAAACTTTAATAGCACCGGTACAATCCTATCAGGTGAAATCCAGTTATTGTAAACGGCCTTGTATGACAGCAGTTGGCTTCCATCAGGACCCTTCCATCTGTATAGTGGATAGTCCTTGCCGCATCTCATATGGAAGTAATACTTAATTCCTGCATCAGCGCAGATAGAAGGGATTGTTGCAGGATGTCCGAATGTATCAGGGCACCACATGACAGGTGAAAGGTCGCCAAGTTTTTCCTGTGAATATTTTTTTGCGTAAAGAATATGACGAACCAAACTTTCTCCGTGGACAAGGTTTAAATCGTTTTCAACCCAGGCATTTGCTGTTACCTCCCATCGCCTTTCTTTTATTTTTTGTACCACAGCTGAAAATAGTTGGGGGTTTGCCTGTTCCACGATTTGATAAACATGCGACTGGCTTTGAGAAAAAGTTAATTCAGGAAATTGTTCCATAAGGGATATCACTGAAGCAAAATCCCTGATACAAACATCTTTAGTGTTTTCATAATCCCATAACCAGTTCATGTCTATGTGGGCATGACCGATGAGATGGACTGTAAATTTCTTTGCGATGGGTCTGAAAGGAGTAAGAATTGTTTCTGCTTGTTTTATTTGCTGCAACACGTCTGTCCAGTTTCTTTCCCTAATGTCACGGACTTTGATACAATTCAGAGCACATTTAATAGCATTGTTCAATTTCTTTTCCTGTCTTGATTTTGCGATGGCAATTGCAAACGCAAGTTGATACCTGATGGACATCAGTTCAAAAAGTGTTTCTTCAATGGCATCAATATGCAAAACCGCATAAATTCCTCCATGCCCATCTCCTTTTGGCACTTTGAACATAATCGTATGGGTACTGCCTGGTATTGCATTTTCAATGATTTTCAAAGGTTCAGTTCGCATATCTGCCCAGTATTGCTGTGAGTATACTTCTTTATCGTCAACAAACAGGGTGATTCCAGAAGGAAATATGAATTCAATTTTGATGTCAGAACCACCACATGGTATGCCTTCAATATCAGACGGAACAACAAGTTTATACCTTAAAAACGCGGTTCCTTCAGCAGTTGCCCAGCTCGGGTCCTTGATTGTTTTCCATAATGATTCATCAAATCTGGCTGTATCTTGTTGTTCATTGACCTGCTGAAATTCCCATGTTCTGAGCCATATCTGTTGCTGAACTGCTTCATAAACACTGGCTATTTCTTTTTCAAATTCATCAAAAGCATTATTTTCCATCTGCTTCCCGGATAAGACAAAAGTTTTGCATATTTTATCAAAAAGTAGCAGCAGGGTAAAATTTATATTTTTCTTAAATGTCGTATAATACTGGCATCTGCAAAAAGGAGCAGGATGTTTGACTACAATCTGTCAATATGGGGTTGGTGTCTTCTGTCTCTGGCAGGAATTTTTATCGGCGTATCAAAAACAGGTATTCCTGGTCTTGGAATGCTGGCTGTAGCAATGGCTGCGCTTGTGATTCCTGCAAGATTATCAACAGGCGTGATTCTTCCGATGCTGATACTCGGAGATGTTTTTGCAGTGGCATATTATAGAAGACATGCAAGGTGGAAGTATTTGATAACACTGATACCATGGGCGGCGGCCGGCATAATTTTAGGTTATTTTGCTCTTGGCAGAATGACTGACCAGCAATTGCGACCCATGATAGGATTTATTGTTCTTGTGCTTTTATGGTTGAATGAAGCAGACATTCTCAACAGGTTTCGTATTCCTGAAAGATGGTGGTTTGCTGCTGTAATTGGATTGAGCGCAGGTTTCACGACAATGATAGCAAATGCAGCAGGTTCCATCATGATTATTTATCTTCTTGCCATGCGGCTTCCAAAGCAGGAATTCATAGGGACAGGCGCCTGGTATTTTTTTCTTTTGAACTGGTTCAAAGTGCCTTTCAGTGCAAGTTTGGGGCTTATTAACCAAAAGTCCTTAGTTCTGAATCTGAAGGTAGCGCCTGCGATTATGATTGGTGCAATTTCAGGGGTTTATCTGGTAAAAATTATCCCGCAAAAAATATTTGAAAATATCATTAAAATTCTTACAGTCATTGCTGCAGCAAAACTTATTATTGGTTAAAAGGAGCAAAAATGGCTGAAAAGGTGAAAATTGTTTTTGTGGGAACTGGTGCAATGGGTCAGTGCGCTCATCTGAAAAACTATGTTCTGATTCCTGATTGCGAAGTTGTTGCAATATGTGAAAAGAAAAAGATACTTGCATCAAAGGTTGCGTCAAAATATGGGATTGAGAAAGTATATCACGATTTTTCAGAAATGCTTGAGAGAGAAAAATTTGATGCAATTGTGTCTTCACAGCCATTTACAAGACATCTTGTGATGTTAAGAGAATTGTTGAAGGCAAAAAAACCTGTATTTATTGAAAAACCCCTTGCAGGTTCTGTTGAAGCAGGCGAGAAAATTATTGAAGAAATTAAAAAGGCAGGAACCTGGGTAATGGTTGGTTACCACAAAAGAAATGACCTATCAGTGATTTATGCGAAAGAGAAAATAGAACGGTTTAAGCAAACAGGTGAACTCGGAAAAATGACATATATTAGAATTACCATGCCTCCTGGTGATTGGGTGGCAGGTGGATTTCGAGATTTGATAAAGACAGAAGAAACACTTTCCCTGGATTTTGACCCGGTTCCTGAAAACATGGATAAGGACACCTTCAATTTGTACCTTGAATTTGTTAACTACTACATCCATCAGGTAAATCTCATAAGATATCTTTTTGGGGAGTTCTATAGTGTGAAATATGCAGACAGGACAGGAGTGTTGATGGCTGTTGAAAGTATTTCCGGTATTCCAGGCATCATTGAAATGGCTCCATATAAAACTTCGCTCGACTGGCAGGAAAAAGCGCTTGTGTGTTTTGAAAAGGGTTTTATTGAAATATCACTGCCTGCTCCTCTTGTATGTAGCAGGGCAGGAAGAGTAAAAATTTACAAAGACAATGCTATTCCAGAAACAATGATTCCTGCACTTTTTCCCATCAGTGCAATGTATCAACAGGCAATGAATTTTGTTCTTTCTGTAAAGGGTGAAGCAAAGCCAGCATGTCTTGCAGAAGAGGCATTGGAGGATTTGAGGATTGCACGCGACTATATAAAAATGCTTTGCATGGAAAAGCGTAGTCAGGTATAATTAACTTGACCTCACAGGAGTGGAAAAATTAAAGCGTTGATTCTTTTAGGTGGTTTTGGAACAAGGTTGAGACCGTTTACACTAACAACTCCGAAATCCCTTCTTCCTGTTGCCTGTATCCCTTTAATTTATTATCAGTTTGAACTACTTGCAAAACATGGAATAAACAGTGTGATTCTTGCTGTCAATCCACACTGTAAAAGATACAGGGAACTTTTTTCAATGGCAAAATCTCTAGGAATAAAACTATATCTATCCTGTGAGAAAAAACCGATGGGCACAGCAGGCGCAATAAAAAACGCAAAAAAATTTCTGCAGGATGGTCCATTTTTCGTATTCAATGGAGATATTCTTACTGATTGCAATCTCACACAGATGCTTCAGTTTCACAAAAGTTCGGGTGCTGATGTGAGTATTGCAGGAATTGAAGTACAAGACCCGGCTCACTTTGGAGTGATAATTTTTGACCAGAACAACAGGATAAAAAACTTTATTGAAAAACCGCAACAACCAGTTTCAAAAATCATCAATGCTGGTATATACATTATTCAACCAGATGTTGTTGATGAAATTCCTTCTGGTAGAGAAGTTTCCATAGAAAAAGAGACATTTCCTCAACTGATAGAAAAAGGAAGGCATCTTTACTCGTATATACATACTGGATACTGGATGGATGTTGGAACCATTGACAGTTACAAAAAAGCAAACTTTGATGCAGTTGACGGCAGGATAAAACTTGAGCATAAAGAAAAATACTGCAAAGAAGGCGCAGTGAGGAATATTCAATTTGAAGGAAAATTGAAAACAGGAAAAAATGTTGTGTTTGGAGAAAATGTTGTTATCAAAGGAACAGTAATTATTGGTGACAATTGTTATATCGGAAATGGTTCTGTGCTTCAGGATGTTGTTCTTTTTAAGGATGTTTTTGTAGGGAAAAATTGTTTGATAGAAAATAGTATTATTGGGAATTCTGTGATTGTTGAAGAAAACTGTGAAATAAAAAATATTGCAGTTGGCGATAGATGCCATCTATGTCAGTACACCCGCACAATAAAATCCTGAAATCATTCTTTTAGCGCTTGTAGCTCAACAGGATAGAGCGTTAGCCTCCGGAGCTAAAGGCTGTGGGTTCGACTCCCACCAAGCGCGATGCTCTTTTTTGTTTCCCTATTCTCTCCTCCTTTACAAAAGGGGGACAAAGGGAGATTTATTAAATCCATCCCAGTTTTCCTTTATAAAGGAAGGAGACCTGGAGTTAGAGGGGTTTTTGAAATCTCCCCCAGCCCCTCTTTTATAAAGAGGGGAGTATCTTGTTGTCCCTTTATAAAATCTCTCTTCTGATTTCCCCCTTTGCAAAAGGGGGATTAAGGGGGATTTTTACAAAGGTGAGGGTAGAAAAAGGGGTTGTAAAGGAAGGAGACCTGTATAAAAAGGACTTCAAACAAAAATCTGGGTTTTGATGTTAAAATATAGGAAAATGGAGGCAAAATGAACCAGTACGATGTGATTGTGATTGGTGGAGGGCCAGCAGGATATCCCTGCGCAATCAGGTGTGCTCAGTATGGATTGAAAACTGCCCTGATTGAAAAAGAAAAACTGGGCGGGTGTTGTTTGAATACTGGTTGTATTCCAACAAAATCACTATTCAAGATTGCCAGGTCCTTACAGAAACCAAAGTTTGACGGTCTCAATGCCGACATTTCGTTTGACTGGGATAAAATCCTTAATCATGTGAAAACAAATGTTGTTTCACGATTGAACACAGGTATTGGAATGCTATTGAAAGCAAATGGCATACACTATATTCAGGCAGACGCCAAAGTCCAGGATTGTCATTCAGTTGTAGCCAGTGGAAATATTTTTACGGCAAAAAACATTGTAATTGCAACAGGCGCAAGGCCAATTATTCCTGCGATGTTCTGTAATGAGAGAAGAATTATCACCACTGACACAATCTGGAATCTTGAAAAACTTCCAGAATCCATTGCAATTATTGGAGCAGGTCCGATTGGATGTGAATTTGCTTCAATTCTTTCGTGTTTTGGTGTAAAAATTACAATTTACGAAATGATGGAACAAATTCTTCCAGGAAAAGATCGAGATATCGTATCGGTTATTGAGAAACAATTTTCTCAAAAAGGCATCCAGATAAAAACAGGTGTCAAGATTAATTCCACAGATGAAATTTGTGAAGAAAAAATCCTCTGGGCAACAGGAAGAAAACCAGATACGACGGCAGGGAGTGAGATTGGACTTACTCTATTAGACGGAGGTATTTCCACTGATGAAACAATGAGAACAAATCTTGATAATGTTTTTGCTGCTGGAGATGTGACTGGTAAATGGCAACTTGCTTATGTTGCAACAAAAGAAGGAGAAGTCGCTGCGGCAAACTGCGCGGGCAGACGTGAGACAATTTCTTACCAGAATATCCCTGAATCAATTTTTACAATTCCTGAAATTGGTTGCATTGGACTGAGCGAAAAACAGGCGATAGAAAAACAGATGAATATAAAAACAGGAGTATTTCCATATCAGGCGCTTGGCAAGGCACACGCAGCAGGAGAAACTGTGGGAATGGCAAAGGTAATTATTGACAGGGATTCCCATAAGCTGATAGGAGTTCACATTGCAGGCGAACTTGCCACTGAAATTATTCATATCGCATCCATTGCAATGAGCGCAGGCATGACGATTGAACAAATGTTGAAAGCATACTGGTGTCATCCAGTATTTTCAGAAATTTTGATGGAAGCGCTTCTTGTTTGCGAAGGTAAGCCCCTTCACATTCCCGGACCCAAAAAATGAACAAATTTCCTGAATGGGTGAAGAAAAAAATTTTGGTGGATGAAAATTACCAAGAGACAAAGAGTGTGATTAAGAAATATTCACTTCATACTGTCTGCACAGACGCCAGATGTCCCAATATTTATGAGTGTTTCAGCAAAAAGTACGCAACATTTATGATACTTGGAAATGTGTGCACCCGAGCTTGCAAATTTTGCAGTGTCAACCATAATCAGATGCCGCAACCAGTTGACCCGCAGGAGCCCCAGCATATTGCGCGCGCAGTGAAAGAACTTGGCTTGAAATACATTGTGATTACATCTGTGACAAGAGATGACCTTGCTGATGGCGGAGCAAAACATTTTGCTGATTGTATCAATGAAATCAGGAAAACCAGTTTAGATACAAAGATTGAACCTCTGATACCTGATTTTAAGGGAAACGTAGAATCTGTGGAGATAGTCCTTGAGGCAAAACCAGATATTCTTGCTCACAATGTTGAAACTGTGCCAGCGCTTTATTCCAGAGTTAGACCCCAGGCGAATTATACTATTTCCTTAAAAATACTTGAACATGCAAAAAAGAAAGGATTTTTAACAAAATCAGCGATGATGGTGGGCTTTGGAGAAACAAGAAACGAGATCATTCAGGTTATGAAGGACCTTCGCAGTATTGATTGCGATTTTTTTGTGATTGGCCAGTATCTGAAACCATCATACGAGAGCATAGATGTAAAAGAGTTTGTAAGACCAGAAGTGTTTGAGGAATACAGAGTTATTGGTAAACAGATGGGATTTAAAAAGGTTTTTGCAGGGGTTTTTTGTAGAAGTTCTTACATGGCTGAGCTTGCCCTGACTGAATAGATGAAAATGAAAAAACAAACACATCTTTTTACATTCTTTGTGTTGTTTGTTTCATCAACCTGCATCGCAGCAGAAAACCTTGTTGTGATTAGTCCCCACTGGGAAGGCGTGAAAATAGAGATAGAAAAGGCATTCAAAAAATACTATTACAACATCACTCAAAAGGATATCACAATAGAATGGCTTGACCAGGGTGGAAGTTCTGATGATTTGAAGTATGTTGAATCCCTTTTTAAGAAGAATCCAGATACCACAGGAATCGATATATTTTTTGGTGGTGGGCTTGACCCCTATTTACGCTTAAAAGAAAATGGCTATCTCGTGCCATGGAAGATTTCAGAAAAAATTTTGAAAGAAATTCCAAAAGAGTGTAATGGAATGCCAAATTATGATAAAGATTACACCTGGTATGGAGTGGTGCTATCAAGTTTTGGAATACTGTGCAACAAAAAAGTTCTTCAATTTATAGGCGCGACTGAACCTCAGAAATGGAGCGACCTTGCAAAGCCAGTTTACTACCGCTGGGTAGGAGCATCAGACCCACGTCATAGTGGCAGCATGCATATGATGTTTGAAATTATCCTTCAGGCAAATGGATGGGAAAAAGGATGGGAAACAATTCTTGGTATTTTTGCAAACACTACCAGTATTCCGATAAGCGCTTCGCAGGCAGCAAAGGATACAGCAATTGGTCAGACAGCAGTATCTCTTTCAATTGATTCCTATGCTCTTGCCCAGATTGAAGTCAATGGTTCTGAAAACATGAGTTTTGTACTGCCTGAAAGAGAAACAGTGATTAATCCTGATTGCGCAGGAATATTGAAAGGCGCGCCTAATTTTGAAAACGCAAAACTTTTTATGGAATTTTTACTTACTGATGAGTGTCAGAAAATATGGATGTATCCAAAAGGAAGCCCAGGTGGGCCAGAAAAATACTCATTGAACAGGTTAAGCATAAAACCAGCCATTTACAAAGATTGCCCGATTCCTGTTGTCAATCCTTATCAGAAAAAACTTGACCTTGCATTTGATTTTAAACTTGCCTCAAAAAGGTGGGCTCTTGTCAATGACCTCGCTGGTGCTATTGCCATTGATTGCGCATCTTATTTGAGGAAGGCATACAAGAAAGTGATAGACGGCAGTTGTGATAGAAAAATTTTCTTTGAAATTCCTGTGAAGGAATCAGAACAGCACTATTTAATTGAAAACTGGAAAGACCCTGTTTTTAGAAATAAGTACCTGAACAAATATCTGAAGTTTTCTATGGAAAAATACAGGTCCTGTATCAAAGGAAAATGATGATATCGCACATTGATTACATTCGGGTGTTAGAAAAATGGATACCTTTTGCCATAAAATATATCTACAGAATACCAGAAAGGCCAGACCTTGAATGCTTTGGTACTGGATACAACAATTGGGGTATTCAAACAAATCAGAAAGCATTTGCAGCGTTTGCTGTGTGCGCTGGCTCTCCAGATTTTGACGAAAGAAACTCTGGCATAAGCCGCAATGAAATTCTCGATCATTCATTGAAAATCAGGTGAAAAATGATAAGGAGAGGTGGCTGAGTGGACGAAAGCGGCCGACTCGAAATCGGCTTCCCGATTTATCGGGACGCAGGTTCGAATCCTGCCCTCTCCGCCAATTGGAAAAAGAGGTTGCTGGCTCGCGCTCTGCGAAAGTGTTCAAAAGAACACTCCAGCCGATTTTAAGCGCAAAATTGAATTTTTTGTCTTTGTTTTGCGAAGCAAAACGCCAGAAGCGGGCTTTTCTTTTTCTTGCTATTTTTACTTTTATTTGTTATCATATACTTGTATAGAATTATAGCAAAACAATTTAATGTTAGCAAATTATGGAAAATAATCAAGGAAATAAATTAGGCAAGAAAATAAAGGCATTACGCCTTAAGCTTGAGCTTTCTCAAGATGAATTCGCAAGAAAAGCCGATATTCCTTATACTACCCTTACTAAAATTGAGACAGGCGTTATTAAGAAACCGTCAGTTTTTGTTATGGCAAAAATAGCCAAAGCATTAAATATAACTGTGGATGAGTTGATTAAATAATTATGAGCAACTATTTACCAGTCAAAATATACACAACGGAAATAAAACAAAACGATGCCACACTGCAGAGATTATTTTCTTTATTCCCTAAAGAAGATATCTATTTTGAACTAACTAGCAACGGATTAGTGGTACATCTAAGGGAATTAGACTTCTTTAATTTTAAAAGACATATTCTTGCATTGGTTAAAAATTCAAATAGCGAGACAGCTAAATTATTAAATTCAATACTTTACAATATTGAGAAAATAAAAAGCTATGGTTTGAAGGGTCGAAAGAGATTATATGTTGGGTATAACAAGGAAAGAAAGGTAAAGAACAGAGAAGAAAAGGAAAAAATAAGAGGCATTTATTATTATGCTCAGGGTCATAATTTTTCAAGACAGAATAATAAAGTTCCGGATGAATTTATAAACAAAATAATTGTTGGAGACAGCAAGGATGTTTTAAAAAAGCTTCCGGATAATTGTATAGATCTAATTTTTACATCTCCGCCATATAATTTCGGTCTAGATTACGAAAATCATAAGGATGGAATAAATTGGAATGAATACTTTGATAAACTTTTTGACATATTTAGAGAGTGCATAAGGGTATTAAAATACGGCGGTAGAATTATTGTTAATGTCCAGCCATTATTTTCTGATTATATACCCATCCACCACATAATATCTGATTTCTTTATTAAGAATAAGTTAATTTGGAAAGGCGAAATTTTGTGGGATAAGCATAACTATAACTGTAAATATACTGCTTGGGGTAGTTGGAAAAGTCCAAGCAACCCATACTTAAAGTACACGTGGGAATTTCTTGAAATTTTTTGCAAAGGCGATTTAAAACATTCAGGAAATTGGAAAATGGCTGATATAACCAGTGATGAGTTTAAGAAATGGGTTTATGCAAGATGGGATATCGCGCCAGAATACAATATGAAAAAATACGGACACCCCGCAATGTTCCCAGAAGCGTTAGTTGAAAGAGTATTAAAATTATTTAGCTTTAAAGGGGATCTAATTCTTGATCCCTTTAATGGAGTTGGAACAACTACTGCGGTAGCTAAAAGATTATCGCGAAATTACCTGGGGATAGATATTTCTGAGGAATATTGCAAAAAGGCCGAGGATAGAGTTAAAAATACACCGGTCAATACAAGTTTATTCTAAAAATTATGGACAAGAAATTTTCAAAAGATATTAAATCACTTATCAATGCTTATGAATTTTTGGTTAAAGGCATTGATACAAAAGCCAAAGAGGCAGAAGACAGAGCTTATGGAGGAATAATAAGAGCTGGTAAGGGGATGCTTGTTGAGAGCCTGGCGAAAAGTTTAATTGAAATAGCATGGAAGGAATTAGGAAGAGATCCTAAAAGGTTATCTCTGGACAAAGAAACTGTAAAAATTCCGATAAAGAAGGAATATATTGAAAGAGTTAAAAGCCCAGAAGTGAAAAAATTCATCAGGGACCATATTAAAGATTTCTATTATCCACTAAGAACCGATGTCCATGTTCATGTTGATGGAAAATTCAAAATTGCGATGGAGTGCAAAGCATATACAGAAAACGCGATGCTAAAAAGAATTTTGGTTGACTTTACGCTTTTCAAACAGGTTTATCCTGACCTTGCTTTTGTGTTGTTTCAACTAGAAAGTCAGCTTGGAGGTGATTATTCTACTGCTAATCATATTAAATATGGTAGCCCATCAACACATACTCTACTTTCGTATTTTGATATTGATTTGAACATAATTACCTTACTTGAGGGCGAAAGAAAAGTTGACCGCCCTATTCACAAGCCAGCATATTACAAGGCCCTAAGGGAAGAAAGTCTGCTAACTGCTCTGGAGGTATTAAAAAAATTATTACAATAAAGCCTATGCAATTAACCGAAAAAAAGGCAATAATTCTGGAATTAAAACTTGCCGAATTGCAGTTTCGTTTGGCCATAGCAGTTCGCCTCGCCACCACTTTAGAAAACCAACCTCTTGATGTACCAACAGAATGGACGCATGGAAAGCACAGGGTTTTATATGAAGAAATTGCTTTAAGACAAGACCAAGCAGATATCGCCGCTAACTACTTAAAACAAACGGCGACTTATTTAATGGCTCTTGCAATTAAGGAAGCTATAAAAAAAATTTATGCTGATCCAAAAAACCATCAGGATAAAAACATTGTTGCGGCCTACCAAATATCAAGATTAATTCGTAATGCTTTCGCACATTCCCCAATTAGGCCAATTTGGCATATTGATCCAGATTGTAGGGATAGGAAATTCGTTGTTGACGACATAATTACCTTGAATACAAAAGGATTAGACGGGAAGCCATTTGATTGGCGACATTACGGCGGACTTCTTGCATTGTTCCGACTCTCAAAATATGTACGTATTCAACTTCTTGGAGATACCGATATTGGTAAAAATCGGAAAATACCGCCTCCGAGAAATATTATCTACCAGCAAGGCAACTTAATTTTGAAAAAGATTGATGAATTGCCGAAAGACGCAAAAAGGATTTATTAAAGAATTTGCCGCCAAAGAAAAACTTGAAATCGTCCTTTTCGCTTCCCGCCTATTCGTCGGGCAGGCAAGGCGAGACGGGCGTAAGGGGGGTTGGTCTTTGCCCTTATGCCAGGCGAGCCCGTTGACCAAAAGGCAGTGTGCAAGACGATGTATTGGTGTGAGCAAGTGAAGACCTATGCGAATGGGTGCCAGTGCGATGGATAAAGAGCACTGATTGGCAAGCCCGCCGAGTCGGTGAGGCTGGCCGGATCGACCCGAGCCGCAGTGGCAGGCGAGGGCGTCGAATCCTGCTTTCTCCGCTTATTAATCCTCACCCTGCTTTTGTTTGGGGCGAGGAAAAAAGAAAAATGGAAAAGGCTAGGACTGAGGGTGAAAACTGGCAGAACAAAAGAAATCCTTGGGTTGTTAAAGGTTTTGGGTTCAGGTCTTCTTTCAATGTTTCACGCTTTCTATGAATTCTTTAATTTTCTCGTAAATTTCGTCCCTCGATTTCCTCATCAGAGCAAGTTTTTCTTCATAACCAGCGCATGGTACATCAGGATTTTTTATGTTCCAGTGCATTTTTTTGGTTTTATCAGAAAAAGCAGGACACCTGATATCCTCATTTTCATCGCATAGAGTAATGATGTAATCAAATATTCCTGTATGTGGCATAAAATGTAGTAGACTTTTCGGGCTATTTTTAGAAATGTCTATACCCTTTTCAGCCATTACCCTTACTGCCAGTGGATTTATTTCTATGGCTGGAACTGTTCCTGCGCTGGAAACCTCGAAATCGTCTCCAGATAGATGTTTCAGAAACCCCTCTGCAATCTGGCTTCTTGCATCATTTTTTATGCTGATGAAGATGACCCTTATCTTTTTTTTCTGTTCCACTGGATTTTCCCTCTTTGTTATTATAGAATACCACAAAAAAGGAGAAAAATGGCACTTACAAAAAACGCCCTTTTGAAACTAAAGAAAATCCACAATTTATCGTCTTTCGTAAATAGCGGAAACCACAGAAAAAAACTTCTTCATCTTGCAAAACAACACATCATTGAAATTGAGTACCTTTATGAAAAAAAAGACCCCCATGCTGATATAGAAACAGGAGACCTTGCTGTTTTATGTTTTGAAATCATCCTTGAAAGCAATAAAAATCCAGACCAAGTCCTGGAGAAGTGTTTTTTAAGATACGAGAAAAAATTGAGTGAACTTGCCAGGCAACTTAAGGTTCAGTAATTTCAGGCAATCTTTCCTTCTCCTCAACAGGGGTCTTTTCAAGAATTACTGGACAGACCAGTCCTGTTAGAAATATCATAATACCGCTGAAAACAAAAGTGAACTCAATGGAATATACGGAAGCAAGCGCGCCTCCAATCATTGGTCCTATGCCTGCTCCAAGGGACGAAATTCCACCAGCAACCCCGAAATTTTTCCCGAGAGACGACTGTTTTGTTCCAAGATGGATATGGGTATTAATAGTAGTAATGATGCCGCCTGCTGAAAGTCCAGCAGCAATTCTCAACAGCATCAATTGACCTGTTGTTTTGCACAAAGATGTAAGCATCGTCAGTATTCCTGTAATTCCGAGCATTACAGCAAGAAGAATTCTGTGGTCCTTTTTTCCTGCAAGGTGTCCTGCGCCAATGGCTGAAAAAACACTTGCAATTCCTGATACTGCGATAATTGAGCCAGCAATTGTCGCAATTCTTTTTGATTCAGGGGAGATTTTTTGAATAAATATCGCAAGAACCGGCGAAAGGAACGTTGCAGCACACTGAAAGAGAAAAAGCACTATCAAAAGAAAAAGAATATTGTTTTTAGCGTTTGTCTTTTCCTGTTCGCTTTCTTTTTCTTCTCTGTATTTTTCTGGTTCCTGCACACCAAATGTAATCATACACCCTCCAATTCCAACAAGAATTCCTGAAAAATAAAAGGTGTTTCTATATCCCCATATGTCTGACAGCACCCCGCCAATAAAAGGTCCAACAGTTGCCGCGATGTACGCAGATGTTTGCATCAGCCCAAGACCAAAACCACTTTTTTCCTTTGGAAGTTTGCTTGCTGCAAGAACAATGGCAGCAGTCAATGTGCCAGTGAAAAAACCCTGCAGAATTCTTAAAACAAGTAGTTGCTGAACATTTTTCACAAAGCTCATTGCTACCAGTATCACAAAACCAGAAAACATCGCCCTTTCAACCATGATTTTTCTTCCAAATCTATCTGAAAGTATTCCCCAAAACGGTGAGGAAATGACCAGCATCAATGGTCCTACAGTTTGAAGAAGCCCTGTCCAAAGCGCTGCTTGTCCAATGTCCTTTGCGCCAAGTTCCTGCACATAGTAGGGAAGAAATGGCAGGCAGAAATAAAACCCTATCAGGGAAATTGTTTCAGCAACCCAGATAATATAAAGGTGTTTTTTCCAGTCATCCATTTTTTATTCAAGAAGCGAGTTAATTTCTCCCAGATACCTTGCGTAAAAAGAAATGATGATAGACGCAACATAAACAGCAACAATTAGATATACCACCACAGGCACAATTTTTAAAATTGCTTCAACTGCAAGATTGACTTCATTTTGAAGGTGCCATGCTGCCTTATCAAGTGTTTCGTCAAGTCGACCGCTTGCTTGGCCTGTTGAAAACATTTCAAGAACAATTGAGGGTAAAAATACGTTGCCTGCAAACGCCTCTGTTAAACCCGAACCCTTTTCAACCCTTCCAAGCGCTCTGGAAATTTCCTTTTCAAAAATTTTGTTGCCTGAAGATTCTGCGGCAAGTTTAATTGTTTCAGTGATTGAAACACCCGCAGAGTAAAGACAGTTAAATGCGTGCAAAAATCTGATAACAGCGATGTTTTTGAAAAGTCGACCAAAACCAAGTGGAAGTTTGAAGGCAAGAGCATCTCTGATTTCTGTCATTTCAGGTCGAGAAAGTGTCTTGAAGGCAACATAGATACCAAAGCCAGCGCCGTAAATGAGAATGAACATTGGAAGAATCCTTGCAAAAAAAGCAAAAACTGATTTTGTAAAAAGAAGAGGAACAGCGGGGATAATAATTGCCGCGTGAAGAAGTATTGCAGGGTATATCATTCCTGCGACCAGCCGGTATTTCACATCCTGAAGCGACTCAAAATATAGAGCAAGTTTTTCCATCAATTCTGCAAGATTTCCTGATATTTCTCCTGCTGAAACTGTTTTGATTTCAAGTTGACTGAATAACTTTTGCTGTTTTTCCATTGCCCTGGAGAAAGTTTCGCCTTTGAGAATGTCTGATAACAGAGTCTGTGAGATGTTCTCAATTGCCGAGTGTTTTTTCATCTGACTCAAAGCAGAAGTGATGGGAATACCTGCTTTCAGCATCACAGCCATCTGTCTATAGAAAAGGGCTTTTTTTTGATGTGCAGTCCAGAATTGAATAATTGAGCGCTTTATTTTCTCGGGCCGAAAATCGCTGTGCCAATCCTGATGCATGTCGCTCCTTCTTCAATGGCAATGCGCCAGGAGTCACTCATTCCCATTGAAAGGATTTTCATTTCAACATTTGGCAAAGATAGGTTTTTCAAGTTATCAAAAAGGTTTTTTGTCAATCTGAAATACGGCCTGATATTTTCTGGATTTTCAACAAAAGGTCCCATTGTCATCAGCCCTGCCACTGAAATATTGGGTAATGTGGAGATTTTTTTAATCAGGTCTTCAACCTGTTCAGGATATACACCTGACTTCTGGGGTTCTTTTGCGCTGTTCACCTCAATAAGCACAGAAAACATATTTTTTGCATGTTTTGAAATTTCTCTCGCAAGTTCAAAAGAATCAACTGTTTCAATGATGTCAAAAATTTGAAGCGCCTTTTTTACTTTGTTTTTTTGGAGATGTCCGATAAGGTGCCAGGTAACAATTTTCCCGATTTCATTGAATTTTTTCTCTGCCTCCTGAATATAATTTTCACCAATATGAGTAATCCCGCATTCAATGGCCTGTTTGATTTCTTCCACAGAGCGGGTTTTTGTCGCAGCGATAACCACTACATCTGGTGGAACTTCCTTCATAATTTTTTCAATATTTTCCCGTATCATATCTTTTTACCCCTTCTTTTCATTGTGTCTTTCACGCTGATGGGCTGAACAACTTTTTTGTGCGCAGAATAAACTGATAGAACTCTCAACCCTTCAAAAAGTTTTTCCAATTCATTAAAATGTTGTTGCGAAACCGGAGGGACTGAACTATCGCGAAGCGGAGTATTGAGATAAACAATGTCAGGAGAAAGTTTTCTGCAAATTTCTGCAATTTGACTCATTTCTTTCAAGTTTTCTTCAATCGCCATCACCTGAATTGTAAATAGCCCCTGATAAATTTTCCTGAAATCAGCAAGGTGATTGAGAATTGTGTCAAGTGTAATTCCGCAGCACGGACGGTTAATTTTTTCAAACGTTTCCTGTGTTGCTGCGTCTATTTTGAATGAAACAAGGTCCATTACACATAGGTCATCTCTAACCGATGGGTCTGTGATCGTGGTGCTATTGGTAAGAATCGCGCACCTACCCCTTTTTTCATTTTTTATCCAGGTTGCAAGTTTTTTGAAGTCCTTAGCAAGAGTTGGTTCACCCCTGCCTGAAAATGTGTAATAGTCAATCTCAACTTCTGGCAATTGTTTCAGTTCTTCTATCACTGCTTCTGCTGGCACATAAATTTTTCTTTCGCATGTAAAAACGCCAGTTCTTCCTATCTGGCAATAAACACAGTCAAAAGAACAGATTTTTTTCTCCTGGGATAACTGGTCAATGCCCAGGGAAGCGCCCAATCTCCAGGAACTGACAGGCCCATAGATATACCTGAAATTTTTCTCTTTCATTTCTTTTTAGATCCGAGAATATAGTCAAACACTGTAGTTTTTATAAATTGCTGCGCCATCACATGGATCAAAGACATAAATTTCAGGAGATAAATTATTTTTTTGAAATATCTTTGTGTGATGGTCTCCTTTACTTCGGTTACAGCTTGATTTTGTGCGAGAACAACAACACAACCTCCCAGTCCTGCTCCTGTGATCTTTGCACCATATACTCCTGGAATTTCTTTCAAGCAATCAACGATAAAATCAATTTCCTTTGTGCTGCATGCATAGTGGCCGGGTTGCAGGTGGATATGCCAATCGTACTGATGGTTCTTTATTTTTTGTTTTAAAGAAAAAATCCTATGGTCATCCATATGCCACGCCCATGGATATTCTTTGCCATCTTCATACCTGGTAACTCTATCTCCATCATGGGAAATAAACATTAAATTACCAAAATTTTCGGCATCGCCTTTTAGCAAAAACTCTTTACAGATTCTACTTCTTTCACATTCAAAAATTCCGTATGAGACAACATCCCGGATTCTATAGATGCCAGGGTCAGGATGAGTATTAAAAATTGTTTCCAGCCAATCCTTTGAGTCAGCAAAAATCTCAAGCAATTGATGTCTCGTGATGGTTTCAGGAATACTGAGCAATAAATCATAGATTTCTTCTGCATTTTTGAAGTTTTCCGAGTTAATATCTCTAATTCTCTGGACATCTTGAAGTTTGTTTCCACACTTTCTTTTCAACAGTTGAAACCCAATTTCATAACTGGCAATTCTTTCATTAAAAATTCCTTTGGCAGCAGCACTTTTTTTTGCTTCAATCATTGAATTTATCAATATAATCTTTGTATCCTTGAAAAATGGGAAATATTCAAATTTGAATGGATAGAATTGCATATGGCAAATTTTGTTCTTCCTGCATAAGATCATTGCAGCATGGTCCCCCCAACCGCCCCTTGTCCCTACAAACCACTCTGACCTTCCCGCATACTCAATAAGTTGTTGCTCCGAAAGTTCTATATTGTTAACAAAACATGCTGCTATCATTGAGGCAGTGACAACTGCTGATGATGAACTTAACCCTGCTGCCTGAGGAATATCTCCCCAGCAGGCAAGGTTACATCCAATCAATCTTTTCTCAGGCATTTTGTGCTGAAGAAAAACAAATGGCGATTTTATGTAGTTTGTCCAGTGATGAGAGATTTTGTAATTTTTTATTGCAGTTTCCCACTCTACTGATGCATCCGGAAGGTTTTCTCTTATATCAAACTCTGTCTTTTCATATGCCGGACTGAGATGTACTGCCACGGTTTTACTATCAGTCCTTTTTGAGCCAACAATCCAGAAATTTCTATCAAGTGCAACGTAATTGAGACACCCCCCCCTATGGTCAACATGAGTTCCAAGCAGGTTAACTCTACCTGGAACCCGAATCACAAATACATTTCTTTCTGAAAAATTTTGCCTGAAAAGATTGATAAGCCTGTCAATCAGAGGGTTTGCCTGAATTTCGGACATTTCAAGGTTATGCATTTTCTAATCCTGTTTTTATTCTTTCCTTGCGGCAAGGTCGCTACAACCAGGCGCATCCATCTGTTTTCTTGCAAGTTCAATAAGCCACTGTGGAAAACTTCCACCAGCATCTTTTATTGCAATGTCCATCAGTTTCTTTGCAATTTCAGGATACTGTGAAGCATAATTTTTCTTGAAGGCATCCTTTCCTTTTCTTTTGTAAAGAAGGATACCTGTCATATCCATTTTGAAATTCAACCACCACTGATCTGTGATTACTGTTGGATTTGGTCCCCAGCCAACTGTGACATGGTCCCTTATAGGTTGATTTTTTAGTGCCTTTTCAAGGAAGGTAATGCCATCAAGAGAAACTTCTAATTTCAACTTTGCCAATCGCAAAATTTCAACCGCAATATCATGATGCTGGACAAAAGTATCGCAAATTTTCCCTTTGTATTTTGCTCCTGGAAACCGTATCATCAGAGGAATTTCATAAACCTCAGGCATTGAAGGATAGCCGCGTTTACCCATATAAGAACGGTCTCCAATGGAATGACCATGGTCAGCGGTAACAATCACAATGCTGGTGTCAAGAAGTCCCATCAGTTTCATACTTTCAATAAAAAAGCCAAACCACCTGTCGCACATTGTCACTTCACCACTATAATTTGCCTGGGTTCTTTTCAACAGGTACATACCAAGTTGTTGTTCAGAATAGCCCGACTTAATTTGTTCAGGACCATTTTCTTTGAGATATAGTTTTCTGTAATACGGTGGCACTATCCATGGCTCGTGCGGGTCAAACGATTCTACCACAAGAAAAAACTTCTCAGCATCCTGATTTTGCTGGAGCCACTTTGTTGCTTCGCGAAAAACCCGTGGAGCAAAGAATTCTTCTTCATTTGTCCATCGATCGTGCATGTTCATGATGCACTGCTGGATAAACCTGATACTTCCTTCTGTTTGCAATTGTTTTGGAAGCCATCTGTCAATTTCTTCTTGAGTTAACCTTGGTCCTGAACGAGCAGGGTCAGTTTCCTGACCGCGCAAAAATGTCCACTGGTCAAAACCCCTCCAGAAATTTTTTGAGGGCTTGAACATGTGATAAACATCTGAAATCAAAGCAGTGCGATAACCAGATTCCCGCAAAAGTTCTGCAACTGTTGGCTGGTCTTCTGGAATAGGACCCCATCCAGCAGCGCCAACAAAATCCCCTTTTAATCTGAAGTCACCATTGATAAATGGATATGTCCTTTTTCCAGTATAAAGAGCCCTTCTTGCTGGAAGGGTTGGCAAAGATTCAGGAAAGGCACTTGTAAAAACAATGGATTCCTGGGCAAATGTATCAAGGTGCGGAGTAAAAACTTTACCCCAGAATGGTTTTCCATAAAAACCAATGCAATCCTTCCTCAAAGAATCAAACACAATGAGCACAATGTTCATTTTTTATCCTTTTAGATGAAGGATTTTAGACCAATGATGAGAATTTTAACCTGAAAAACAAAAGATGACAAATCGAAAGGCGAGCAACAGTTAATAGTTTACAGTTGATAGTTATTAGTGAGAGGCGCAACTGCTACAAAGCGACGAAGGACAATCCCCTATCAAGCGGGTCTCATTTTCCGACAATGCAATCGGGTATCTTATACATACAAGGGAGGCGATGTCGCAATCCCCTATCAAGCGGGTCTCATTTTCCGACATTATTAAACTATAAGAACAAGATATGAAAATAATAAATGGTCGCAATCCCCTATCAAGCGGGTCTCATTTTCCGACAAAGAAACTACTACCACCGATAGAAAGAACCTGGGAATGTGTCGCAATCCCCTATCAAGCGGGTCTCATTTTCCGACTTGTTTAACATAAACGAGAATAATGACACCCCACTGAATGTGTCGCAATCCCCTATCAAGCGGGTCTCATTTTCCGACGTGGGGGAACGACTGTATCAAGCATGCCAGGAATTATTACGTCGCAATCCCCTATCAAGCGGGTCTCATTTTCCGACACCTGCTCACATAGTCAGGGAACTGATATCTTTGAAACTGTCGCAATCCCCTATCAAGCGGGTCTCATTTTCCGACAAAAGAAATTTATAAACACTGGAAATATTTCCTTAGAAAGTCGCAATCCCCTATCAAGCGGGTCTCATTTTCC
>JAKPDB010000040.1 GCA_029552985.1 bacterium
AATTTACAAATTTTGTGCTTTCTGTGTCAGATATTATATTTGACCGATAGTAAAAGACTGGATACTCAAACATGACATTATTGTATTTCACCTTGTTGTAATCTTTCAATTCGTAGAGCCTTATTATATTTTTCGATTGACCCTTGTTGAACCTTTCGAAGTGATCAGTAAATTGGTCGATAAGGTCATCCCTGTACGTGAGGAACAATATCTCTTTAGTTGGTATCAAGCCTCTTTCCATAAACGTTATCATGATATCGATGAGTTTGACGATAACAAGTGTTTTGCCGCTACCGGTTGCCATCCAAAATCCCATTCTGTTTATGAAATTAGAGTAAGGAATAGAATCATCCTGCGTGTAAAAGTGTCTTTTAAGAATGTTCCACACGTCCGTATCAGAACTTTTTATATTCATTATTCCAGCTAAATCGAGATCAGAAGCATATTCTTGTAGCTCATCCCAAAATCTCTGCTTATTCTCACCAAGTACACTGTAATAGTAGTACATTGCTCGAATTGCATATTCCAATGCTTTTATTTGGAAATCCCATAATTGCATATCATCTGAAAATGCCTTAAGATCAACGTTCTTCCATTCTTCAGGAAGTGCATCAAAAGAAGGCACCTTTTCGTTTATGAATTCATTTAGGAGTGGATATATCGACGAATCCGAATTTTTATTTTTCTTTCTGGTTCCTGCAATCGCTGGCATCTCAATCACCACCAAATCAGTGACTTTATACGTTCTATAGGTAAATTTTCGAAATATACCTTTCCCACATCCTGTAACTCTACAGCATCTCTTGTTATCTTTATTATTTTCTTACCGAACAGGTTGGAAATCGTTTCGGCAATATCGACTGATTTTTCTGGATATATTTTGCCAAGATCTATTTTGAATCCTTGGTCGACTCGTTGAACAGCAGTTTCGACAAACTTTGGCGATCTCATGAATATATACTCATTAAAGACATCCTCATTTGGTGATGGTTGAAGAGATAGGTCACCATGTTCGTATTTTGCGTTTCTCAATACATCTTCATATTGTTCAAGCTCGTAATACTTGAAAAACCCACCGCCCTGATAATTCCCCTCTTTTAGAGGGGTGTCAGACGAAGTCCGACGGGGCATTAGATCTTTTGAAATTCCAGATTTATCATAAAATAAAACCTTTTTCATTCTTGGTAAAACTACCGAATAAAAATGTTCTCCCATCTCAACACCGAGCCATTTTCTGCCAAGTTTGTGGGCTACTGCTGTGGTGGTTCCAGAGCCAAGAAAGAAATCAAAAACAACATCGCCTGGATTAGAGGTAGTTTCAATTACTCTTTTAAGCAGAATCTCAGCATTTTCCGTGTCGAAATTCCACATCCGTTGATATCCTGCTATATCAGTCCAGTTATCCTTCAGTTTTATATATTTAGGGAAATACTCGACTCTACCTTTGTTATTTCTTCTTATTCTGCCTTCGCTTTCCAGACAATTAATGTCTTCCTGTTTTAGGCCCCATTTTCTTCCAGGAGGGGAGTATACCTTCTGTCCGAGGACTATGCGGAAATCATCCTCGGGTTTTGATTTCGAGGGAAGGAAGGGTTCCCACCAGATTTCTTCTTTTCTTTCAACAAGAATTTGTCTGAAGAAATTGTTTTCTGTTTTTGAGAATAAAAATAAACTATCGGTATCCCACATATATTTTTTGGGTTCTTTACCAGGTGACTTAAAAAACTCTTGTGTTCGGTTTATCGTAATTTCATTTCTAAAATTTTCCTTTCCGAAAATGTCGTTCATTAGTGGTCTTACAATCCAATTTCCATTATGATCACACCTTACAAAAATACTTCCTTTTTCATTCAGCCAATCTTTTGCGAGTTTTAGTCGGTTTTCCAATAGTGTTGCCCAATTAGCGTCTTTGTAATTTGTGCGGTAAAGGAACTGGTCTGAAGAATCTAAATTAAACGGAGGATCAATATATATTGTCTGTACTTTTTCTTTGAATTTTGGCAGGATTGTGTTTAATGCCTGATAGTTCTCGCTCTTTATCAGCCAGCCGTCTAAAGACTTATCTAAGTCATCAAACAATCCTAAAATCTCAAGTTCTAAATCCTTAAAGTACTTTGTATCAATCGGAAGGTGTTTAAATTCCCCTCTTAGAGAGGGGAATTCCTGACACCCCTCCACAGAAGCGGAATTTTCAAAAACATCTTCTACTTTAAAGTTTTCATCTACAATGCCTAATTCCTGCCATTCTTTGATTTGGTGCTTGATGTTTTTATGGTGAAGTATCTTTTTAATTAATTCAATCTCGTCAATTCTGTCCAGCGTAATCACATAATTTGAATTTTTCACAAACTTTGGCTTGTTCCATATCTTTACCAGTTCGTCTTCAAACTGCGAGATAAAATCAATAATTTTGAAAGCAATGTCTTTGAGAATTTGAAGTTGATTAACTCTGTCTGCTGTCCATCTATTCCCCTCTTGTAGAGGGGTGGCAAACGAGGTTTGACGGGGTGTTTCTTCCCAGAAATATTGATAACTCCAGAGTTTAAACTGCTCCTGCAAAAATGCTTTTGCATTCTTGTTGATAAAGAAATCTACTTCACTTTGTTTTTCAAAAACTCTAAAAGCTCGTTCTAATTGTTCTTCTGTAATCGCAATCCCTTTTCTTTTAATGTCTTTAAGTATCTCATCAGTTTTTGTCTTTGTGCCTTTTTCGGAATATAGAACAGTAAAAACAATTGTTTCGTCTTCTCGAACTTTATCTAACTTATAAACGAGTGAACGCTTTTCATTGGCTTTTTTATGTTCAAGTTTCGCAACATCAAAGAAAAACTTAAAACCGTCAGATCCTATTTCCAAACTCCTGAAAATTCTGTCGGTTTTAACATAATAAAGCATCTGCGTCTTCCAGAATAGAATGACATCTTTTTCATCAGTATAAACTTTTTCATAGATATTATTGTGAAATGGAGTTGAATTAAAGTAAATGGAGCCACTTTCTGTAAAGTATCGGCTGAAAAAAGAATAGAGTTTATCAAAAAGTTCGTCCCTGAATGAAGGGTAGCTTTTTAGTGCAGATTCAATGTCTTCTTTTAGAATATCTTCAATCTTGCGGTAGTAATTTGATTTGATCTTCATCAAGTTAACAAAACCACCAGTACCTTCAATCTTTGCGCCAATAAATACATCCTGCAGTGCCTTATAAAATTTTTCTTCTTTGGTCATATTTACCACCTCGTTATTGTTTTTATTATAAATCTTTTTGTCTTTAAGTCCATAAAAAAGCCACTTATCAAAAGAAACAATTTTGCTATGATTTTGCTTGATGAAGGTTGGGTTTCTAATTATTTTTTCTCTTTTTTTAAGACAGCAATATCATAATAATTGACGGTCTTATTTACATAAAGGATTGGGGTTCAACTTTCGCGTGTCACGGCTTTTATCTGATTTAACAAATTAAAATCATCCTTTTATTTCCAGAGAAGGTTATCTGCCTCGCTTTGATATTCAAAGGTCGTTGGTGAAATATAGATGTTGTGCTCTGGATATCCAATCTTCCTTCACACCTGAAAACCTATTGCCTGGGTTTTTCTATCACGCAGAAAATGATTGATTATTGTTTTGATGACTCAAGTTTTTGAATGAGTTTTGGAATTACTTCAAAGATGTCGCCGACTATTCCCAGGTTTGCTACTTTGAAAATAGGAGCATCAGGGTCTTTGTTGATCGCAATAATGTAGTCAGATGTTGACATTCCAGCGAGATGCTGAATTGCTCCTGAAATTCCGCAGGCAATATAAATTTTTGGTTTGACTGTTTTTCCTGTCTGTCCGACCTGATGGGGGTATGGAATCCAGCCAGAATCAACAGCAGCACGAGAAGCACCAACTGCTCCACCAATCAGTGAGGCAAATTTTCTTATCATTTCAAAATTCTTGCCATCTCCAAGACCTCTACCTCCTGAAATGATAATTTCTGCTTCCTGAAGGTCAATCGTCTGCTCGACTGCCTCTTTTGAAATAAGGTCAACCCGGCATACTGCATTGAATGAAGCAAAATCTTCTTTAATGATTGTTCCTTCTCTGTTGCCAATCACCTTTGCTTCTTCAACTGCCTTTGGCCTTATTGTTGCCATCTGAGGTCTGTGGCTTTCGCAGATGATTTTTGCCATCAGATTTCCACCATAGGTTGGTCGTATCTGCTGGAGGAGTTTTGTTTCAGGGTCTATTGCAAGGTCTGTGCAATCAGCAGTAAGCCCTGTTTTTATTCTTGCTGCTGTTTGTGGAATAAAACTTCTTCCAATCATTGTGGCAGAAGCAAGAACGATGTTTGGCTTATATTTTTTTATCAATTCTGTCATCAAACACACATAAATATCCTGCCTGAATTCATCAAGATTTCCTTCTTCAACAAGATACGCCTTATCAGCGCCACGATTGAAAAGTTCCTGCGCCATCTCTTTGCCATTTGAAGTGAATATGACGCCACACACTTCTTCTTTTAATGTTTCTGCAAGTTTCAGTGAAATACCCAGCAGTTCATACGCAACATGAGAGAGTTTTCCGTTTTTCTGTTCAGCAAAAAACCATATTCCTTTATACTGACTTAAATCAATATCTGCTTTTTTCTTTTCTTCACCAATAATTTCAATGGCTCCAACCGGGCATTCCTTTACACACAACCTGCAGAGAGTACATTTTTCAGTAATAAATGCCTTGCCATCGCTGTCAATTTCAATTGCTCCAACAGGACACACATCAACACAAATTTTACAACCAGTACACTTTTCTTTGTTAACTTTGATTTCCATTATGCTGCTCCCAGTTTTTTCAGTTCCTGATAAATGGCTTCTGCTAGTTCATCTGGCTCACCTGAAATGACTTTTCCTTCTTTTTTTATTTCAGGCCTCCATATCTCAACGACCTTTGTCGGAGAACCATCCTGACCATATTGGGTGTCATTGCCGCCAATATCATTTTTTGTCAGGACAGGAATCGCGGTTTTTTTTGCCTTCAACATTCCTTTCAAAGAGGGTAATCTGGGTTCATTGATTTCTTTTACCACTGTAATGACAACAGGTAGTGGAGATTTTAATGATTCATAATGGTCTTCAAGCAACCGAACACACTCCAGTTGATTATCAGCAATATTCACGATTTTACTGACATATGTAATAATGGGAATTTCCAGGTGTTCAGCAAGTTCTGGGCCAACCTGTCCTGTGCTTCCGTCCATTGCTTCTCTTCCGCATAAAATGATTGAAAAATCAGCGATTTTTTTGATTGCCTGGCTCAAAGTATAAGATGTGGCAAGGGTGTCGCTTCCTGCAAATGCCCTGTCGCTCAACAGATATGCTTCATCAATGCCCAGTGATATTGCCTCTTTTAGTACTGCCTCTGCCTGTGGAGGTCCCATTGATATTGCCACAGTCGTACCACCGAACCGCTCTTTCAATCTCAATGTCTCTTCAACAGCGTAGTAATCATAAGGATTCATAATACTGGGCACGCCTTCCCGCACAATTCTTTTTGTTTCAGGGTCAACCTTTACATCCATTGTGTCAGGAACCTGTTTGATGCACACGATGTATTTCATGTTTCCTCCGGATTAAAGTTTATTGATGAGCACCAGGATACCGGATACAATCAGAATAACTCCGGCAATAGAGTGAATCACGTTGACTGGAACAACCTTTTGCAGGTAGTTTCCCAGCATACAGGCAATGAATGTGCTTAACACGAATGCAATCATTGCTCCAAGAAAAACAGGAACAATTGAGGTACTTTTGGTACTCAAGGAAAAACAGACCAGTTGAGTTTTGTCTCCGATTTCAGCAAGGAAAATTGTTGAAAAAGCAATCCAGAATATTTGCCAGTTCATTTTATTGTCTCCTCAACTTTCGAAAGAAATTGTTTTTTGATTTCTTCCAGGGATTTTTCATCTTTGCCTTCAACGCGAAGAACAATGGCTGGCTGCGTATTTGAAACCCTTGCAAGAGCCCAGCCATCAGGGAAATAGACCTTTACTCCATCAATCTCTGAAACATTGTATTTCTGCTTATAAAAATTTTTCAGTTCTTCAACGATGGCATACTTTTTTTCTTCTCCAACTTCAATTCGTATTTCAGGACTTGAATAATATCTTTTCTTGTTTTCAAGAAGTTGCTCTGGCTTTTTTCCTGTTTGGTCCATAATTCTTAGCAGCCGCAAGCAGGCATAAAAGGCGTCGTCAAATCCAAAATACTGGTCAGCAAAATAAATATGACCTGAAAGTTCTCCACCAAGTACTGCTTTTTCTTCCATCAACTTTGCTTTGATAAGGGAATGACCTGTTTTCCACATCAGGGGGATTCCACCTGCTTTTTTGATTTCTTCTTCAAGGGCAAGCGTGCATTTCACATCAAATACAATTGTTGAACCCGGTTTTGTTTTCAAAATATCAAGCCCGTAAATAATAAGAAGCTGGTCTCCCCAGAGAATTGAGCCATCGCTTCCTATTACGCCGATTCTGTCTCCATCTCCATCAAAACCAAATCCTGCATCAAGTTTTTGTTCTTTCACAAGTTTTATCAAATCAACAAGGTTTTCAGGTACCACAGGGTCTGGAAGGTGGTGGGGAAAACTGCTATCGCTTTCGAGATATAGCCCGACAAAATCAATACCGAGAGATGAAAAAAGTTTTTTTACAAATGGACCTGTAGTGCCATTACCAGTATCAACGCCTATTTTCATTTTTGAGGAAAAACTGAACCGTTCCTTCATGAAATCAATGTAGTCCTGTTCAACCTGTATTGTTTTTGTGCTTCCAGAACCAGATATAAAATCCTGTTTTTCAATAATATCTGCTATCTGCTGAATCTGTTCTCCATGAAGACCTGTTTCTCCAAGAACAAGTTTGAAACCATTAAATTGGGGAGGGTTGTGGCTGGCTGTTACCATGGCGCAGGCATCCAGACCATAATGTTTCTGAGCAAAATAGGCAACTGGCGTTGGAATCATACCAGCATCAAACACTTCAATGCCTGCTTTCATCATGCCATCGATGAGATGGTTTTTCAAATCAGGTGATGTTTCCCTGTTGTCGCAGGCGACAACGCAGTTTTTCAGCCCTTCATTTTTTATTTTTGTGCCAAAAGCCCTGCCCAGAGTAAAAGCAAATTCATTATTAATCTGGGTTTTTACAATTCCCCTAATATCGTACTCACGAAAAACAACCCTATCCGGTTTCATAAAACTTCCCCTTTTAGGAATGATTTTATCAATAAAGTATACCAGAAAATGCCTTACATTTCCAGAAAACCATGATTTGAAAGTTTCATAAAAAATGAAATCCCTCTTGCGTCTCCCTTTTACAAAGGGAGAATGAGATACCCCCTCTTTATAAAAGAGGGGGTGAGGGAGATTTCAAAATCCCCCTTAATCCCCCTTTTGTAAAGGGGGAAAATAGGAGAAGGGATTTTGAAAAGGGGGAGAATAAGGGGAGGGATTTTATAAAGGGGGAGAATAAGGGGGTAGAGGAAGGCCGGGATGGATTTATTGAAATCCCTCTTGCATCTCCCTTTTATAAAGGGAGAACTGGAGATAGGGGTTTTTATAAAATTTTGTTTTTTGTGTCTTATGATTTATGCTATAAACAATCAGAATTTAATCACCTATCATAACAAGGAACCTGTATGACAATGAAGCAACGAATGCTGGCAGTACTCAAGGGCGAAAAACTTGATAGGGTCCCGTTTGTTCAGTATTACAATATGGTTGATAATGAGACCGCATGGAAATATATTGGAAGGGACAATCTTGGACTTTTGAAATGGACTCAGGTTCACCAGTTTATTACGCCTGACTGTGTCAGCGAAAAAATAAAGTTTGAAAAAAATGGTATCAGAGGCCAAAGGCGTATCATTTATACACCAGTGGGTTCAATTTTTGAAGAAGTTCTTTATGAAAAAATTATTGGCGGCGGCTCAATAAAAAAGCATTTCATTAAAGAGAAGAAAGATTACGAGATTTTTTTGTTTTATCTGAAAAACATCATCGTAAAAGAAAATCTTACATTGTTTCTCAATGACCTGAAATTACTTGGAGATGATGGACTTCCCCATGTGTCTCTTGGTAGAACCTCATACCAGCAATTATGGATACAATGGGTATTGATAGATGATGTGTGCCAGCATCTTGTTGATTTCCCTGATTTAATGGAAGAAGTGATACAAACAATGAACAACATTCACAGGAAAATCTTTCTTATTGCGAGAAATGTGGCAAAACGATATCAGGTTCCTTATGTGCTTTTTCCCGACAATATCACATCTCCAATGATAGGAGAAAAATACTTCAAAAAATACTGTGTGCCCCTGTACAATGAATGCGCTGAAATATTGAAAGACACAGGCACATTGATTGGCGTACATATGGACGGAGATTTGAAAGCCCTGTGGGATGCCATTTCTCAATCACAGGTAAGGGTTATTGACTCACTTTCTGTGCCTCCTGACAATGATACTGATGTCAAAACTGCAATTTCAATCTGGCCTGAGACACGTCTATTGATTAATTTTCCTTCTTCAGTTCACCTCAAATCATCTGATGAAATTTACCAGAAGGCGATGGAAATATTAAATCAAGGAGGAAAAACAGGCAGAATCTGGATACAGATATCAGAAAACATGCCGCCAGACGCATGGAAGAAAAGTTATCCTGCGATCGTCAAGGCAATCAATGATTTTGGAATGTAGGGAACTTTTTCCTGTTCTGGTCTGTCTAAAGGTCAAAACAAACATCAAACACGGAGGAGTTATGAAAAAATTTCTCATACCTGTAGCAGTATCAATCCTGGTTCTGGCAAATTTTTCAATGGCACGAACAAAACTTGTTGCGCTTCCAGAAAGGGCAGACACAGTCATACGGCTTGACAATCCTTTTTATACCCTTGTTGAAGAAGAAAGAGTACTGGCGCTTCAAAAAGGAACAAACCAGGTTGATTTTTCCTGGACAGGCGTCAGTATTGACCCTGACTCAATCAGAATCAAAATCATTTCCCATCCTGATGAGGTAAAACTCATCAGCGTGAGTTACCCCCCTGGCGAAAACGCGTGCATCTGGCAGATTTACAGCCCTTCACCATACGAAGAAAAAATAAGAATCAGTTATCTTCTCAAAAACATTGATAGATTAATTACATACAAGGCAATCGCAAACAAAGATGAAACAAAAATCAATCTGCAATCATTTCTTATTTTGCGAAATTTTTCTGGCGAGGACTTTCAACTTGCAAAAATCTTACTTGATTATGGTGAAACATATGAAAAATCTGTCTCCCATGAAGAAACAAGGCAGATGTTACTGGTCACAAAATCCAGTGTGCCGATTGAGAAAAAATTTACGTTTGATGCAAGAAAACTACCATGGGACCCTGAAAAAGTCATGGGAAATGTTGGAATTCCAGTGACATACGAGATCAAAAATGATAAAAACTCAGGCCTTGGCGAATTTGTATTGTGGGATGGAAAAGCAAGAATTTTTCAGGATGATGGAAAAAGAACAACAATTTTTCTTGGCGAAGATAATGTCAGTTTCACTCCAGTAGGCGAAAAATGTTCATTGTATGTCGGGGATAGCAGGGATATTGTCGTCACGCAGAGAAAAATTAAGGAGACAAAAATCAATGTAAGAAAAAATGACAGTAATGCCGTAATTCTCTATGATACTGATGAAATCATAAAGGTTGACATTGAAAACTTCAAGGACATGCCAGCAACATTGACACTTATTCAGGAAATCCCTGGTGAATGGGATATGGAAGAAACAAACCATTCGTATGAAAAAGAAGATGCAAATACATTGAAATTCAATATTCAACTTGCTCCAAAAGCAAAACAAACTGTCACATTCCATTATCACAGGAGGAACGTCAGATGAAAAAAACAATCATTTTTTCTCTGGTATTTCTGTTCAGTTCGGTTCTATACTGCAAAATTGACCTTGTCACACTTCCAGAAAGAGATAAAGTGCAACTAACAATTTACAATTCTGCTGATTTGACACTGGTAAGAGAAAGCAGAACATTGACAATGAAAAAAGGAACCAATAAACTGCAGTTTTCATGGGCAAATACCCTGATTGACCCGACATCCCTTGAACTTTTCCCGCTCAAAGATGCAGACAAAATTGCTGTCACAGACCTTTATTTTCCGCCAAGAATTACTGGGCTTGGCATCTGGAACATTGTCTCACAGATTTCAGGAAAAGCGCCATGCGAAATCAATTATTTTACTTCAGGAATTTCATGGCAGGCATATTATCTTGCAACACTCTCTCAGGATGAAAAAACAATGAAACTCGAAGGATATGTCAAGGTGACAAACCGCAGTGGAGAAGATTATGAAAATGCGCAGGTGCGACTTGTTGTTGGCAAAATCCACCTCCTTGATGAAATCGCAACCCTTGCAAGAAGATATCCACCCTATGGAAGACCCTTTGAGCCAAAACCATTGCCACCAACAGAACCAGGAAAGCGCAGGGATGTTTTTGAGGCAAAAGCAATGCTTGCAGGAGCAGAAGATAGAGTCATCGTGAAACAGATTGAAAAAGAAGGGCTCTCAGAATACTTTCTGTACACAATAGAAGGCACTGAAACAATTCCTGATGGCTGGACAAAACGGCTTTTATCCTTTTCTCAGGACAAAATTCCTGTGATGAATTTCTACAAATACGATGAATCAAGATTCGGAAAAAATGTCGTCAGATTCATTTCGTTCAAAAATTCAAAATCCCATCTTCTTGGAAAAGAACCATTGCCAGATGGACTGATTAAAGTGTACAGGATTGCAGACAAAGATGAACGGCTTTCATATATCGGGCAGGACAATACAAAATACATACCCATTGACCAGGTGGTTGAACTAAATCTTGGTGCAGTCAAAGATGTTAAAGTTGAGCCAAAATTAATGGAAGTAAAAACATTGAACTACCAGTTTAATGCTCCTGGTAGAAACATTTCAGGATGGGATGAAGCGCAAACATGGAAAATTACAGTTTCAAACTATAGAAACATTCCAGCAAAAGTTGAAATTACAAGAAAGTTTCCCCATCAGTACTGGACAATTGAAAATAGCGGAGAGTTTGGTGACTATAAACAACTTGATAAGGACACTGTCAGATACACAATGGAACTGCTGCCAAACGCAACAAAAACATTCACCTACAAAGTCGTGTTGCGCTGGGGTGACCGCCAGTATTGATTGGTCAGCGAGATGCCCAGGTTCCATACTTTAAAAATGTTGTGGTTGACAGTAAAACTGCGATGCCGACAATGGTTGCCAGCAAACTCCATTTAATGTTACTGATGAAAAGAATTGTTGTTTCTGATAATCTCTTCCTCATTATAGTTAAAAGAACTACTGAAGGTAATACCGGCGAAATTTTTGATGCTTCTTTTATCCGGTGTCAGTCGCCAACACGAAGCCCAAATCAAAATGATGAATTGATGGCTTTGCTTCTTTCATATGCCTCTCTTTCAGCCATCAACCCTGTAGAATCCGTTTGTAAATTTTGGACACATTGAATACAGGATTTCTAACCTTTTTGTCTTTCCTGTACCTGATGATAATGCTTTCATCCATTACATTTTATCAATTTTGTGGAATTGCGCAATGAAATTTAGAAAAAACAGGAGGTTTTTTGCAAATCTACCCTGGGAAGTAAGGGACAAAGCCCGAAGTGAACTGGCTAATTTGTTATCGTGGAGTAGTTCTGGTAATCTACCTACAGTTTTTTATGCCAGAGAATCTGGCAGAGTATCAATCTTAAAAGGAACTTATTTTGTTAGCAAAATCATCAAAATTATCAAACCAGTATCGTTTGTAATTATCCAAAACTTTTGCTATTTCTCTCGATTTGAACAATAGTTTTGTGTTTATGGTAAGCCCGTTGTATGAAAAATCTCTGCTTTGTTTTTGTTCGCCAATTTCAAATATCCTTGAATACCCGTCAATTTTTCTGTAACCGTCTGTGTGTTCAGTTCCTTTTGGGTCGACAAACAAAATCAAATATCGGCTACCTTTTTGCATCCAAAAGATAAAGTCCGGCTTGAAATTAGCGATATTGTTTTCCTTTGGATTATAATAAGGAATAACAACTTCATCCAGGGTTTGGTCAAGTTTTGAGAACATCCACCAGTCAAATTGTTTGAACACATTGTTATCTTTTTGTAAATACTCTTCTAACTGCTCAATAAATCTTTTCTCGCTATCAACATTAATAATATGCTTGAGATAATCAATTTTTTCTGTTTCCGAAACTATCACTGGAAGATAGTAATGGTTAGCCAAATACTTAATTTTGATTTCTTGTTTATTTACTTCGTATTTACACGATTCTTCAAATAGTTTGAGTTGTTTATTATATTGTTCGGGCGGTATGTTACCATAACTTTCGTCTATTTCTTTTTTCTTTTCAGGATAGTGCTTCATCGCCTCAATTTTTTGTCTGATTTCTTTGTATTTTGCATCACCGTCAATAAATCTAACCTTTTTAAAGTGGACTATTTCGTTTTCCAGCTGCTTAAACCTGTCAAACTCCTTGCTCTTCACTCCGAGATAGTCAAAAATCCGGTCAAGAATTAACTCTGGCTCAAATAGTGAGTTTTTTTCGCCAAAATCATAGTATCGCTCTTTTTCCGCAAAACTTTCTTTTGCTTTCTTTAAAACCTTCACTTCGCAACCATGTTTAACCAAAGCGATTCTATCGCCCAGAAATTTGTAAAATTGTGAAGTTATATCAAAATCTTTGCGGCTGATAAGATATTTTTGTGGGGTACTTTCCTCAGCAAAAATCCTTTCAGAGTTTTTGTAAATCGGCACCAAAAGAAGGTGTTGTTGTACTTCTGGATTTAAAATGAACGCTTCGCCCAAATTCATGTCTTGTTTTTCTGCCTTCAGTGTTGCGATTATCTCTCGTAAGTTTTTCGCATTGGTCCCAAACACAAACAAGCTCTCAATCGGCAAAATCAGATCTTTAACTTTCTCAAATAATTTCTCTAAATTCCCCTCTCTTAGAGGGGTGTCAGGCAAAGCCTGACAGGGTGTTGTTGCATTGAACAAATTTTGAAGCCGTTTCCTTTTATTTTTCTGTGGCTCTATTCTCACGCCTCTGCCAACTGACTGCAAAACGAATTTTTTAGCATCGCTTCCAACCCCGATATTTACAAACAAAATGATATTTGGTCTATTAGAATCCCAACCCTCGTAAAAAGAGCGGGAACCCATTAATATATTTATGTCAGAATCATCTCGATTAATTGCTTTGAAGTAACTTTCGTTATCAAAAGTTTCGCTTATTTCGTATCCTCCAAGTTTGTCTTTCAGCCAAGCGGAAATGTCGCCAATTTTTATTAACGCAAACGGCTTTTCGGCTGTCTTGAGTTTAAAAATCAATTCATTTCTATTACCCGGAATTTTTAAAACCTCAATGTTGCCCGGAGTTTTAGCATTCAGAACATATTGCAGAATATCTTTATATTTTAACTTTGAAATTAAATCGGCATTTACTATGCAGTCCAGGTCCTCAAACTCAAATTTTGAATGTTCTCTAAACTCTTTGATAAGTTCATTCTTGGCTTCATTAAGCAAATCTTCTCTAATTTCATTTTTCGCAACTTTTTCTAATTCTCTAAAAAACAACTCTAAATCGGAATCCTCTACCGCAACTGAATTGACTAAAGTCAGAAGTAGCGGGCGGTGGTAGAGAGAAGTATTAACTTTCCTGATTTTTTCAAAATACTTGTTTATGTAAGTCAGGAGCAAAAGAGTTTTCAAAACGATTTTCTGTTTTTCAATCGGCGAAAAATCGCCTCGCCCGCGAAACGCGCTGATTTCGGCAGAGGACACATAAATATGTTTGCCGTATCCTTCTTCCACAAATCTTGAAAGATTGAAGTTAAAAGCGCAGGTCGCAAAATCCCTCGGGTCGGTAAAGGTAGCAGAAAAATTAAACAAAAATCCATTTCTTGAAAGTGCGGAGTATAAAATCTGTCGCTTGCTGTCTTCTTTGTCGCCTTTGTGCGCCTCGTCCAAAAGGATATACCACTGCCCGTTATTATCGTAGTTTTTAAAGTTAACGATTTTTTCTTTGTGTTCGTCGGAAATCAGATCAGAGCGATAGTAAAAAACAGTAATCTCGTTTTTGGCAAACGGCAGGGTGTTTTCTCGCTTGACGCTCTCGTAATCTCTCAAATTTTTGAGGTTTATCTTTGTGTCAAAGTTGAAACTGTTAAACTCCTCAACATGATTTTTAAACTGGTCTAAAAGGTCATCGCGATGCGCTAAAAAAAGAATGTCCCGCGCCGGCAATTCTTTTTCGGCAATGAGTTTTCCCAAAAGCTCTATCAGCTTAACGATAATTAGCGTTTTGCCTGAACCGGTCGCCATCCAGAAACTCATCCGGTTAATAAAATGAGCAAATGAGATTTTGTTATCAACGGCAGGATAATCTTCAGGATATTCCAAAAGATACTTGGCTGTTTTACTATCCTGTTTTTTCTTCAGGTCATAATCAATGTCTTCTTCAAGTCCATTAAGCCTGTAGTGCTCAAATAGTGCTTTTTTATCGGCTTTTTTATCTTTGAAAAATAAATATAATGCTTTTAGAGAATTCTTTAAAGCGTTTTGCTGAAAATCAAAAAGCGTTTTGTCTTTTGAAAACCGGCCAAAATCAAACCCTTGCCATTTTGCAGGCAAGTTTTCAAAAGAAATATCTTCTACGATGTTTTGAAGATAGAGCTTGTTCATATCTCACGGGTCAAGCCCACCAAATTAAGGGCTTAATGAGTTTGTAATCCAAATCTTTAGTATTGATCTTTATTCCGTCTTCAAACTCCACTTCATCGGCGCTTATTTTCTTTATCCATTTGCCAGTTAAGTTAGACAGAGTTTCGGCAATGTCTATGTTTGGGTAGAGTTTTGCTAAATCAACTTTGACTTTGTTATTCTCGTAATCAATTTCTAATGCTTTGAGCAATTTTTCATCTTTTAAAAAGACATATTCCTGATACGGGCTTCTGCCCGGCGCATTAAACAAATCTCCATCTTCATATTTGCAATTTGCCAGCGCTTCCTCGTATTGTTCAAGCTCGTAGTATTTGAAAAATCCGCCACCTTGCCAGTTGACTTCTTTTGATATGCCACAGGGTTCGTGATTTCCTTGCCCCGCTAGAACTTCTTTCATACGACCAACTATTCCAATTTTTTTTGCACCTGTTTGATCGATATACATAGTGTTAAAATGATCCGCTATTTCTATACCTATCCACTTACGTCTCATTTTATGCGCAACAGCAATTGTCGTTCCTATCCCAAGAAAATAATCAAGTACTATAGATCCATCTTGAGAAGATACCTTAACAATTCTTTTGAGAAGGTCTTCTGGTTTTTGAGTATTGAAACCAAATGTTTCGCGACCATCTCGCTTAACTTTGTTTATATTCCAAGTCTCTCCGATTTGCTTTTCAAATGTTCTTAACTCTCCGTTGTAAACATAATATTCAACTCCATCTTTTATAACAGTTTCTCCTTTTGCTTTTTTCTCGTAATAGAGATCTGAATCTATTTCTTTTTCATAATTAAACAGTGAATTAGGTGTTTTTGCGTAAAAAAGAATTCGGTCATGATCCTTTGCAAATTCATTAGGATATTTTCCAGAAACAAAGTATTTCCAAATTATGTCATTCTTATAAGAGTTTGATTCAAAAATATCTTGTAGCAAAAACCTTCCGTAATAATCTGCATTTCTATCTAAATGAAGAAAAATAGATCCGTTATTGAGTAAAAGATACTTAGCTGATTTAAGCCTATCGTAAATTAGGCTCAACCAAGTGCTATCTTGAAATCTATCTACATATTCAAAATCATCTCCTGTATTAAACGGCGGATCAATGTAAATTGTCTGCACTTTTTCTTTAAATTTTGGTAGAATTGTATTTAATGCCTGATAGTTTTCACTTTTTATTAACCAACCGTCCAATGCTTTGTCTAAATCTTCAAACTGACTTAAAATCTCAAGCTCTAAATCTTTAAAATATTTGGTATCGATGGGTAAATGTTGATATTTTTCAGACAAATGCCTGCCTAGTAAGTCGTTTTCAAAAATATCAGTTACTTTAAAGTTTTCATCCACTATTCCAAGCTCTTGCCATTCTTTGATTTGTTTATTTATATTAGGGTGGTTGAGTATCTTTGTAATCAAAACTACCCCGTCAGGCTTCGCCTGCCACTCCTTCATAGAAGGGGAATTATTCCCCTCTTTTAGATGGATATCTGCGTTAGCAGACGGGGTGTTCATAATTCTATCCAGTGTAATCACATAATTTGAGTTTTTTACAAACTTTGGCTTATTCCAGATTTTTACTAGTTCATCTTCAAACTGACTAATAAAATCAATAATCTTAAAAGCAATATCTTTAAG
>JAKPDB010000051.1 GCA_029552985.1 bacterium
ACATCTCCTTTTGCAATGTAAAACATGGCAAGCGCTATTCCAAGAAGTTCAAGGGGGTCAATAGGATGATAGAACAGGCATTTTTCTCTGATTTCTTTCCTTACAGATAAAACATCAGTGTACTTTGATGCAATATTGAGACATTTTTCAAGATATTCCCTGCAACTTTTCACATCTCTTTTATCAAAGGTTTTCAGTTCTTCATCTGGCGCTGCCTTCAATGCAATATTGCAGACGCTATCAACTGTTGCGTCTAATGTCAGAGCTTCTGAAACAGCAGCAACAAGAATTTCTGCAGCAATCACATCAAGTCCCCTCTGGTACATGTATGAAATTGCACAGCCATCAATTTTTGCGTATTCGCTATCTCCTATATGGTACATGCCAACAGGTTCCATACACATCACAGTGGAACCAGTCACAACATTCCAGTGGCCTGTAATTCTTGGGTCCCATCCTGACATGATTAAATTGTAAGCGTTCCCCATACACAATGGATAAAAATGGTCACGGTTGAGTTTATTTTTCCATGTTTCTCCAAAGTGCCTTGCCATTACTGGTGCTCCATTTCTTTCTATATAGGTTTCCACCAGTAACATTGCCATTTGATTGTCATCTTCTGATTCAAGCCGTCCTGGGTCAAGGATAGTTCTGATCCCGCCTGGGTATTTTTTGTCTATTTCCCAGTCAAACCAACATTCAACCGGTGAACCCATTGCATTTCCTATTGCACCAGCAAGAATACAACCGTAAATTTTGTCAAAAAGTTTTGTATTTTTATCATCTGCTTTCTGTTCTTTTAATTTTTCAATGGTTTTGATGATTGTTTTTTCCTTTTTTAACCTTTTTTCAACAACATCCAGAATACCGAACCACTGTGAAGCCTGTGGCATTGCCCACTCAAGCCATCTTTCAGGAAATATCTGATATCCATAAAGAGCTCCAGAAATTGCTCCTGCAATGACACCTGTTACAGGGCTTCCTGCATTGGGAAAAACCTGAAGAGCAATGAACTTTTCGGGCTGGTCTGCGTATTTTTTTACAAGTGGCAGAACAAATTCAACAACATTAAAGGTCACCCTGTCAGGGTTATTTCCACCATTGTAATACCACCAGTTTAAAAATTCCTCCTCATTTCCCATACTCATGTTCACTGCTGAGCGAATTTTTTTGTTCATCTGATAAAAAACATTCCTTGCATTTCTATGGGCAATCTTCAGCACTACTTCTATTATTTCATCCACAGATAAATCCGTATCCAGGCATGCAGCGATTGTTGCTGCGCATAGTCCTGCCCAGTCAGCACCGGTTCTGCACTGAACCACAGAGGCAAGTTCAACTCCATCAAGATAGGCATATTCAGGGTCAGCAGCATGATAAATGCCAACTGCAGGCATTGCCGCGCATATATTTGCTGTTGGAACGACCCCAAGCCCTGAAATACGCGGATGCATCCCTTCCTTCAATACCTCCTGTATTGTGTGAATATCGTCCCAGTTAAACACAGGGGACGCAAGGTCTTTATCATCTTTCACCAGAAGTGCAAACTCTTCAGGAATGACCCTGTGTTGATACTTCAGATATGCTTTTAGTCCAATATCAATAAATGGAGTCATTTTCCAGTAGGTCTGTCTTTTTTCCTGCATTTGATATTCACTAGTAGGTTCCAATTTTTTAGAAAACATATGCTGGGGTTTTTCGATTTTCAAAAGGTCTGGCTTTGCAATTCTTAAAAACCCAAGTTCTGCTCCAATGTATGAACCGACAAGACATCCCTTAATTCTGTCTTCAACTGCTTTGTTCATTTAACCCCCTTTTCAAAGTCCGATAGGTCAAAATATTTCAATATCCCCGGTAGAACAATGCTTCTTACATTATACTGGTCATAGTACTTGTTTTCAACAATTTCAGCAAAATTTTTAATACTGCTTTTGTCGATCTCAACCTTTTTAATTCTTTTATCTAAGATTGCCGCAATCCTTCCATAAATTCCTGCATATCCTGAGGCAAAGCAGGTAATGTGATTTTTATCAAGATATTGCCAGTTTTCAATCATGTCGCATGCCCTTATTACATCATAAATCCGCATCGCCGCAATGCTGTCGCCAAGCCACAAAAGGTCATCATTAAACTTATGAATCGTGCCTCTTGGTTCACAAATCGTTCTTCCTCCAATCTGGTTTGGCGAAATAGAGCCCATACCTGATACATCGCACACCATCACAGCATACCCTTTATTACACTTGTCTCTTATCCAGCGGATGTGGCTCTGGATATTATTTGTTCCACCATCCCATA
>JAKPDB010000062.1 GCA_029552985.1 bacterium
GTGAAATTTCAAAACTTCAAGAAGTTGGTCGTGGTTTGCGTTTACCAGTGAATGAATATGGCAATCGTGTAAAGGACGAGCAATTTTATTTGAACTACTTTGTTGACTTTACCGAAAGCGACTTTGTAGATAAATTGGTTAGTGAAATCAATCAGAAATCGGGAGCTATTTCCATTGAGCAAGTTCCAGACAAACTTTCTGAGCAAATGATTAAAAAGATTTGCGAATTATACGAAACAACCGAAGACGAACTTTTGGAAGTTTTGGACACTAATAACGTAATCACAAGAACAAACTCATTCAAGGCAGGTGGGTTTGACTTCATCAAACAAAACTATCCGAGAATATTTGAAGGCGTAAACTCTAACAAGGTTCGCAAAGCAACCGACCCAAAAAAGAAAGTTGTTGTTAGAACTGAGAAATATCAAGAGTTGAAAGACCTATGGGAAAAACTGAATGAGAAAGTAATTCTTGAATACAAGTTTGACAACGAAGCCAACTTCAAAACTTTGTTTACAGAGTTTTTGAAAGCACAAAAAGACAATTTCACTTCGGACGGAATTAATGAGAGAATTTCAAAAGTTGAAATTAAGGACAACAAAGCAATTGCAAGCGAACCTGAATCTGTTTACAACCGAAAGACTGCAACTATTTCCATAATGAAATACAGCGACTTTTTGAAAGAACTTTCAAAGATTCTAAACATAAACATCGCAACATTACATCAATCAATCATTGACTCACAAACGGACATCAATAAATATCTTAACCAAACTACATTGAGAATAATCAAACAAAATTTTGACTTTTTCTTAATGACACAAGCCTTTGACAAGTATTCGATTGAATATAAAAAGGTTTCTAACAGCATTCATCCAACCAAGCTGACAGACGAAAAAGGAAATGTGCTAAAAGAAATTTCCGCTTCTGATGTTGGTGTGTTGTTTTCAGACGAAGATGTTGCAGACTCTTACTTCTTTGACGAATTGTATTACGATTCTGACTTGGAGAAATCTAACATCAAGACAGAAATAAAAGAAGTAATTGTGTTCACCAAAATCCCTAAAAACTCAATTAAAATTCCAGTTGCAGGTGGCAAATCATATTCACCTGACTTTGCCTATGTTTTGAAATTCAAAGACGGAGAGCAAAAACTAAACTTCATTGTTGAGACCAAAGATGTAAACAGCAAAGACGGGCTTCGAGATGAAGAAAAATTCAAAATCAAACACGCTGAAAAATTCTTTGACAGCAAAGTAAAAATTGAGTTTAGAACACAGTTCAGCAACAACAAAATAGTTGACTTAATAAAAGAACTTTCAGTTAATGAATAAAGTAACAACAATAAGCCAACGCACAGGTGTAAGCACATTTGCAAGCCCCACAAGCCCAAGCACAGGGCAAAGCTTGCAAAAGAGCTTCCACCCTTACCACGCAGACAAAATTGAATTAAAAAAAATTCCCTCCCCTTCTGAAAAGAAAAAATACGCAAACGCACAACCCGACACGACAAAGACAATAACAGTTAAACTCAACAGGGACAACGGTTTGCAGACACGGACAACAGAACACCAGCAGCCA
>JAKPDB010000096.1 GCA_029552985.1 bacterium
AGCGCTGATGGTATGAATAGGAAAAGCATAGGTATATGCCTTGTTGGGGATTTTGATAAACAAAAACCTACACCAGCACAAATGGAAGCGCTAGAGCGGCTGTGCAGAGATGTCATGGAACGACACAAAATACCTGTGTCAAAAGTGCTAGGCCACGGTGAAGTGAAAGGGGCAGCAACAAATTGCCCAGGTAGGCATTTTGATATAGCCGAATTCCGAAAAAGATTGGAGGGAGGAAAAGTGGCAAAAGATTACGAAGGCCATTGGGCACAGCCGTATATAGAGAAGGCCATCAATGCAGGATATATGACCGGCTACCCTGATGGCAATTTTAAACCAGACCAGCCTATTACAAGAGCTGAATTTGCAAGAGTGCTGTCATTTATCATCGACAAGTTAGAAAGGAAGTGAAAACGTGGAATTCAAAGACATACTAAAATACATTGCAGCCATAGGGGGCTCACTCGTGACATATCTATTCGGGGGGTGGCCAGCATTGATACAAATACTTGTTGCATTTGTTGTGATAGATTATATAACAGGAGTGCTGGCCGCCGGAGTAAGAAGAGAAATTTCTAGCGCAGTAGGCGGGAGAGGCATTGCAAGGAAAGTATTGATTTTCATACTAGTAGCATGTGGCCACTTGGTGGACATGGCACTAGGGACCGCCGACGTTATCAGAGATGCGGTTATTTATTTTTACATTGCAAATGAATTGTTTTCTATACTTGAAAATGCCGGCGAAATGGGTTTGCCGGTGCCCGATATTTTGAAAAAATCTATAGACACATTGAAAGGAAAGGAGAAGAACACCCCCGGTTGATGCCGGGGGATTTTTTTTTTGCCTCTTTTATATTCAGAATATTGCGGATTTATATAGAATCGCTGAAAGCCTTGTGTGACAAGGGATTCGTGGATTGAAAAAATTTTAAAACATCGTATGACATCTGTTGACAACGTCATACATTTGTGCTATAATCTAATCAACAAGAAAAAAAGAAGGGAGAATGGAAATGACAAACGAAATTATGAAAATAAAAAAAATCACAAACCCCGGCTGCTCCTGCAATTTCTCACACGGAGCTGTCATAAAAACAGAAAGTGGCCGTTCTCTTGGGGCAACCTGCGACCCCGGGGAAGCCGAAAACATCATCAGGACATATTTTCAGACTGAGTTTTTCCCCGAACCAGTGCATGTGTACTTTGGCGGGGAAATCGGACAGGACGGAGTATGGGGATACACTTTCAGTATCGCAGAGTGACGTAACAACCTATAAAGGCCGAGCCGGGCGGCTAATCCCGGCAGAATACCAAGAAGGAGGCCATATACTATGACGAAACAAGAATTCAGGGCTCTTACAAGCAGAAAGGAGAACAAAATGGTATACACGATCAAAAAATCAAAATACGAGGCCTGGGGATACGAGATCACGGCCAAAGGATTCCACAACATAGCGCCCAGCGTTGAGAGCGCAATCAACTACCTCAAAGACAGATACGGCG
>JAKPDB010000108.1 GCA_029552985.1 bacterium
AACGTGACCATTGACATTGAAGATGCGGCTATAAGGGCTGGACTCGGTGAAATTGGATACTGTGGAATTTTTCTCACAGAACAATTCGGTCCAAGACAGAGATTTCAGTTAATTATCACTGACGCAGACATTGAACCTGACCCGATAAAAAAAGAAAATATATGCGACCTTTGCGAAGAATGTTTAAAAATGTGTCCACTGGGAGCCATCAAAAAAACCGGACATACCTTTGAAGTACTTGGAAAGAAAATAGTTGTGTCTGATATTGATTATGAGACATGTAAAATTTGTAAAAATGGAGCTGCTCCCGACATGTATTATGAAAATGCAAAACCAGATAGAATCGCTGCAATATGTTCAAGAACATGCCTCCAGCATCTGGAACAGTCAAAAAGGATAAAGAATCTTTTCAAAACATCTTTCAGAAAAAGAAAAACCTGGCAGATAGATAAAACCGGGGAAATCATTTACCACGATACGAGATTAAAATGAAAAAGTTAACAAAAGAAGAGATCAGGAAACAGGGATATGAAGTTGGACTTGACCTGGTTGGATTCGCCTCCATAGAACGATTCAAAAATGCGCCGATACATATGCATCCTGCGTCTATTTTCCCTGAAGCAAAAACAGTCATAGTTGTCGGAAAAAGAATTCTCAGAGGTGGCTGGCGCGGAATCGAAGAAGGGACAAACTGGATATCATACACATATTTTGATTATCATGGACTCCTCAATACCTTTTTCATTCCTGAACCTCTTTATCAATTAGCCTGCTTCATTGAAGACCATGGCTATGAAGCGGTTCCGTATTATCCGGGAGTTCCAGAGGCACAAAACCCGGGAAAGCCACTGAAAAAAAATCAATCTCTGCCTGATGTGAACCTTGCCATAAGAATTGCTGCAATCTGCGCAGGATTTGGTGAAATCGGATGGAGTAAAGTGTTTCTGTCAAAAAAATTTGGTCCAAGGCAGAGATTGCATGCGATTATCACAGATATGGATATTGAACCCGACAATCTTGTAAAACCCGGCAGTATCTGTACAAAATGCATGAAATGTGTTGAAGATTGCCCTTCAAAAGCAATTCCTCATATAAAAGAAAACAAAAAAGTTCAGATAGAAATTGATGGAAATATCTATCAGTGGGCTGATATACACACTGGAAAATGTACACTCAGTTACCATGGCGGTGATTCAAGGGTTTCACCGTTTATTCACAAGGACTTTCCTGGCTGGAATATAGATGCTTCAAAACAGGATTTTTCTGAAGAAGCCGCATACAAATTCTGCTGGACGCTTTCGACAGCAAGATGGAGAAAAACACAACAATTTCCCAGCGGCTATATTGTAGAGGGACATGCAATGCTACAAAGATGGGGCGAAGCAGGCAGTTACGGTATATGTGGTTCACGAGGATGCATGAGAAGTTGTTTTGATTTCCTTGAACAGCAGAAAAAAATTGAACAAAGATTCAAAGGCGGGAAATTTATTAAAAGAAAGAGATGGCTGCTTCCTTACAGGGTAAAGTCAAAATGAAGAGAATAAGGGAGGACGCACGATTGCTTGATGTGTGGAAAAAATATGATGTTGCAATCATTGGAGGCGGGGTTGCAGGCGTGGCTGCCGCAATTGCAGCGGCAAGAAATAACGCAACAGTGTGCCTGATTGAAAAAAATTGTGCTCCTGGAGGACTCGCCACGCTTGGAAATGTTAATGTTTATCTACCATTGTGTGATGGAAGAGGACACCAGGT
>JAKPDB010000123.1 GCA_029552985.1 bacterium
TGGCTTAAAAATTTCCGGGCCTCAACATCTTTGCGGGAGAAGTTTTGCTGACGTATTGAGAGGAAAAGAAGCAGACCAGAGAGAGTTTGTTGTGATTTTTGATGAATACGGTCCTGTAAGAATGGTCAGAACAGGAAGATGGAAGTATGTAAAGAGATACCCGTATGGACCTGACGAACTTTATGATTTGAAGACAGACCCCCATGAAGAAAAAAATCTTATCAATGCTACTGGGTTTGAAAAAATCAAAAGGCAACTTCGCATTCAATTGCGGGAGTGGTTTTTAAAATACACTGATAGCCAGATGGATGGAGTGTATGAATCAGTAACAGGGAAAGGACAAATTGGTCCTTGTGGAACAAAATCCAGAGGAAATGTAGCGTTTAATGTTATTTCATTTGAGTAAAAGATAGGGCTTTTTGGATTCCTTGCAGTTTGTGTTGAAAAAACTGCCTGATTACTTATCATTGGTCTTTAATTTCTTGACAGATTCGTGGGGCCGGGTATAATCAAAACAACAATAAAAAAGGAAATTTGTTCCTTAAAGTGTTACAGACCTATAATACGAATTGTCATGGTTATAAAAAAAGCAGAAAAAATATCTCTTTTTCAACTGATAAATTTGGTTGCAGATACTGCCGATATGATATCTCCGCATCTAAAGGGTCATCAGAATAACGTTTCATATATTGCGGTTTTAATTGCAAAAGAAATGGGACTTTCTGTTGAGAAGCAGAATGAAATTTTATGGGCTGGACTTCTTCATGATATTGGCGCAACTTCTCTAAAGGAACGACTTGAATCTCTCAATTTTGAATTTGAAAATCCTCATGAACATGCAAAAAAAGGTTCTTTCATTTTAAAGAAATTTAAATATTTTGAAAGTATGGCAAGGATAATAAAATTTCATCATGTTAAATGGGAACATGGAAAGGGTAAAGAATTTGAAGAAGAAGCAGTACCGTTTGAAAGTCACATAATTCATCTTGCAGATAAGATTGATGTATTGGTAAACAAGAATGAGGAAATATTCAAGCAAAAGGACGGTATAATTAAAAAGATTAATGAAAATAAAGGGGAAATGTTTAACCCTGATATTGTGGATACATTGCTATCTATTTCTGATGCGGAATATTTTTGGATTGATATTTCTTCCCCAATTATGGATGGAATGATTTCAAAAAGATTTAATTTTAAAGTCATTGAGATTGATATTAATGAATTTGAAGAATTTTCGAAAATATTGTCTGATTTGATTGATTTCAGAAGCCCATTCACTTTTTTTCATTCAATTGGTGTATCCATGGTTGCTCAAGAAATTGCTAAATATTGTGGTTTTTCTGAGTATGAATGTAAATTAATGAGGGTTGCAGGATATCTACACGACTTTGGCAAAATTGGAATACCAGTGGAAATAATAGACAAAAAAGGAAAACTGGAAAAGGATGAATTTGATATCATGAAAAAGCATGTTTACTATACTTATAGAACTTTTGAAAGCATTGATTCCATTGATATTATAAACACATGGGCTTCATTACATCATGAGAAATTTGATGGGACCGGATATCCATTTCATTTAAAAGGAGAAATGATTCCTATTGGTTCAAGGATTATGTGTGTGAGTGATATTTTTAATGCCTTAACAGAGGAGAGACCCTATCGAAGTAAAATGGACGTAAAGATAGGTCTGAAGATTTTACAAGATATGGCAAAAGATAAAAAAATAGACCCGTATTTATTTTCTATTTTGGAAAAAAACGTAGATGAGATTAATCTAAAAAGATTAGAAGTACAGAATGCGGCGCGCAAGGAATATATTGAATTTTAAAAGTTTGGTCCTCATGTAGCATAGGACATTTTTATTTCAAGGCGTTTCTCCGGGTGAAAAAACAGATTGCTTTATTTTAAGCTTAGGGAAAAACTAAATTTCCCGCGATATAATGCTGTGGTGGAGGACATTCGTCATTTAATCCTATTTCGTCAGATTGAGGTAGATTTTCCAGAGGAAACATTACTTCTTTGAGCTAAGAAGTTTGGCAAGTTTCAAAAGAATTTTTTTGTATTCTTCATCCTTATCCTTTACAAGTGTTCCTATTCTTTTTACAAAAGTATCATTTTTATACTTATCAGCTGGTACAGGAATTTCTGCAAAGAGTTTCTCAATGGGTACCTGAAGGGCATTCGCAATCTTATAAATGGTTTCAATGCTTGCCTTTTTTGTGCCTCTTTCAATATGGCTGAGAAAACTGGAGCTAATACCTGTTTTCGACGATAGCTCCTCCTGTGTCATCCCCATGGCTTTGCGTATTTTCCGAATTGAATTGCCTATCACTTCATAAATACCATTTTTCATATTTTTATTATCCTTCATATTCCAGAATTAGTTAATAGACCAAAAGTAAAGATAAAAACTTGACTTACAGAAAGAAAAAGTTAAAATAACACTATAAAGGACTTTTTGATGGAAACAAGAAAAATTCTTATTGTTGATGACGACCAAGCAGTGTGTAATCTTGTAAGTATTATCGTGAAAAAATGTGGCTTCGAATCAACATCTATTACAGATGCTCACGATGCTATTGGCATCATAGAAAACGATGAGAAAATCTTTCTTATAATCACAGACCTTCATATGCCCATGATGACGGGTTATGAATTGGTCCAGATGGTTCATGAAAGGTTTCCTTACTTGAAAATTATTGTGATGAGTTCTGATTTGTACGATGAGCGTATATTATCTATTAAAAGTCATGTTGACTGGATATTGGACAAGTTTGAGCTTTACCATGGCTTGAAAGAAATTCTTAAGAAATTACAAGGGGAAAATTTTGTAAAAGAATCAGCCAGTCCTTTTAAGAATGAGAAAAATTTCTATACTACCATTTGAAGACGCAGATATCTCCATCATCTTCTTCAATGGTCTTTGAAAAGATAACTTTATCATCTTGCTGGACAAAATCCAGTTTTTCTCCTTTTGCGTCAAATGCTGAAATAAGTTTTTTGGGCACATCAAGTTTTACCTGAACATCCTGTTTTTTGCCTGTTGAATTGATCAAAAATAACACTGATTGATTTTCTCCATCTCTTACAAAACAGCTGATACCAGGGACATTTACTTCACAGTGTTTTTTCACGCCTGCTGTTTCTACTGCAAAAGTGATAAGTTTTCTCACCTTTTCAAATTCAGGATTATTGATGCTCTGAGTGCTATATGGACTGAATGTTAGAGCAGAACAACCTATAATGATAGCATTGCCTTTGCCGTATTTGTTGAAAACCGCAGCAGGTGAACCATCCTCAAAAACAGCAATTGGCTTACCGGTAGAAAGTTTCCATTCGGGTTGAAAAAGCGAACCAGTAAAAGAAACCGGTTCAAGTGCTTGATGATTGAGAATTGTGATTTTTTCTCCCTTTTCTGCTGGCAAATTTTTCACACCTGGAAGTGTGCCTCTTTCTGAAAGTCCGAAAACCTCATTCATAATGTTTGTATCCTGGTCATATTCATTTTTTGCAATGGCAATGTAATCAGCCCAGAGTGTCCCACCATTTCTTACCCACTCTTTAATCTTCTGCTGGACAGCAGTGCTTACATGTGTGTCCACAACATAAAGAACCTTATATCTTGAAAGGGTGTTATCTTCAATGATTTCTTCTTCAGACACAATTTCCACAGGAATTTGACTGTCAACAAGCGCTGTGTAGATACCTGCCCTTCTAAAAAGCGGTCTTGCACCAAAAGCCCGTCCAACAAGTTCTGTTTCAAAATTCGTTGCGCTGTAAAAGACGCTGTTGATTTCTGATGAGTTTGCGATAAGGATGGCAGTATCTGCTTTTCTCAATTGACTTGAAACAATGTCGTTTTCACAATTTGCTGTGAACTGAAGCATCTCACACCAGTCCCCTGCATACTCGGGACTGCTTGCCCAGGCAGGTCCTTTTGTTGCAAGAGGACCATAAAAATAATCAATAAACAATTTAACACCCATAGCAAGCCCGGTAAGATATCTGCGTCTGAAATTTCTATCCACAACAATAAGATACCCGAGTTGCTGATTGTTTTTTCTTGCTGATGCAGAAAGCAAAGAAAACCCGAACCCTACCCGATAAGGATCATTAATCCAGTCCTCGCACAAAAGGAAGTTTGTTGTATTTGTTCTTGCCCATTCAAAAAGATTGAGTGCACCATCCCACATTCTTGTTTCCATCATTGGCGCTGCCTGGAAATTCGGGCTTATTTTGATATTTTTTTTCAGCCAGGAATTATCTGAAAGTTCCTTGATAACCCTTGTTCCCTGGGAATAAATCTGTCTCGTGTAATAACTTCTGAATTTTTGCGTCCAGTAATACAGGCGTTTTTCATCAGGTGTGGCATCAAGTAAATTTTGCCGAACAGGAATCCTGACGCGTTGCAAATTTTCCTTTTTTTCTTGTTTCTGGCCGGTCCCATCTCCTGACACTGGCGATATCTGAGCAATTTCTTCGTCCTGCTGTGTGTTTGTCTGGTTCTGAACCCAATCAATTTCTATTCCAAATTGTTTGAGAATGTTTTCAATGGTTGGGCTTTGTCTTGTCGCTATACCGATGGCATCAACTTCTTCCCAGTTTTTTTTGCCGAAAAATTCAGGGGTCAAGCCCTGATTTTGAAGATATTGATGAAAACACGCTCGCAATGCAGGAATAAAATTAATCATTAGAAAATGGGGTTGAGGGTTAGGTTCATCTGCGAGAATTGCAAGGTCTATCATTTCTCTTTTTGTTTGTGGTCTTGAACCGAGTAATTTTAAAATGCGCTCCTTAACTTTTTCATAAACATAGCGGTTAATAATTCCCTGCACATCCTTTGTACCAGCAGCCATATTTGATATTTCTTTCCAGTCAGTATTGATAAGCATCAGGTGATGTGCCACTGTCCAGGTGAAGCCGGCATTTTGAATTTTCTGCCATAAACTTGTTTCATCAATAATTGTCTGGGCAAGGTCAAATCCATTAAAGCCAGCAAGCTTACAACTTTCTATAATTGCATCAATATCCCTTTCAACAGTTGCCCTTGCATCAGTGAACACCTGAATTTTTCCTGGCTTTTTCTCTTTTTTTACAACCTGCTTTATATAAGACAATCTTTCATCTGCCCATTCAGAAAAACCT
>JAKPDB010000133.1 GCA_029552985.1 bacterium
GCCAGATGTAAGAATTGGAAATGTTAAACAAAATGGAACAATTAGTAAGCAGCACCTTCTTGACATATGGGAAAACTCTGAGATATTAGCGATGATTAGAGATAGAAGGGACCATCCAGAAAATTGTGGATGTAAAGGACAGTATTTTTCAGTTTGTGGCGGCTGTGTGGCAAGAGCATACGCATACTATGGAGATTTTATGGCACCTGACCCAGGTTGCATCTATAATTCTGTAGATAAAGAAGTTGTTGGCGCTACTGATAGGAAATACACTTTTCAATCAAGATAATTCTCATTCGATGGGGGCCATTTTTTTAACAAAGTTCACGATAGATTGTTGCTCATTTTTGTCTTTGCAGTAGCAAAGCAAGAAAAATCTTCCCTGAGATAGAATCTCGATTTTTTCTTGAATGGCCCGGGGGGTTGCAACAATTACAACAATTTTCTTTTTTGCACCATCAAGCAACTTGTCAAGAATACTGATGGCTTCAGGTGTATTTGGATCAGGTCTCCAGTTGTAGGTCGTAAGATATTCAATACTGGAAATATTTTCCATCTGATGATATGACTGAGTATGGACATGAAGAAAACCGCCGCCGAATCTTTTAAAAACCTCGTTGGTATACGGCACGCCAAACTCTTTATAATGTTGCGGTGAAAGAAGCCCGGCTGCATCCTCGCTTAAAAATGAGAGGCATCTTTCCATCCACAAAAAGCCAGCTATGTTTCCATAATTTTCATTCTTAACATTATTTTCTATCAGTTGATATACCCATTTCAGGGCTTCATCGCAGCGTTTTATCAATGTATGTACTTTATCAGGGCACTCGTAGACATCAAGAAAAAATTCAGAACCCCTTAAAATAAATGCTAATTCAAGAGGAGAATGATATCCGGATAGATATACATAGCACTTATTCTTCATTCTTTTTGTGGCATATTGAAGCCCGGTAAGAGCAATATCAATGAATTCATTGTCCTTTTTCCATGGGAAGTTTATTGTTTCTTCTATTGTTTTTCCAACAGGTTCTATCCAGGATGTGTTTGCACCAAACCTCAAGGAGCCAAGAATCATACCCGCAAATATTCCGGAGCCATACCGTAAAGCAAGTACTGGTATTGAATCGTCAGGGTAATCACTTCTGTATCTGTAAAGTTTTTCTTCCCTATCACAAAGAAGTTTCGGAAGTAATAATACATTTTTTTTGAAATCAATTTCTTCAAGTTGAGGAACTTTGACTGAATTTACAATTTCTTCTTCTTCTGGCAAAAAAGTGTAAATGAGACAACCCTTTTTTGCTGATTGAAGTTTTTTATGCCTTTCAAGAGTTTCAGCAAAATTCTTCTTAAATTCAAAATCATTAGTACTCATGATTACCCCTTATCAATTCATTGACAATGGTAACGTAAATGGCTGCACTCCACTGATAATCGGTGATTGTTCTTGTCCAGCCCTTTGTTCCGAGCCAGTCCTTTCTCGGAAGGTCTTGTGGCGGAATATCGTTGTCAGGGTCGTAAAACTCAAAAATAGAACCCCTTTCCTTATACCATTTTTCAATCGCATTTTTTGTTTTTATTAGTAGCTGTTTTGCTGTTTTTTGGAATCCATATTTTAATAGTCCTCTGTACACAAGAAAATTGTAGTTCAACCATGTTCCTCCCCTCCACATGTCCTTGCAAAAGGATTTTTCATTTTTCGCAGTTGATGGAATCGGGAAATCTGTCCAGAAGACATTTTTATTAATCAGGGCTTTGTGAATCTGACTGGCTTTTTTCACATTAGGCACTTCTGCAAGCAACGGAAGAAAAGAGGCCGGTGTTTTTACTCTGATAAACTGGCCATTTCGTCTTCTGTCATAATAAAATCTATCTTCCTGGTCCCATAAGAATCGATCGACAAGTTTTTTCTTTTCCTCTGCGAGTTTTTTCCATATCAAAGATTCTTCCTTTTTCTTCAGGATTTCTGCTATTTGAGAAAGACAGTTCATTTCATTGATGGCAAAACAGTTTAAATCAATGGCTGCTATGGGTTCATCAGGATAGACATCGTCAAATCGTGGAGAATTATCCATACCGCATTCCCCGCATTTTGATGTAGGTGGCCCATCAACAATCCATTCAAGAAGTCCATCACCATCTCTATCGCGGTTTGTGTATAGCCACTTAATGTATCTGCAAATTCCATTGTACACAGTGTTTAAAAAATCATAGTTTTTAGTTTCTTGAAACAAATCCAAAGCAGCCCATGCAAAAAGAGGCGGTTGAGTAATGTTTTCATACAACCTTTTCTTTTCAGGACTCATTGTAATTGAAATGAAACCATCTTTTCTCTGGCAACCCAGCACTGCCAGTAATGTGCATTCAGCAATTTGAGGAGAAATGAAGCGATTTCCAAATGTATGAAATGCTGAATCCCAGAACCACATATGTCTATGAGGCCATCGATCGGGTGTCGTCCAGAGACGATTGATTTTGCCTTGTTTACTTTCACAATTCACCTTCATAATGGAAATTGCCTTGAAATAAGTTTTTTCTTCTATATCACTGTTGAACTTTGGATAATCAACTTTATTGAAAAAATCAAGTTTCTTTTTTATCTCTTTCTCAATGGAAACTTCACTTAAAATTTTTCTTGCTTTTCTGACCGCAGTTTTCCTGTTTTTGAAATCAAAAACATATGAAAAAATTTTTTTCTCTGGCAGAATTACAAGGGCTACATTTCCGTTTTTAGTAGATGCAATGATTTCATTTGCACATTTTGATTCTTCTGGATTTTCCAGATATGGAATAAACTTTGAAGAATATCTTCCGATAATTCCGTCTTTTTCTACAAAAACCATCGCAACATCAGGTTCTTTAATCAAAAAAATATCAGAGCTGATTATTAATGTGCGCGGTTTTTCACAATTGTTCAGATTTTTGAATCCGAATTGTATTTTTTCATCGAATACAAAAATAAATTGTCCAAAATCAGAGTCAGTTGTCGCAATAAACGGATGAAACCAATCAGTTTTTCCTTCAATACCAGAAAATGCGAAAATCATTCCCTTTCCCCACACATCGGGGTATTTCATTTGTATTCCTTGTTATGTAAATGGTTTTGGTGATAAATTATAACAAATTTCTTGATTCGATGGAAAATTTCACAAAATTTCACTTTGACAAACTGCCAAAAAATTTTTAAAATATATATATGATAATAAAAGGATTTACCTTGATAGAAATAGCATCTGTTGCTGCCATAGTTTCCACCCTGTCCCTCGGTGGATATCAACTTGTGAAAAAGGGAAAGGATTCTGTATGCATAAATAATCTAAAGCAAATTGGACAGGCACTGGCAATGTTTGAAGCTGACCACGATGGACTGCCTGATGCAGTGTTTTATCCCAGAGATGCCAGTGACCCTCGCGGTATTCACAATTTATTAAAGAAGTATGGTGCAACGCCTCAATTATTTTTCTGTCCAGCAGTCACATCAGAATTCAATAAATATGGAACCAATTATCTCTGGAATGAGGCAGTTAAAGGTAAACAGAGCTCAGATGCTCCGAACTTATGGTTGATGACTGAAATCACATCGTTGTACCCTGAACTTCCCACTCCTCACACTGGTGGCTACGGTATTCTTTATGCTGATGGACATGCTCAAATTGGCAGAAACATTAGTTTCCCTTCTTTTCAAAAACCATCACTTGCGTTAACAGGACCCGGTGAAAAACCAAAGGAAGAAACTTCTGTTGAAGAGAAAAAAGAGGAAGTTCAAGAAACAAAGGTTTTACCTCGTGTAGTCACGTATCAGGTTATTAACCTGCCTTCAAAAATTCAGGCAGGAAAATTTGTACCGATTACTATAAGAGCCGTTGATAATGGTGGTAATATAGTTGAGAAAGATGAAAAGGTAAAAATACTGGACCTTACTCAGACCATTGAACCTTCTGAAGTTTCTCTTCAAAAAGGCATCGGTAATGTCATGGTTCAGATTAAAAAGTTTTGTCCAAGCAATGTTCTTATAGTAGTCGGTTCTGAAGGGTTATGGTCAACTACTGAGGAGTTTACAGTTGAATCAGGTGAGCCTGCATCAATTGAAATTCTACCACCCACTCTTATTTATGCAGGAATTCCTTCGACATTTACAATTACAGTAAAAGACACTTATGGTAATACATTAACAAGGCAAGGAGTCAAAATATTGGCTTCTACCAGCAGCGAAGCTGAATACCCTTCTGAATTTTTTACAGATACCAGCGGCAGGATCAATGCATCCTTTGTTTTCCATAAGGCAGGAGAAAACAGAGTGAATTTTTCTATTGCAGGGACTACAATAAGGGAATCCTGTTCAGTAAAAGTGAGACCAGGCCTTCTTGAGCGATTTGAAATTAGTCCCATGAAATCACCCATCGAAGCCGGCACCCCTGTATCAATAACAATAAAAGCACTTGATAGATATGGCAACAGGGCAAAGGGTTTTACATTTCATGGAGATACAAATATGCCAGGATATGTTCAGGAAGATATGTCTTCTGGCATATGGATGGAGACCATTACATTTGAAAAAGCAGTTTCAGAAACATACATTGTTGTGAGTGATGGAATGGGGCATATTGGTAGGTCTAACAGTTTTTCTGTGATTCCATCCTATCCTGCACAGATGAAAATGCTTGAGTTTAATCCAATTGCAATTCAGCAACAGGTGTTTGAGGTGAAATTTTGTGTTCTTGATCGATACGGGAATCGTATCAGTGGTCTTGAATCGTCTATAAGTGCGGAAGGTGTTGCTGATTATAAAATTTCCAGATTTGAGGATGTATACATTTTCAGTTCAAAGTTTGATGACATCGGTAAAAAGAATATAAAAATTGTCTTAAAAGAAAACAAAAATCCTGTAAGTCTTGAATTTTTCGTTGATGTTCTCCCGAAAAAACCGGTTTTAAAAAAGGGGGAATAAATGAACATTATTGTAATCAGTGATACTCATGGCTCTTTAGATGCGTGGGATAAGGTGGAAAGGTATATCAAATCTGACACGTGCTGCGTGATACATGCCGGAGATATATATTATTTTGGACCAAGAAATCCTGTTCCTGATGGACATGCACCTGGGTCACTCGCAGAGAAAATCAATAATTTGAAATTGCCTGTGATATGCGCAAAAGGTAATTGTGACTCTGATGTTGATCAACTGGTAAGTAAATTTCCATTATGTGACCCATTTGCGTTTATTTTCCATTACGGCAGAAAAATTTTTGTTACACACGGACACAGGTATGAAAAAGAGAAACTTGTTGAATTAGGAAAAAGTTGGGCTGTTGATATCATTGTAACCGGCCATACGCATTTTGCGTGTCTTGAGAAAATTGATGATATCATTTTTCTAAATCCTGGTAGCTGCGCCCTTCCAAAAAATTTTCCGGGAATCGGTTTGATTTCTGACAATTTCATAGAACTTCATAATCTTGTGGATGGCTCAATCGTAAAAAAGATTGACCTGGGTGACTAAATCCATATTTCAATATCCCAATGGCTGAAACAAAACCCATCAAGGATGTAAATCTTGTATGTGTTGGAAGTGAACTTTTTTATCATGTTTCCAACACGAATGTTCACATTGCGACCAGAATTCTTGAAATGCATGATTTCTCTCTGAACTACAACATCTTAGTTCCAGATGAACCAGGAGCAATTATTAAATCTGTGGAATTTTGTTTAAGCAATGGAGATGCAGTCATTATTTCAGGCGGGCTTGGGCCAACATTTGATGATATTACTAGGGAAGCAATTTCTGAATTAACCGGTAAAACCCTTTTCTTTTCTGAAAACCTCTGGGCAGAAATAAAAGAGAGGTTTCGGGCAAGGGGAATAGAACACATTCCTGAAAAAAACAAGAAACAGGCAATGATGCTAGAAGGAGCAATAAAGCTCACTAACACCACCGGAACTGCTCCAGGAATGATGGTTGAGTATAAAAATAAAGTTCTTTTTTTGCTTCCTGGTGTTCCAAAAGAGTTTGAAGAAATGCTTCAATTTCAGGTGGTCCCAGAATTGTTAAAAAGAAGAAAACAGGAGAATTCGAAATCCTTTGTAAGAATGTGTTTCGGCATCGCCGGTGAGCCAGAGGCAGTCGTTGAAGAAAAAACTGAAAAATTAAGAAAAGAAATAGAACTAAAGGGCGGTTTCTGGACGATACTTGCGCTTCCTTATTTGATTGAACTCTGGCTGAAGCTACCCCTGCCAGAACAGGACCTGTTTTGCGATGTTAAAAGGAAATTAAACGAAATTTTCGGAAACTCCTTTCTTGGTACAGGTGGTATTTCAATTCCTGAGAGCCTTTTCAGAGTTTTAAGGGAGAAAAATCTGACATGTTGTTTTGCTGAATCATGCACAGGCGGACTTGCCGGGCACCTGTTAACAGAAATACCTGGAAGTTCTATGATTTTCAATGGTTCTATTGTGGCTTATTCAAACAAACTGAAGAAAAAACTTTTGAAAGTACCAAAGACGATTTTGCGAAAATATGGTGCTGTAAGCGAGCAAACTGCAATTGCTATGGCAAAAGGTGCCAGGAAATATGGAAAATCTGATGTATCTCTTGCAATCACTGGAATTGCAGGACCACAAGGAGGCAGTATTGAAAAGCCAGTTGGACTTGTCTACATGGCAGTCGCATTGTCAAACACGCGTGTTGTGTCTAAAAAACTTCAATTATCAGGGCAACGTTCTATAATTAAAATGAGGGCTGCGCTTGCGGGTATGGACTTGTTGCGCCGTACAGTACTTGAGGGAAAAACATGAGAGTTGTGATCATCGGGGTAACTATTGTTGTTGGTATTACAATCGTCATTTCTGTTGCCAGGTTTCATGAAAGTCTTTATGGTGAATTTCAACCTCCTGGCACACTTGTTGAAGTACCAAAAAATTTAACGGCTGCAAATATAGCGGTTTTGCTAAAAGAAAAAGGTATTGTCAAAAATACACGGCTTTTTCTAAGAATTCTTAATAGAAGCCATGCTGATAAGAAACTGCGCAGTGGTATTTATGAATTCAGTGGGAAACCTTACATTTATGATGTTGTTGAAAAACTTTTGAAAGGAGAAATTGCATATATAAAGCTTGTTTTTCCAGAAGGGATTACATGTCATGAGATAGGTAAAATTCTTGAGCAGGAAAATATCTGTTCATCGTCTGAGTTTGATGATTTTGCGAAAAAAGAATCCCTTGAAGGATATTTATTCCCTGATACGTATAAGTTTCCTTACGGTGTTTCAAAAGAGGCAGTCGCAAAAAAGATGGTTGAAAGATTCTGGGAAATTATTCAACAAATTCATCCAGATACTCAAAAACTTAATCAAGCAGAGCTAAAGAAAATTGTAATTATTGCGTCAATTGTGGAAAAAGAAGCTGAAATAAATTCAGAAAGACCAATCATTGCCGGGATTTTTTATAATAGGTTAAAAAGAGGTATACCACTACAAAGTTGTGCCACAATTAAGTATGTGATCGGTAACAAAAAAATTCTCACCATGCAGGATATAAAAACCAGGTCACCCTATAATACCTATTTGCACAGAGGACTTCCGCCGGGTCCTATATGTAATCCAGGAAAGGAATCATTGAAAGCAGCAATCAATCCGGCAAAAACACCATATCTGTTTTTCGTTTCAAAAGGTGATGGTACTCATTATTTTTCAACGACTTATTCTGAACACCTGAGCGCCAAAAGTTATTATATTACAAGTGATTCTTTTTCTGAAACAGAGAAAGTTCCATAAATCAGTTATTTTACTGTGTGGGTACAACAGAAATTCTATAAGGGGATGGTTTTGCTCCAGAGAGTATTAAGTATCTGGTGAATATAGCAATTTTCCCTCCATTATCTGCGCAAAGAGATGGTTCTGGAATAATGGCTCTAACATTTCGTCTGGCAAGATGGCCCGTTATCCTATTTCGCATGTAGCTATTTCTTATTACCCCACCGCCAAACAGAAAATTTTTTACCGGATAGAGGTCTATAGCATCATTAATTTTTGCCAGTATCGAATCAGTCATTGTTTTTTGAAAACTTGCAGCAATATCTGCGGGATTTTCAGCGCCGTGCTTTGAGATATAATAATACACTGCAGTTTTGATTCCACTGAAACTAAAATCAAGAGAATCTTTGATGTATGCTTTTGGAAACTTTATTCTTTTTTCATTTCCCTTTTGAGCAAGTTTTTCAATATATGCACCGCCAGGAAAAGGCAGGTTCATCATTCTTCCCACCTTATCAAAAACTTCTCCACAGGCATCGTCCCTTGTTTTACCAATAAGTTTCATATCTGTATGGCTGTGAAGTAAAAACAAACTTGTATGACCGCCTGATATGACAAGACCAAGGGCTGGAAATTGGATAGAGGAATCAAAATAACATGCAGCGAGGTGTGCAGACAGGTGATTGACATTGTATACTGGTTTCTTTAAACTGTACCCAAGACCGTTTGCAAATGCCACTCCTACCATCAAACTTCCTTTTAAGCCGGGTGTATTTGTGACCCCAATTGCATCTATCTGTTCTGGTAAGATGCCGGCTGTTTTTGTCGCAGTATTGAATATGGGTATGATTTTCTCAAGATGGGCACGGCTTGCCAGTTCAGGTACGATTCCACCAAAGCAAGTATGAATTTTTTCCTGACTTGCGATGAGATTTACAAGTAATTGATTGTTTTTTACGATTCCGATTGATGTCTCATCGCAAGAAGTTTCAATACCAAGAATAAATATGTTATTTGAGCGCTTTTGTGATAGGGATAAATGTGTATCCTTCATTTTTTATTTCAGGGATTTTATCTTCGAGAAATTTCAGAGTCGTTATTCTTGCGTGGCCAATCACGATGGCAGTACCATTCTCTTTTGCAAGAAGAAGTGCCTTTTCAAGACTTCTGGAAATCTGGTCAGGTTCATTTGAATTATCAATGAAAACATCCCTTTTCCCGGTTTTTATGCCCATCTGCCTGGCAAGAGTGTAACCAACAGAATTTTTTGATGTTAAACTATCCACATAAACAAGTTTTTTTTCTTTGATTTCTTCAAGTATGACTGCCATTTTTTCCTGGTCTGCTGTGAATTTTGAACCCATGTGATGATTGATTCCAACGATGTATGGTTCAAATTTTTTTAGATAGCCGTCCATTTTTTCCTTCAGTTCTTCATTTTCCATACTTGTTGTCAGAAACCCAGTAGCAATTTTTGTTTCAGAATTCAAATTTTCTGGTTCAAGAGGTATGTGAAGAAGCAGTTCAACATCAGGTTTGTTTGCCATCTGTTTTGCTATCTGATAACCAAACGGGCTATCAGGTAATATTGCCAGGGTTATGGGAATTTGAATTTTCTTTAAGTGGTTAGTAATATCTGGATTCCATCCCACATCGTCAAGTATCAAAGCTATCTGTCCTGCTCCTCTGAGTTTTCCGGGTAGAATCGCCGGGAGTTTTTTCTCTTCAGTTTTTATATGTTTTTCGATGGGGCCCTCTTTATGAAGTTTGAATGATAGCGATTTGTTCTTTATTTCCTCCAGCAAAAAGAGTCCGGTAAGTAAAATCAAAAATACCAGAAAGAGAATTAAAACTCCTGACCCATGTTTTGCACAATTTTTCTTCATTTATTTGCCAATAATTTTTGGAGTTCTTCGATAGCTTTATTCAGCTGAACATCTTTTTCTGGAGTGCCAATTTCCATTTCTTCAGGTGCTTCAACCTTTATATCAGGTTCTATTCCTTTTCCATCTATTTTGGTTCCTGATGGTGTATAATAGTACGCGATTGTTAATTTTATCGAGGTGCCATCTTCATCAAGTTTAATAAGATTTTGCACTGAGCCCTTTCCAAATGTTTTTACTCCCAATGTCTTACATGTTGAAAGATTGTCCCTTAATGCACCTGTTACAATTTCAGATGCGCTGGCACTTCCATTGTTGATGAGTATAAAAACAGGTTTATTCCATAGGGGTTGTCTTTGTGAGTAATAGATTTTTTTATCCTCTGGCCGTCTTCCTTGAATGGAAACAATAATCGTTTTCTCTGGCAGAAATAGTTCGCTTACGTCTATTGCAGAACTTAATAATCCTCCAGGGTTATTTCTTAAATCAAGTATTAGTCCTTTGACATTTTGATTCAGGAGTTCCTTCATCACTACTTCCAGGTCATTGGCGGTTCGTTCCTGAAAATTTGTAATTCTCACATATCCAATATCACCCTGTAAAATAGAACTCTTTACGGATTTGACCTTGATGATGTCTCTTACCAGAGTGATTTTCATAATTTTTGTTGCATGCTCACGAAGAATGCTTATTGTTACAGATGTCCCTTTTTTCCCTCTCAACTTTTGTGCGGCTTCCCAAGTGTTCATTCCTTTTGTTGATTGTCCATCTATTTCAATGATTTTGTCTCCAGGTTTAACTCCTGCATCCCAGGCGGGTGAATCTTGAATTGGACTGACCACTGTAATAATACCGTCTTTCAGTGTAATTTCCATTCCGACGCCTTCAAACTCACCTGATGTTTCCATCTGTAATTCCTTTGATGCTTCAGGTTCAAGGAAGGCACTATAAGGATCAAGAGATGAAAGCATTCCTTTCAATGCGCCATAGATGAGTTTCTTGTCGTCAACAGGCGATACATATTCTTTTTTCACGATATTAACAACACTGACAAAACGTTCAAGTTCTCTATAAAGTTCTTCCTCGTTTTTTCTCGCCTGAGAAAGTTCAAGATTAAATCCAAGTAAAAAACTTAGCAGGAAAAAACCAGTTGTCCATATTATGATTTTTTTCTTCATTTTTCCTCCGTTTTATTAATCATCGCTGTTAATTTTTTCTCAAGAATCTGTTTCACAACAGTCGGGTTTGCTTTGTTTTTTGATTTTTTCATAACCTGCCCTACTAGAAAACCCAGTGCTTGCATCTTTCCTGCCTTGTAGTCACTAACTGCCTGTGAGTGTTCACTGAGAATTTCCTGAATGATTGTCTCAATTTCCTGTGTATCGCTAATCTGGATTAAATTTTTTTCTCTCACAATTGTCTCCGGGTCCATTCCACTTGCAAATATTTCTCTGAGAACCATTTTACCAGCTGTGCTACTGATGATTTTATTATCAATCATTTCAACGATTCTTGCCAGAAATTCGGGTTTGACTTTAGTTTCTTCTATTCTGGTATGACTTTCTTTTAATAAACCAAGAAGCTCTGTCTGTATCATATTCGCTATTTGCTTTGGTTGACGATAGTAGGAAAGTGCCGTTTCAAAATAATCCGATACAGACTTTTCTGCTGTCAGTACTTCAGAGTCATAGGAAGATAAGCCATAATCCTGCTGAAATCGTTTTTTCCTTTCGTCAGGCAACTCACCTATTTCAAGTGAAATTCTTTTTATGGTTTCCGGACTAATTCTAAAGGGTAATAAATCGGGTTCAGGAAAATACCTGTAATCATGGGCCTCTTCTTTTGTTCTCATTCCCTCTGTTACCTGCATCTGTTCATTCCACAACCTTGTTTCTTGAACAATACTCTCACCTTTTTTTAAAATTTCAATCATCCTTTCCTGTTCAAAAGCAAGGGCGCGTCTCACAGATCTGAAGGAATTCATATTTTTTACTTCGACCTTTGTGCCAAGTTGTAAATCTGTTGCTTTTTTAATTGAAATATTTGCGTCGCATCTTAGCGAACCTTCTTCCATGATGCAGTCACTTACTCCAATATATAGAAGAATCTGTTTTAGTTTGCGGAGAAAATCTTCTGCTTCTTCAGGGTTTGAAATTTCAGGTTTAGTCACAATTTCCATCAGAGGAATGCCAGATCTGTTGAAATCAATGTATGACCAATTTCCTGTTTTTTCGTCGTGTAATAGTTTACCTGTATCTTCTTCAAGGTGAATGCGAGCAATGCCAATTTTTTTACCATTAACATCCAGATATCCATTTACTGCCAGTGGTTCACGGTACTGTGATATTTGAAAATTTTTTGGTAGGTCCGGGTAGAAATAAGATTTTCTAACAAAAATGAATTCCTGATTAATTTTACAATTTGTGGCGACAGCGGTTTTTATACCGAGCTCTATTGCTTTTTCATTTACCACAGGAAGTGCTCCTGGTAACCCAAGACATACAGGACAGACCTGCGTATTTGGCTGCTTACCAAATTTAGTAGAACAACAGCAAAACATCTTTGATTCCGTCAAAAGTTCAACATGTACCTCTAATCCAATTATCGTTTGAAAATCACTCATTTTTAGATTCTGAAAACTGTAACCAGAAGCGTTGCGTTGAGAGTTTTGCCTGGAGCAAGGGTGAGCTGGTAGCCATCTTTTACAGCATCGGCAAGGATTGCCTTTCCAGAGAAAGGTTCCAGTGCGATGTTATAAGTGCGTCCATACCATGGATATCCAAAACTGCCACGCGCAACCCTCCAGAACCATATATATTTAAAAACAT
>JAKPDB010000159.1 GCA_029552985.1 bacterium
TCTGATTGATTTTTTCAGTAATAGCGGAATCAATCGTATCCGGGTCGAAATAGGAGGAAGAACTTTCAATGATAATGTTGTTCTTCACAGTGTACCTTGCGAGATAATTTCCATCAACAAAAATAAGCAAAAATGTGTTCAACAGTGCTGTCTTCGAAACATAATTGGAAAGAATAAATGGTTCAAAGCAAATTTTGAGTTTAAATTTATGAGATATTCTGTGCTTCAACCACTTTTCAACTTTACTTTTTTCAATTGCTAAAACAGAAACAGTTGTCTTTGATTTCTCCCTTGAAACAACATACCAGGAAAATTCAAGTTCATCAGCAGGAACCGGAAATAATGGTGCAAGTTCTTCCAGCAAAACCTGAGAAATTTTTTTCAGTGAAGAAAAAGGAAACTCAAGAGTCCTGACAAAAATAGACGGTCTGCTGAAAACAAGGGTAACATTTGAAATTTTGTTTTCTTTAAGAAACCCGGAAATATCCTGGTCTGTCTCAAAAATACCAGAAACCTTTTCTTTGCCTGAATGCAAAAAATAAAAATCCCTGTCCCTCACATAAACAATCAAACTCATTCTCTCTCCCATCTCAACCTTGTAATTTTATTGCCGGCTCTCTGAACAAGAAGCGATTGGACACACACAGCGTTCCCGGACTTCGCCTGAGAAGTAATGCGGAAAAAACTGCTTGAAAACTTGATCACTCTTGTCAGGGAAGCAGTTGTTTGCCTGTCAATACGCATTAAAATATTCATTGTTAAAGGCCTTAGTTCCCTCTCGTTCAAAATTTTCTCTACAGAAGATGTCGGATATCCTAATGACTGCAAAATGATTGGGTCAGCCATATTAACATTTATTTTATTATCAGAAAAGATTGTAAGCAAATCCAGAAGTCCCCGGGTTTCTCCAGCGGGCTTTAAAATTTCAGGAGTAAAACCTTTTATGTAGGCAAGTTCAGAAATATCACTCAGTGGTCCATTTGACGGTCTGTATGGTGGAGAAAGAGTTGTGTAATATTCACTCTCTGCGCCGAACACCCTCGGAAAATCATCGCTATCAAGCCAGTCAAGTAGAGCATCAAGAAGTGAAGATGGAAAACCCATCACAGATAAAAGGTTTGAAAAAATTGTCTGTGCCTGACTGTTAAATGATTTATCTTTATTGATAATGCTGTTTATATTAAACCTCGTGTCAATCGGTTCTATTGCAATATCAACGCTTCCTTCAGGAAATTCAAGATGTTTTTGCTTCACCCATATGTCAGAATAC
>JAKPDB010000168.1 GCA_029552985.1 bacterium
TTTTTCTGTTTGAAGACACCCCAGAGTATTTAACCTACGAACAAGAGTTTTACAGGAACGAAGACATTCAAACCTTTTTAAACACATACAGATTACTTAAAGCAAAGATTTCAAAAATAAAATACACTGGAAATAATAATGCCAAATAAAGATTTAAGGATAGAAAAAAATCACTTGGGGGTGAAAACATGAATCAAAAAAAAGATTTAAGACAAGTAAAATCAATGTATGTAAACTATATCAATGAACAAGAGTTTCACAAGAACAAAGAGATTCAAATCCTTTTAGACGTCTACAGATTACTTAAAGCAAAGATTTTGGGAATAAAACCCACCGAAAATAAGGAGGGATAAATAGAAAAAAAGCATCAAAATATTGACAATTCCCACCTTTTGAAGGTATAACAATATCAGTATGGAGACAAAGAAGAAGTATTATCCCAAGAATCCTCGCATTGAAATTGACTGGGACTTGGTGAAAAAATTGGCGGCTATTCATTGCACCCAAGAAGAAATTGCGTCAGTAGTAGGATGTTCAGTTGATACATTGACCAGAAGACCTGAATTTGCGGAAGTCTTCAAAAAGGGCAGAGAAGAGGGTAAAGCATCCTTGCGACGCAAACAATACGAGATTGCGATGAATGGCAACGTATCAATGTTAATCTGGCTCGGAAAACAGATATTAGGACAATCTGAAAAAACTGAAGTATTTATGCGAGACATCCCGAAGATTGAATTCATACCATTTAAGTCCGCCACAAAGGATAATAAAGAATGAGTGAAAAAGGTGTAGTGAAAGCGCACACTACAGAAGTTTTTGAAAAAAATCTTGCTGCAAGGGCACAAACCGTAGTCAATCGTGGCGGTGCAAGGTCTTCCAAGTCATATTCTCTCGCACAGTTACTGATAATGAAATTAAATAACGAAGAAAATAAAGTTATAGGCATTTGTCGCAAAACAATGCCAGCATTAAGGATGACTGCTTACAGGTTGTTTATAGATTTATTAAAAGAATACGGCAGATATTCTACAGAATATCATAATAAGTCAGAGAACAGATATGATTGGGGAAAGAACAGGGTTTATTTTTTCTCAATTGACGACCCTGAAAAAATCAGGTCAACGGAGTTTAACTACATTTGGATGGAGGAAGCCGCTGAATTCACATTTGACGATTACATGACACTAAAATTGAGATTATCAGGTAAAACAACGAGTAATGAGCGTAACCAGATATTTCTATCCTTCAATCCTTCTGATAGTAATTCCTGGATACGGACAAAATTATTACAGATGGACGATGTGGAAGAGATACACTCCACATACAAAGATAATCCATTTTTGCCGAAGGACTATATTAAAACAATAGAGAAGTTAAAAGAACAGGATAAAACGTATCATAAAATTTACGCACTTGGCGAATGGGGATTTTTAGAAAACAAGATTTATACCAATTATCAAGTTATAACAGACATGGACTATGACAGGTTTCAGGGCGGAGAAACAATTTATGGGCTTGATTTTGGCTTCAATAATCCCACAGTATTAGTTGAGATAAAAATTGGCAAGGAAGATGCATTTATTCGCCAAAAAATATATGATACAGGATTGACTACACCAGAGATTATAGCAAAAATGGAGGCAAGAGTTGTTGACAGGAGAAAATTTATCTTTGCTGACAGTGAAGACCCGAAAACAATTGAAGAAATTTACAGGGCCGGTTTTAATATCATTCCTGCTGAAAAAGGTCAAGATAGCGTAAGAAATGGTATTGACATAGTAAAACGGTTCAAATTGAAGTTATCAAACGATAGTCCTGATGCAATAAAAGAGATTGAAAATTATTGCTGGAAAAAAGATAAAAACGGCAATTTGATTGATGAACCTGTTAAATTTAACGACCACGCAATGGACGCTATTAGATACGCTATCGCTGGATATTATTCAAAAGTTATGAAAAACCAAAATGAATGGGTGTTTGCCAGGATATAAACTATGTTAAATAACATTAAAAGATTTTTCAGTAGAAGGCAAAAGGAAGCGTTTTTTCAGTTTGGAACAAGTAATGTTTATACAGGATTAAATCCCAAAATTCAATCTGGCAATTTTCAATCAATGGTAGAAAGTTATGAAACCTGGATTTATGCTGCTGTCAGTTGTATCGCAAGGAATGTCGCAAGATGTAATTTGCATCTTTATCAAGCGACAGGACAACAGCCAAAGTATCAAGAGGTTGAAAACCACCCTTTCTGGGATTTGTGGAGAGAGGTTAATCCTGAAATGAATGCTTTTGACTTACTTGAAATCACCCAAATTTTCTTGGACCTGACAGGAAACGCCTATTGGTATATGGTGTTAAATAAGTTGAATAAACCCGTTGAAATATATCCTTTACCGACTCAAAGAGTGAAAATACTTTTAAGTGAGAGTGGAAGCAAACAGAGAATATCAGGATATAGGTTAACAGCGGGTTCAGGAAATATAGATTTTACTATTGATGAAATTTTACATTTTAAGTATCCAAACCCATTAAACGAATTTTATGGCTTAAGTCCCTTACAAGCAATGATTTACGCAGTAGGCGAGAACGATTTAGCCCATCAGTTTGGATACAATGTATTACGTAATCAAGCAGTGCCAGGAAATATATTTACCGCAGAAGAATGGGTTGATACCGAGATGTTAAAACTTGCAAAAGAAGAAATTAAAACCGAATATGAAGGCGTAAAAAGAGCAGGAAAGACAATGATATTGAAAGGCATTAAACCGACAAAAGTTGGATTGTCCCCGATGGAAATAAATTTTCTTGAAGGACGAAAATTTCTGATGGAGGAAATCCTTGCTATTTATGGAGTGCCGAAAACAAAAATTGGTATGGGTGATTTAGTTAACAGAGCAGTTGCTGACGCATTGGATTACACATTTCAGAAAGAAACCATATTGCCGAGATTAAAAAGAATTGAGAACAAAATCAATGAGAAATTATTGCCACTATGGGATAAAAGTTTAATTGTTGAATTTGAAAGTCCTGTTCCAGAAGATAGAGAATTTGAATTAAAACAATGGGAAATGTGGCTGAAAAACTATGTTCGCAGTATCAATGAATACAGAGAATATCTTGGTATCAAGTCCGCATCTTGGGGAAATAAACCTCTTGCGCCATTTAGTATTATGCCATTATCAGGGACAAGTGGAAGTCAAGAACAGCCGGTAAAAAGAATAGCACTAAATAAACAGGTCGGTCAAAAATGGTATGCTTGGGTAAAAATTGAAGAAAACATTGAACAAAATTATATCAGAGATTTGAAATCATTTTTTGAAGCACAGAAAAAAATAGTGCTGGCTAATGTAAAGAGGGTATATGGCGATAAAAGTATCAATAAAAAAAATTTAATTGAATTTGTTTTTCCGCCAGTAAATAATGAAGCGAAACGATTGACTGAAATAAGTTACAAGCACTTTGTTAACGCAATGAGAGCAGGAATACATTTCGCCGCAGAAACAATTACGGGTAAAAGTGTCAATAAATCCTTTGAAGACGATTTAGACGCAATCGGCATGACTCTTGATAGTTTTGATGTGTTTGTCGAAGAGACACTAAAAAGATGGCAAGATTTATATGGAATCACTATAAACGATACAATGAAAAACGAATTGCGAGATATATTAGCGCAATCAGTCCAGGAGGGTTGGGGAGTAACACAATTACAGGAAGCGATTATTGATTTATACTCAAGATATGATACAGGCATAACACCCGAAAGAGCATTGAGGATAGCAAGAACCGAAGTATCTCGCATAATGAATGAAACTGAACTTGATGTGTATGTTGATACTGGATATGAGTATAAAACCTGGTCAACAGCCCTTGATGAATTCACTTGCGAAGAATGTTCAGCGTTAGAAGGTGAGGTTGTCGGCGTTAATGAAACTTTTTCAGGTGGCGTTCAATGTCCACCCTTACATCCCAATTGCAGATGTGTTATCCTTGCTGGAAAATGGAGGTAGATTATGGCTATTAAAAGAGAAAAATTTTTTATCGGTGAAATAAAACAAGTTGACGAAAAAGAACGGACCGATGTTTCAATAATTTCATCAGTAAGTGTTGATAGAGACAATGAAGTTATTTTGCCCGAAGGTTGTATTCTGGATAATTTCAAGAAAAATCCTGTTGTTCAATATGCTCACCGATATGATTTATTCCCTGTCGGTAAAGCATTGTGGATAAAAATACAGGATGACAAAATTGTTGCCAAGACAAAGTATGCCAATACTGAATTTGCAAACGATGTTTTCAATTTGAGGAAGGAGGGATTTTTGAACGGTTTTTCTGTCGGATTTATCCCTATAGAAGACACAATGGACAAAAAAGAGATTGAAGAGGTTAAACGAAAATATAAGATTGAAGGCGATGTTCAACGAGTGATAAAAAAATGGGAATTATTAGAATATTCCATTTGTAATGTACCTGCCAATCCTGACGCAATTGGATTGATGGTTAAATCAGTTAAATCTGACACCATGAAAAAATGTTTGGAGGAAGAGAAGATGACAATTGAAGTAAAAGATATTTGTGGCGATGATGAACTTCCAGTAGATGAAGAACGAGATTGGGACGGTGATAGAGCGGAAGCATCAATTAGAAAGTGGGCTTCATCTGACGGAACAGGAGACAAAAATAAAATTGACTGGGATAAATATAAAAGAGGTTTTGTCTGGAGAAATGAAGAAGATATTGAGAACTTTACCTCATACAAACTTCCATTTGCTGAAGTGATTGACGGAAAACTAACAGCAATTTGGCGAGGAATAGTCGCAGCGATGGGAGCATTACTTGGTGTAAGAGGAGGTGTAGATATTCCAGAAGATGATAGAAAACAAGCATATAATTTTTTAGTCAAGTATTATGAGAAGGTCGATAAAGAACCGCCAGAATTTCATCAGGAAGAAGAAGTGTCAGTTGAAGAAGAACCGGTCAAAGAAGAACCAATACAATCAGAGGAGGATAAATTGAAAACAGTCAAAGACAATATTCAGCAAGCCATAGGATTACTGCAGCAAACTTTAGATATTTTAGAAAGCGGTGATACAGAAACACCACCACAAGAACCTGACCAAGTTTCACAAGAGGAATTACAGTTGCAAAAACAATTGCAAGAAAAAATACAGCAGTTGACAGAAAAAATTAAACAAATTACAGGGAGCGTGGATTGATGTTTGTGTCAATGCGGAGATGTCAGGCAATGCCAGAGACATTAGCAATTGAACAGTCAATCTTATTCCTGTAATAAACAAACATGGAGGTTTTAAGTATGGAAAATTTTGACAATCTTTTGAAGGCAGTTGACGGGCTTGAACAGAAAATTGCTAAACTTGAAGAGATCGCCAAAGAAGCGAATAACAAGTTGCTTAATGCCCTGAAAACCGCCAAGCCAGTTTCAAAATATGGGGTATCCGAAGAAAGTTGTATGAAGTTCATCAAACTGACAAGGGCGTTGCTTGCTGGTGATATTGCTGAAGCAAAAGTTGTTTCCGGCGCATCACCCGCCACTGGTGGATATTTGATACCAACAGAAGTCGCAGGGACTATTCTTTCTATCGTCCATCAATACAGTGTTGCGTTGAGATATTCCACAATCTTCCCGATGGGGTCAAAGAATGTGAATATTCCCAAAGCCATTGCTAATCTGTATGACTATGTTGTAGACGAAGGAGTATCACTCACACCAGTAGCATCTGGAAACCTGTTCGGTGTTGTTCCGCTTTCAGCGAAGAGGCACGGGAGCATTGTCCCTATCACAAATGATATGATTGAAAGTGCATCTGTGAATGTAGTTGACTTCCTGATGGAGGAAATTGCCAGAGCGTTGGCAAAAGGAACTGATTCAATTACATTCTTGGGCACGACCAGTGCAGGAACAACGGTTTCCAGTATGCCAGGAATTTTGGCGAATGAAGAAGTAACAGCAGTTACCACCAGCACTACGGCGATAACTTCCTTGAAGGTGAAAGACCTTGACGATTGTATAGCGTCAGTAGATTCGTCAGTGCTTGATGGAGCAAGATTCTTTATGAATACTGCTGTGCTTTATGGGGTTGTGGCTAATCTCAAAGAAAACACAGGTGAAAACGCTGGATTGATTTATCAGCCAGCAACAGGAGATAGGCCTGCTATGTGGAGAGGGTTTCCGATTGAGACAGTAAGTTGCTTACCTTCTTCTGGTGGTGCGAATACAAAGTTTATTGCGTTCGGCAATTTGAAGTATAACATCATCGGAAGATTGGGTGAACTGTCTTATGACACAGCGAGAGAAGCCACGATTATTGAAGGAGGCACCACTTATAATCTTTGGCAACAGGGAATGCAGGCCATCAAACTTGAGGAGATGATAGACATTAAAGTGGCGTTCCCGACAGCGTTTGCGTATATAAAAACCGCTTCCAGTTAATTTGTTTCTTAACTGGTTTGTCAGGGGAGGGGCTGGAGATAAGAATGGTCTCTCCCCTGATGCAGGGAGCAAAATAAAATGAGCGAAAAAAAATATAAAGTAGGTTGGATAAGATGCGATGATAACTGGGCGTTCAAAAATGTTTGTAAGCATTTTCAAAAACAGATGAAAGAATATAATCACTTGGATTGTATTAGCGGTGATAATCAATATGCTGATGTTTATTGTGTTGTCAGTCCCAGTTTTTTGAAATATGTTGAGCAGTTAAATAAAGTAATTCTACATTTAGATAGTGAGCGGGCATTAAAATGAAAAAAATTTTATACAAGATTTTTTCCGACAGTTGGTCTTGGGGACTAATAGTAAAACGATTATTGAAAGAACTTGACACAGAATTTTTTTTTACAAAGGACGAGAAAGAAACAGATTATGCAGTTTTGTTTTTGCAGCAAATTACACTTTTGAAATTTGTTTCAGCAAAAGATTATGTTAAAACAATTTGCCGATTGGGTGGTAATAGAACCTTCAGCGGAAATGAAATGAGATATAAAAATCTAATGGAAAATGTTCACTCAATTATAGCAACAAATAAATATCTTTACGAAATAGGCAAGCGAGCAAATCCAAGAACATATCTTATTCCTAATGGATTAGATTTGGATGAATGGAAGCCAGTAAAACCGAAAAGAGGAAGAACAAAATTTATTGCTGGTTTTGTTGGCAATGTGAGCACGCCAGAATATAGAGACCATAAAGGATACGATTTAGTCATTGATGCTTGTAAGCAAACAGGGATTGAACTAATATCAGCCCTTTACGGCGAAAATCAAATACCGCACGAGAAAATGCAGTCAGAATTTTATCACAAAATTTCTGTCTTAATTCATCCGACAAAATCAGAGGGATGTTCAAATACTATTATGGAAGCCCTTGCTTGCGGTGTTCCAGTGATAACAACAAGAACCGCAGGATATCACGGCGAAATGTTGAAAGATAGCAAGAATGTTTTATTCTGTGAACGAACTGTTGAAAGTATTGTTGACTGTATCAATAGATTAAAGGACGATAAAAAACTGTTTAACAAATTAAAAAAAGAAAGTAGAAAATTTGCTGAACAGCATCACGACATAAAAAGTATTGCCGAACAGTATAAACAGGTTTTTAATCAATGTATTAAAGACAATGAAAAATTAAATCAACAAATGTTAAAAGACCAAGAAACACAAGTGAAGATACGAGCATTAAGAAGTTGTTTTATTGAAAATTATGGGCTGTTGAAAAAAGGGGAAGAGATGCAGGTTTCATTGTTGTTGGCAAAACGACTCGGCAACGAATATGTGGAGATAATCAATGAAGGATAAGTTTAAGAAAAAAAGAAAAAATAAAATGGTTGGCAAAAAATCAAAAAATGTGGAGGTAAAAAATTATGGCGATTGTCAGCACGACTGAAGTTAAACGATTTATGCTTCCTGGAATGAGTGTGGATGACACGACACTTTCACAGTTGATTGATGCTGTAGTTTCTGACATGGAAATAAACACAGGACGATGGTTTAATTATGATACTTATACAGAGACACTTTCAGGCGGTGATTATGATAGACCAAGAACCTTTTTATTCTTGAAAGGTGTCGCAGTATCAAAGTTAAACTCTATAGCGATAAATGACATAGAACAGGATGTAACAGAATTTAGCATTGCTGACAATGACACAATACGGTATGTTTCAACATTTCCAGTATATTTTCCGTCAGGTGTAAATAACATTGTCATTGAATACATAGCGGGTTATGGGACCGGAACAGGGCAAACACAAGCCCCCGCAGGATTAAAGCAAGCAATTATTGACGAAGTAATTTTGAGATACGAATATTATTTCAGTGAAAGCAGGGTCGGTGAAAATATAGTGGACTTGAAAAAAACCTTTTTGTCTTCAAAAGTTGAAAACATTTTGAATAAATACAAGAGAATATCAATATGATAATAGACACAAAGATGGCAGGACAATTCAGTTTTATGGAGAAGATGCAAAAGTTTGGTAATACTCTATTGCAGGATAGAGTTAAGCAAGTAAGAATTGCTTGTATCTACATAAAGAATTATATTCAAAAAAATAAATTATCTGGTCAGGTTTTACGAAGAAGAAGCGGGCAGTTAGCCAAATCACTTAGTTTTGAAGTGTTTCAAAAAGGAAAAGATGTTGCAGGACGAGTAGGCACTCCAAAGATATATTCCAGAATTCACGAATTAGGCGGCACTATCACAGCAAAAAATACAAAATATTTGACAATACCATTAAAAGCAGCAATGACTCCAGCAGGTGTTTTACGCAAGCCAGCAAAAGAATATGGGAATACTTTTGTCAGGACAATTGGTAAAAATAAAATAATGTTCACTACAGAAAAAGGAAGATTAGAACCCATTTTTCTTTTGAAAACGAGTGTCAAAATTCCACAAAGACCGTATTTCAGACCAGCATTAAAAGAAACACAGAAAAAAGTCAGTTTAATTGTCGGTGAAAGTGTTAAAACAGCATTAAGGATAGCAGGGAGTTAATATAATGACAGCAGAAGATATTATCACTCAATTAAAAACGATTTTAACAAATGATAATACATTGAAGGCATATATTAAAGCCATTTTTGTTGGTGATAGACAGAGAATTTATGGAGATACATTTCCTTGTATAGTTATTGAGGTAATATCTGATAGATTGATACAAAGATACAGAGGCAATATAGTAGAAAACAATCTTGAGATAAACATTATTCCAGCAGTGCAAATATCAGATAGAGATAAAGCGTTAATAGGGGATGCCACAATTAAAGGCATAATTGATGTTATTAGCCACATTAAGACAGCGATAAATAGTCAATATCCCTCGCTTAATAAAAAATGCCTTTATTTTGATTTATCAACAGAAGAAATTGGCGACTTTCCCGACTTGAACGGGAAATATGCTGTTATAAAAATGAATGTGATGTATCGGGAGGCAATTTAAGTATGACAACGACATTTTTAACTGATTATTTTTCAATCCTTGATAGGTGTAAAAACTTATTAGCGACAGAATTTACGCCAGTTGTCTGGTCGCCAAAAAAAGAATATAGCACAAATTCATTGATTGTTCCTACAGTATCAAATGGTAGTTATTATAGATGTATTCTTGCTGGTATTAGTGATGAAACCGAACCTGTTTGGTCGACAAGTTTTTGGAGTGAAAAAACTGATGGCACTGTCAAATGGCGTCAGGAAGACCCTGTTTATATCCTTGACAATGAACCTGTTGATTTTAGTTATCCTTGTGTAATATTGAGAGATATTGAAGTGATGTCAGAAATTCAACAAGCGATAGGCAATCAACCGATGTCAACAGTGAAAGTAACTTTATCGGTCATTGCCTATCAAGGAGCGCCGACAACGAAAACCTTCCTCCAAACAAGAGCGCAGTGTTATGATGTTTTGAAACAGGTCAAAAATGTTATCAGGAAATATCCCAATCTGAATTCGTTTGAAGGTGTCCTGTCAGCAACCGCAGGCATTGATACTCTTGATGAAACAGTAGATAAGGTTTTTTTCAAAATAGGTTTACTGTGGATAATAAAATTGTTGAGCAAAAAATCCTAATGACGGAGGCGTAAGATGGCATATCAAGATAGCATTTTTCAAAAAATAGCAATCAACGAAATTCTTGTCCCTGGTGAAATAAAAGTGTCCAGAACAAGCGAAAGAAAAATCATTCACGCTACAGGAAAACGAGAGCCGTATGCTTCATTTCCAGGTCAAGCGAGTATAACTGGAAATATCAAGTTTAATCTCGGTGAAGGATTGACTGATATTTTGGATTTAGTTTTATCTGATGAAAATGGGGCAATGCAAGAAGTTGAAATAGACGATGGTAATAAATTATACACGGCGTATTTTACATCAGCGACAATTACTGTTCCCACTCTTGATGTTGTGGAAGTGAGTTTGGATTTCATAGCAAAATCAACAGCAGTATCAAATTTACCAGAAGGAGACCCTATTTTGTCAAATCCTTTTATTGGAGCGAATATATCCTTGACAGGTTTTCCGTCAACAATAGATTTTGAAAGTATTGAAATAAAGATAACAAATTCTGTGAGCGCAAAATACACAGCAAAAGGCACAAGTAGATTGCCGTCGCATTTAGCGCAAGGATATATGGATATAGAAGCAGATATTAAATTTAATGAAGATACAGGGATTGATATTCTTGGGTCTCTTTCAAAAGTAACCACAGGAACAGTAGTGATTAAATCCGCCAACGGTTTGAAAACATTGACAATCACTATGACGAACTTACTTGCCGGCGAAAGTCCAAGAGAAGTTACAAAAGAAGATATTGTGAAATACGGGTTAACTTATTCAGCAGAAACAATTGCATTTACAGTCGCATAAAAAGGAGGGTAAAACAATATGAAAGAAAAAATAATTGAAAGTGGTAATTTGTTGATAAAATTAAGGACTATGACAAGAGCCAGGTATCTTGAAATACTACGAGAATATATGAGCACCAATGACGCCGTCAAGTTTGCTGACGATTTAGTTTTTTACTCTATTGTGAGTTGGAACGTAAAAGATAAAGACGGCAATATTTTGCCAATTACGAGAGAGATTTTTCATAACAATGTTTTTGCTGACATCACAAATGAATTGCAGGAAGCCGCAGTTGAAGTGAATAATCTTAAACCCATTGAAAAAAAAACATAATAAAAGCAGTTTGTTTTTCGTTAGGATGGAGTGAGAAAGATTATGAAAAAGATGTTAAGATACAGCAAAAAAAGATGGCACAAAAAGAAGTATCAAGCAATGAATATATTGAAAAATACTGGATTATCACCAAGTTTGGTCTTGATGCATATAATTTGCCAAATGATGAGTTTGAGGCGATTTGTCTCATTCAGGATATCAACGATAGATTTGAGCGGTGGACTGCTGAAAAAATTGAGTATGAGACCAAGATAAAGGGGTCAAAATGGCGGAAGTAGTAGCACAAAATATATTGGAAATTCTGATAAATTCAAAAGATAACACTTCTGAAACAGTCAAGAATGTTCAAAGAAACATTGAGCAGTTGGCAAATAAACTTCAACAAATCGGCAAGCAATGGACCACGATAGGTGGCGCAGGCGTAGCCGCAATGACTGGAATGGTCAGGTCAACGGTAATGTATGCTGAAACAGTTGATAAATTAAATAAGACCACTGGATTATCAACAGATTTTATTCAGGAAATGATATATGCTGCTGAACAGGAACATGGATCAATTGAAGGATTGACGACGGGCTTCAAAATGCTTTCAAGGAATATGTATGATGCGTCAAAAGGAACAGGAGAAGCAAAAGATGTTTTTGAAATGATGGGAATTTCAGTAACAAATGCTGATGGAACACTACGAAATCTTGGCGATGTAATGTTAGAAGTGGCTGACTGGTTTAAGGCAAGCAATGATGAAGCAGCAAAAAGCGCCATCGCATTAAAATTGTTTGGACGGTCAGGTAGTGAACTTGTGCCCTTCTTAGAACTTGGGAGCGTAAGAATACAAGAATTGAGAGATGAATTTAGACAAACTGGTAGAATGATGTCAGGCGAAAATGTAAGAGATTTGAAACTGTTTAGCGATGAGGTATTAATATTGACGACAGTGTTGAAAGGCATCAAAGACCAAATAAGTGTTTCTTTAATTCCTTTTTTGAAAGATATGGTAAAAACTGGAATTGGTATATTGCAATGGTTCAGAGAATTATCCCCAGAGACAAAAGAATTTTTAGCAAAACTGTTTTTAATCGGTAGTGCTGGAATGGTTGCAGCAGGCGGATTATTGTTATTTACATCAGCAATTTTGAGAACAATCAATGGAACAATGGCTCTTACTGGATTTTTACAAAAATTGGGAAGTTTAGGAGTAGCAAATATCGGCGCATTAACTTCTTCAATGATAGGGTTTATATCAGTCGTTGCACTTGCAATTTCACTGATGGAAATTTTTACTGCTTTCAAAGGGATGAAGCAAGCGAAAGAAACAAAAAATCTTGCTGAAAGTAGAATGAAGGAACTTGAAGCAATTGAACGAGATTGGAAAGCAGGTCGCATAACAAAAGAAGAAGCGCTTGCACGGATGAAAGGCGGGGCTGAACGATTTTATGGTGCTACACCTATTGCTGGAGCATATTCAGCAACATATGGTATGAGTGCTTTACAAAAAACATCTTACGAAATTGGCAGGTTAATTCAAATTCAGGCAGATATGAAATTCGTTAAAGAGGAAGAGTTGCCACAAAAATTAAACACTGTGCTTGGCGATATGGTAACAAATTACGGACATTGAAACCATGGCAGAAAGTAATCAAGTTAAAATTAACTGGCAACAAATGACGAATAATAAAGTAATTGCTGAAGGATATTTTGCTGAATATACAGCAAGGGATTGGTATGAATTCAGCAGAAAAAAAATAGATAACACAAGCAGCGGTCAAATAAACACATCGTCAGAAAATTTATTTTACAGCGATAAGATACAGCAAATTTTATTGAGGCCGAACATTGAACCGATTGATATGATAGTTGAAGATTTTAACGCTCCATATAACGGTGATTGGTGGAATGCTTACGGCACTTACGCAAATTGGGAAGTTAGAAAAATTATGGGTAGTCCTGAATGCTTGATGCTATATCAAAAAAATGTTCAATATAAAGATATAAATAATAATTATCAAGTAGTTGATTGGTCTATTTTTGCTGGTAGTGATTACGGTTTTAAGTTAGACGGCTTCAAAGAAAATCAAGGATTTATAATATGGATTGCCAATAATATATTGCCTGACAATGTGCAAAACGAATTAGTTTTTCATCTTTATCATCTTAACCCTCATAATCAAGAAGAAGTTGTTAATGGTGTTTATATCAAAATTACAGCGTCAAAAGAATTTCAAATATGTCATTATATTGATATAGAAGATACGGGTTTAATTCCGCCGAGAAAGAAAGTTTTTACTCAATGGGAGCAAGGAAGTTTAACTCCGCAGAAAAAATTCGTTGAATGGCCTGGCAATCCTGTATTTTATGTCTTAATGATGAGTGATAAATACATTTTATTTGGCGTCAATGGATTGGACAATCCTTTTACTATGGAATGTCAGGATTATGAAACTGGAAAAACGATGGATGGATTAAATTATCCTGTGCTTGTTAGAGAGGATGCTAATTTATTCATCTCTGGAAAGGGTCAAGTATTGCTTGGTTTCAAAAAACTGGCATATAAAAACAAAGCCACAATCACATTGCCAGAATTTAAGCCAGGATATGTGTTAAACAGTCCTCAGTATCAAGTTTTACGGGTGAAACGAAATAATGACGATGAAGTGGATTGCAAAATCTATAAACACGGAATAACTAAATCAGATTATAAAGTTTATGGCGAAATAACTTTGTCAGGTCAAGAAATGCCGACAAATACCAAAGCATTGATAAATTATGATGAGTCAGCAAAAAATAGAATTATAGATTATAGAAATAATAATACAGAAACAACGCCATCATTTATAAAGGTGAAAATTGTAGACAATCAAGCAAGAGAAAAAGGAACTGATTTAACTTTACCTGGAAATATTGAAAGTGAAATAATCTCTTTCACCGAAACAAGTAATTCAAATAACGGTATTGCTAATAATATCACAGCGACAGTTGAGTGTTATGGGTCTTTTGAAAAACTGTATGCAACAAATTTAACGAACAAAAAATTACTCGGCAATATCACTATTAGATTGAAAGAAAATTTAACTGATAGTAATAGATATAATTTCATCTTCCAAGAGCCACAGATTAGTATTTCTGGCTTTGAAAATATAAAATTAACCTTTAATTCTATTGAAAACGATATATTGCATTATCTCAATCAAAAAACGGGCTATATCATTTCATTTGACGATATGAATATCGCTGATATTCAAGCAATGGAAACAATTTGTGATATTTTGAAAATAGATTTTGAAACAGATGTAGAAGGTCAAACAATCCCTGATAATATTGAAAACAAGGAAGGAACTTATACATTTCAACCGAATGTAACTTTTTTAGAAATTCTTGCTAAACTTGCAGAAATTCAAGGACACTTGTTATATCCTTATCAGGGTAAATTGTGTTACAAAAAAATTAAAAGCACAACGGATTTTATAATCGGTAGAGCAAAAAATAGTTTGACTGAAAATATCACTTACACTCAATTAAAAAATTATAAATCAAGGTTAATTGTAGTCGGCACTGCTGGTGAAAACACAGAAGAATATAAAATAGGTCAAAAACTTGTCGGTATTTGGCGAAATTCAACACTGGAACAGGAAATTGGTTACACTCCACATGTTTGCATTAACGACGCACTGACAAATTGGGAAATGGTTGAACAATACGGCAATAAACTGTGGAACAAATTTAATTCTGCAAATTATAAAATTGTTTTCACTATCCCATATGCTAAAGATTACGTTGACAAAATTTTTCTATTTAATGTTTTTCAATGGTTTGACCCGTCATTTTCAGCAGTGCATGATAAACGATTTTTAATAACCGATTATTCTATTACTGTGGATATGGCAAATTGTGAGGCAACAATAACGGGAGAAATGATTGTATGAGTAAAAGAGATATTGAATTAAACAAATTGCCACACGTATTAAAAAAGTCGGCTGTTTATTCAGTAAACAAGGGTATGCCTTTTAATAATGAAACTTTGTATGAACTCGGAACACGAGACCTTGAAATAGTAAAGGGATTGCGACTTGGCAAATACACAGTGAGAATTTTCAAAGATGAGTAATTTAATCAAGAATAATCAAATTGATGGATGGCTGAGAACAGGTCTGACGAGTATTGACGGCAAAAAAATTACCATAACAGGATTTTTGAAAAATATCAGAGTAAGCGCTAATGTTTTATTACAGGATATTGAGAGAAAAATCAAAGAACGATTTTTTTCTTCCACAGTTGAAGGCATAAAAGACAGGGCAAGAGGATTTTATAGAGATAGTGTTTCTTCAACGATTACTGCTGGTGGAAGTTTTGCGAAAATGAAATTGACATCAGTTTTCAATTTAATTTTCGGCAGGGTATTTCAATACGGTGTATCAAGAGCAAAAGAAGACAATGAATACGGCAGAAGATATTTACAAGAAACAGATATAAAAATTACCACTGATGGAACTCTTGAAAAACTGACTACTGACGATACAGCAGTTGTCTATTACATTGAAACAACATTATTAAATGAAGTTTTATACTGGCAGGATATTACAGATGTTTCTGTCTATCAAAAAACGGAGTAATAGTTATGGACATATATTTAGTTAAAGGTGAAACCGTTAATCTTGTGATAGAACCAAAGGACTCACGAGACAAGGGCTGGGTTTTTGGAGACGATATTACTGATGTCATTTTCACAATCAGAGAAACTGAAACCGCTGATGCATTACTTCAATTACACGGCGAAGTTGAATACAAAGGAACATCCGTTGATGATGGCGGAACAGTTTCAATCCCAATCCATTCAGCGGATACAAAAGATTTAGCAGTCGGCGAATACTATTATGATGTAGTGCTGGTTCAAACAGGACATTGGTTTGATATTGAGGACACAACAGGCCTGTATTGTAAAATCGGATACGGCAAAATAAAAGACGATGACGGTAACTGGCTTGAAATTAACGCTGGATGGATTGAATTAACTGACAACGAAATAAACTTCGTTCAAATCACAAAAGAAGGTGAATATAAAGTTACAACAGGAGATTATGAAAAAGTTGAAAGCGAATATGTTAATTATAATCTTTATAGAATAATTACATTAGACGGTGAAATAATTACGGTGTTCCCTTACGATGATTGGTTTGCTCAAGGTATTCATAGCGGATTGAATTTTGTTTACGAAGCAGGCAAAGTATTAACCGCTAATAATGAATTGATTGATGTTGAAGCAGGATATATTACACTAAAACCTGATATTACAAATTATATTGAGGTTTCTCCCGCTGGTGTAGTATCAAGCAATATTACAAAATTTACAGAAGGTTCATATCCTTTATACATAGTTCAAACAGCGACAGATAGCATTGAAGGACAACACATTGAAACAGTGACACCACAAAGTAATAGTTTTATATTTGATGACAGAAATAAGTTTGTCAGGGGTGATAGTTATATCCCATCAGTGAAGGCAAAGTGCACGATAACCTGGACACCAACAAAAACGGAGTGAGACAATGGCAAAATACGATATAGAAACAATAAAAAGTATATACGATAGCATTTCAGAAGCAAATAGAATTTTACCTGATGCATCAGAAGTTGACCTTGAAACAATGTATAAGATTTTAGAATTAGTAGCAAGAGTTGCTTATGGTATTTCTACAAGTCAAAGTCCAGACGAAGCAAAGACAATGCAAGATGCAAGAGATGAGATATTGGAAGAAATACAGAAAATAATGGTGTATGACCATTCTGCACCGATTTTTGGCAAACCCACTGACGGTCAGTGCATAATGCTTGTTCCTGTTGTTAGGACTTTCACATTGTCCGAAGATTGTGCGGGTAGTTTGGCGTTGTGTGGCACAGCACCACACGATACAGCAGTATTTTCAATTTATAAAAATCAAAACAAGATAGGCACAATCACATTTCCTGCTGGGAGTAATACTGGTGTTTTCTCTTGCACTGAAACTCAATTTAATTCTGGAGATGCACTCATAGTATATGCACCAGACCCAGCGGATGATGATTTATCAACAGTTGCCATCACATTCAAAATAAACTTTACATCGGAGACCTAATATGGCAATACTGATAATAACACCACAATATTCAAGCGGTATAGCAGGAGTTCCAATAGGGTCTGATGTCATCGCTTATTATCCGTTGAATGAGACAGAAAATTTTACAAAGGTTTTTGATGTTGCTAACAATTTTCACGGAACGACTGCTGCTACATCAAGGGTCACAGGTTACGACAAATACGGGCTTCCACTTTCAAAATCTGGTAGCGGTAATTTTGTGATTGATAAAGTGCTTGATGAAATTCCTGCGACAAAAAAATTTACAATAGAATTTTGGCTGAAATTGACAGAGGAAATACGAACAGGGGAACATAGGACATATTCGTTTTTCAGCAAATCCTGGACAAGTGGAATGCGGCTGTTTGCTTACTTTGTTTGTCGTTTGGAAAGTTTACAATTACATTTTGAATATCATTATCTTGATGTCAATGCACAATTGAGAAAGGAAAGAAAATATGTCACGATTGAAGAGGGAATTATTCCAGCCAATGTTTGGTATAAGGTGTATATTCAATTAGACCTGCGAGACGGCACACAAACGAATACGGAAGCGTGGTATTCAAAGTATGGCATATTTTTTGGGGATTATTACATTTGTTCTGATACTCAATATTTTGTTAACATTCCGATGAATTTTGCCTTGACTCCAGTCGTCATTGGTGGAGATGAGGCAAATCTTGTTATAGGCGATAGTAACAGCGCAATAGAAGTTGCTGAACTTGGACTTCCATTTCCGTCTTCAAACCGATATGGAATTGATGGTGTGCTTGACGAGGTTATCATCAGGAAAACACTTATCAACGAAATGATTGGCACGACTGAACGACCAAGATTATATGTTGTCAAATGGGGAGATGGTGAAGTTGTGAAAAATCCCGACCAAATTAGTTATCTTCCTGAAGACGATATTGAATTGACATCTGAACCTGCGAGTGGCTGGAGTTGGAGACGATGGCATCTTGCACAAGGAACAATTGCATCAAACACTACACAGGTTGCTGGCACTGTTGATGAGACGACATATAATGCAGGAAGTGATACTACCACGATTTCAATCAAGGAAGACCTTGTTCCTGGCAGTATTCCAGTATTACCAGATGGCGCTACCTGGAAAATTAAATTTACTTCTGGTGATTTATCAGGACAAGAGTTTGAAATAGTTTCAACAAGCAATGGAACACCTGATACTATTGTAATTTCAGGAGACCATCAAGCGTCAGAAAACGATACTTTCCTTTGTTTCCCGCAAAATCAAACTGTTAATATTACAGAAGACCT
>JAKPDB010000169.1 GCA_029552985.1 bacterium
AAGAGCTAATTAATAGTTGCAATAAATATGTTGACATTAAAAAGTTAAAAAAGCTTGTTGAAAGGAAATAAAAAACGCCCGTCTTTTTCAACGGGCGGTTGATAACAGGTAAAGACGGAAATCTTTACCTGCACTTATAAATATAATGTTTATTCTGAAATCTGTCAAGAGAGGGACCTTATTTACTTACTCTGCTCCGATGGGAGATGCTCCCTCACCTAATTGGTATCCCTCGAGGGAAGAGGCCGGAAAGAGGGTGGATGATGAAAGAACCCCTCACCTTAATCCTCTCCCACGGCTATAATTTTTGAATCCCTCTCCCTGGATGGGAGAGGGTGAGGGAGAGGGTGAGGAATGAAAAACCCCCCCTCACCTTAATCCTCTCCCACAAGGGGCGAGGAGAAAAGGGAAAGGGGCCCTCTCCCACAAGGGGCGAGGAGAAAAGAAAAGAGATGGGAGAGGGTGGGGGAGAGGGTGAGGATGAAATAAGGAGTATGAATGGGACAATATGAAAAGAAACTGGTGGAAGATTATGTAAGTGAAAGGTTACAGCAGGTGGGCTGGACACTGGTAAATCATGAGGATTTAAAAAGGGAAAGTTTAAGAGAACCATTGCTGATTGAAAATTTGAAAGAGGCAATCATAAGAGTTAACAAAGATAAGGGTGCTGGAGAAGAAGAAATTAAAAAGGTAATTGATGAGATAAAACTTCTTCCAGCCCATCAGGAAGGAATAAAAAAATTTCTTCATTATTTGAAATATGGAATTGGAGTTAAGTTTGAGAAAGAAAGGATTGTGAAAATTATCAATCTTATTGATTATGAAAACCCTGAAAACAATGAATTCATCTTTTCAAGACAGGTTCACTTTAAGGGCAATGACACGATTATTCCTGACATTGTTCTTTATATCAATGGTATCCCTGTTGTTGAGATTGAGTGTAAAAGCCCTGTTTCACTCAGAACCGACTGGTTTGCTGGCTACCAGCAGATAAAAAAATACGAGGAAATTGTCCCTGAACTTTATAAATATATGCAGATAGGAATTTCTTTTTGTGAAAATGTGAGATATTTCCCTATTGTGCCATGGAATAAACAGGTTTCTGCTTATACATGGAAAAAGAACCAGTTACCAGAGGATGAGGCGATTTTTGAACTGTTAACTCCATTTGTTTTGATTGATGTTCTCAAAAACTTTATCTTTATGAGAGAACAATATAATGAAATGAAAAAGGTGGTTGCCCGTTATATGCAGTATCGAGCAGTGAACAAAATTTACACAAGAGTGATAGACAACCTAAAAGGCAGGGACAACAAAAACAAGGGTTTAATCTGGCACTGGCAGGGTTCTGGTAAAACCCTTACCATTATATTTGCTGTTCATAAACTTTATGGTGAAAAATTTCTTGAAAACCCAACTTTGTTTATCATTGTTGATAGGAGAGATCTTGAGCAACAGATGAAGGAAGAATTATCCTGTTTGCAACTTAATTTTCCTTTTGAAGTGATTGAAAACGTAAATAAACTAAAGGAGATTATTTCTTATGACAATTTCAAGGGAAAACGAGGTGTTTTCTTAACTCTGATGCATAAATTCAGTCCTGATGAGAGATTTCTGCCCGACGAGTACCCAGAAACAATATCTGAAAGAAAAAATGTGGTTTGTTTTCTTGACGAGGTTCACAGAACCCAGTATGGGCTTCTTGCTGCAAGCATGAGGAATGTTTTGAAAAATGCTTTTTACTTTGGTTTTACTGGCACTCCAATTGCAGAGAATGAAAGAAATACTTATAGCCAATTTGGTTATCCATTGCAGGAAGAGGGTTATCTTGATAAGTATTTCCTTGACCAGTCATTACAGGATGGTTTCACTGTTCCTTTGATTTATAGCGCCGGGCTTGAAGAATTGCATGTAAGCGAGGATGAAATTAAAACCTTTGTCGAAAAATGGGAGCAAGAGGAATTACAGGGTGATATTGCAAGGTTTCCAAGAATAAGTGAAAAAGTTCAAAGGAAATTAAACAATATAAATCTTGTTTTAGAAAACAGAAACAGAATTGAAAAAATTTGCATGGATATTGCAGGACATTTTAAGGAAAACGTGGATGGAAAATTTAAGGCAATGGTTGTTTGCGGAAGCAGGACAGCATGCGTAATTTACAAAGAATTTCTGGACAAATACTTACCACGATATTCTGAAGTTGTTATGAGTTTTTTAAATGACGATAAAGAGCCATTAAAATCGTTTTATGCTCAATGGACTCAGAGACATTCTGATTTTTCAGATAACGAAAGCAGAATCAATGACATCATTGAAAAATTCAAAAAGGAACAATACCCAAAAATCTTGATCGTTACAGATATGCTTATTACAGGTTTTGATGCTCCAGTGCTACAGGTGATGTATCTGGATAAACTGCTAAAAAAACATCGTCTGCTTCAGGCAATCGCAAGGATAAACAGACCTTATGATGATGTCAAAGCAGCCGGTATTATTATTGATTATGCAGGTATTTTGAGCCATCTGAATTATGCGTTACGGGATTATTATAAAGATGATATCAGGGGGCTTGTGCTGCCATTTGACAGGATGTTTGATGATTTTGAAAAATACATTTCAAAAATGAAAGAGATTTTTGATATATCAGTTTTTGAGATCTCAAGGGACAAACTTTTGCAGGCAGTAGAAATTTTGAAGGAAGATGAGATCAGAGAAAAATTTTTCACCTGCTATAAAAAGGCGAGAAAAATCTTTGAGGTTCTTGCTTCAAGCCCTGAAAAGATGAAGTATTTGAATGAATTTGAGTGGTTTACTGCAGTTTATGACTATTACAGGAAACTTACTGATGACCAGGAAGAGAAAAGAATTGTCGAAAAATTTTTCAGAAAGACCGTGGAACTCGTCCATAAAAAGATGGAAGTCGTTGAGGTAAAAAAGGTTTCGCCTGATTTTAGAATTGACCTGAAAAACATTGAAAAATATGCAAAAAACGATATCCTCAAAAAGGAAAAGGTGATCAATATCATTTTTATTCTCTCAAAACTTATCCTTGTTGAAAAATCAAAAGACCCGGTCTACAGGTCAATTGCTGATAGGGTGAAAGACCTGGTCAGAAAATGGAAGGAAAGGCAGATTGATATCGATGTATTGTTTAGCGAGGAGAAAAAGATTGCAAAAGATATAGAGGAGATGGAGAAGGAGAAAAATCGGCTGGTCTTTGATAATTTTCAATACGGGATTTATTTGATACTGAAAAACGAGATAAAACGGCCAGAAGACATCAATGAGTATGTCAGAGAAATTACAAACTCAATCAAAGAATACATGATTGATGGCTGGATAGAAAACTCTGCGTTAAGACAGAATATAGAAAGGAAGACAAGGGAAATTTGCTTGAAAATGAAAAATAACTACGGCATAGAGTATGAACGATTTGACTTACTGCACAAAAAAATCGTTGAGTTTATAAAGGATTATGGAAGTTAAAAATTTTCTTGTGATAGAACGAAGGGTAAAATATCCCAGGATTGAATTGAAGGGCATGCCTACCTTAATTTTGCCCTATGGTTGCAGGGATAAAGCAGAAGAAATTATTGAAAAGCACAGAAACTGGCTTGAAAAGAAAATAAAGTTTGTTGAAGAGATAAAACGCAAATATGAGAAACATAAGGTCTACAACAGGACTGATGACGAGTTAAAAAAGATTATTAAACATCTGTTAAAAAGATATTCTAAAATTCTTGATTTATCTGTTGAAAAGACAACCTTTAGACACATGAAGTCAAAATGGGCGAGTTGTCGAAAAAATGGCCGGTTGAGTTTCAACCTGAAAATGAAGTATCTTCCCATGCATTTGATAAGATACATTGTTTTCCATGAAATGGTTCACTTAATAGTTCCTGACCATAAGGCAGATTTCTGGGCGTATGTAAAAAAAGAATTTAAAAATCCAGAAAAATGTGAAGAGGCACTGTATGGCTACTGGTTTTTATGCTTGAATAACAGAAATTCTATTTTCCAATGAATAGTTGAATTGCATTTCTGGTCGAATAGTTTTCAAAAAAATATGAAGGCATAAAAAATTTGTGTTAAAATATTGCAATTTTACAAAAACAGGTGAGAGAAAAGAATGATTGATTACACGAAATATCGATTGAAGCCAAAAAATGAACTGGATGATGTGCTGAAGGAAGTTCCTGGACTTTTTGCTATCTGGTGTAAGAAATGTTATAAAGCATTTGAAAATGAAGAAATGCCAGAGTGTAATAATTTTGTGGAGTTAATCTCTGAGAAAGATAAAATAAAAGGACGTCTGGGAATTGATTTTCTATGCAATCGTTTTCTGACAGAGAAAAACATTAAAAACCTTCCTGAAAATATCTCAATTGGTGTTATCTCATGCGGACTTGGTATTCAAACAATTGCAAAACTAATGGAAAACAAAGGTATTAGAGTGCTGGCTCTGGCTGACACTGTCCCGCAGAGCGGGAATGCGTCAAGTATTGCTGGTTATCATGGTATTACGCTTGGAAGTGAAAAGTGCGCGGGATGCGCTCAGTGTTATCTTGGAATTACTGGCGGACTGTGTCCAGTTGTTGATTGCGCAAAAAGTTTGTTGAATGGTCCATGCGGTGGCGCAAAAGATGGCAAATGTGAGGTAATTGCTGAGAAGGATTGCGTGTGGATAGAAATATTCAAAAGAATGCAGAAACAAAAAAGAGAAATGTCTCACCCCATCAAGGTGAGGGACTATAATAAATTTAGTTCCAGCGAAGAGAAGAAAATTTCCACCATTTCGTTTGAAAAAAGGACTGAAAATTTTTATGGTGGAGTTCATCCTTCAGAAAAAAAGGAAATAACAGAAAATCTACCAATAGAAGAATTCCCGCAGTCAAAATATATGTTTGTTTTTCTTTCCCAGCATGCTGGTTATCCTGCCACAGCTGTGGTAAAGCAGGGTGAAAGGGTGAAATTTGGCCAGAAAATTGCTGAAAGTTCTGGGTTGATTTCAGCACCTGTCCATTGTCCTGTATCTGGCAGGGTGACAGCGATTGAAGAGAAACTTCACCCGACATTGCTGAGAAAAATGCCAGCGATAATCATTGAAAACGATTTTTCTGATGAAAGAGACGATGATATTGTTAGTTGTTCTGAATGGCACAGCGTTCCTGCTGAAAAACTTATTGAACTGGTAAAACAAAAGGGAATTGTTGGTCTTGGCGGAGCAATGTTTCCAACCCATGTAAAATTTTTCCCGCCAAAAAAACCGCTTGATACACTGATTGTTAATGGGTGCGAATGTGAGCCATATTTGAACGCTGATAACAGGTTGATGATTGAGCATCCTGAAGAAATTTTGCAAGGTATCATGCTGGCGAGAAAAATACTTGGTGTCAATAATGTAATCATAGGAATCGAGGAGAATAAGCCAGTTGCCATTGAGAATATGAAAAGGGCAATTGGAGAAAAGCAGGGATTTATATTGAAAGAATTGAAGACAAAGTACCCGCAGGGCGCTGAAAAAATGCTTATCAGGACTACACTTGGAAGACGTGTGCCTGATGGGGGGCTGCCTCTTGATGTTGGCGTTGTTGTTCTCAATGTGGGAACTGTGTTTGCAATTTATCGCGCTATTGTTCAGGGGTTGCCGCTGGTCAAAAGGGTGATTACTGTGTCTGGTGAGTTTGAAAGACAGGGGAATTTTGAAATTAGAATGGGAACTCCATTTAAGGATATTCTTGAATTCTGCAAAAGCAAGATATCAGAAAATGCGCAGGAATACTGTTTGAAAATGGGCGGTCCCATGATGGGAATTATTCAGACAGACCCCGATAGTGCTGTGATTAAAGGAACCACAGGTTTTGTTCTTGCAAAAAAGTTTTTTGTTGACAGTTCAGAAAAGAATACATGTATCAAGTGTGGAAGATGTGTGGATGTGTGCCCGATGGAATTGTATCCACTTTATTACGCCTATTATGGAACCAGGAAAATGTGGGAAAAATGTGTTGAGTATGGGGTAAAAAATTGTATTGAATGCGGTTGTTGTCAGTACATTTGTTCTTCAAAAATTGCTCTTGTTGATTTAATTAAACAGGCGAAAAGAAATGCTAATAACAAAACCTAAGGACTCCAGAGAAATCGAAAGTTATTTTGAAAAAAGGGTGTTTGTTTTCAAATGTTATGGTTGCAGAGAGGTTTATTTCCCTGAACAGGAAATTAACAAATTTGTTGAAGAGAGAGCAAAAAGTATTTCAGGCATTGCTGAGGTCGACTATCTTTGCAATGAGTCGTTTTCAAAAATTTACATTGAGAAAAATGCACATGTCATAAGAAACTCAGATGTGATTGTCGTGTTTTCGTGCGGGGTAGGGTCGCAGGTAATATCAAAATTGATGGAGAATAATATTGTGGTGCCGGGCTGCGATACCTGTTATTTAAATGGTTTTCAGGGCCTGACAGTGCTTGACTGCGATTGCAATCAATGCGGGGAATGTTATTTGAATTATACAGGCGGAATCTGTCCCATCACATCATGCGCAAAAAATCTTCTTAATGGCCCGTGCGGTGGAGCAAAGAACAATAAATGCGAGGTAAATCCAGAAGTGGATTGCGGCTGGATTGCAATTTACGAAAGATTGATGAAAATCAATAAGGAAAAAATACTGGTGGAAAATAAGATATTTGTGAGAAATTTTGAAAAAATTATTAAAGGGAAATAGCCATGGAAAAACAGAGTTTTTCAGAAAAATTGAAGGAAGGCAAATTTGTGATTACAAGCGAAATAGGACCGCCAAAAGGAACAAACATTGAGCCCCATCTCAAGGAAGCAGAACACATCAAAGACAGAATTGATGCGTTTAATGTGACGGATTTGCAAAGTTCAGTGATGCGGTTAGGTTCTCTTGCAACATGCAAACTTTTGATTGAAAGGGGACTGGAGCCAGTGTTTCAGATTACCTGCAGAGATAAAAACCGTCTTGCTCTTCAGTCAGATTTATTGAGCGCCTATGTTCTTGGGGTAAAAAATGTGCTGTGTTTAACCGGAGACCACACAACACTTGGAGATCATCCTGATGCAAAGCCAGTGTTTGATTTGGACTCTGTTTCGCTACTGCAGGTTGCGACTGACCTGATGAACGGAAAAGATATGAAGGGCAATGAACTTGATGGAAAGCCAGAATTTTTTCCTGGAGCGGTTGTAAGTCCTGGTTATGAACCGCTTGAATTGCAGCTGATAAAAATGGAAAAGAAGATAGAGGCAGGTGCAAGGTTCTTCCAGACCCAGGCGGTTTATGACCTGAAAAGTTTCGAAAAATTCATGAAGATGGTTGAAAAGTATAGGGTTCCTATTCTTGGAGGCATAGTGCTTCTTAAATCAGCAGGAATGGCAAAGTATATGAATGAGAAAGTGGCTGGTGTTTCAGTTCCAGACAGATATATCAATATGATGGCTCAGGCAAAAAAAGAAGAAAGGGCAAAGGTCAGTGTTCAGATTGCGGCAGAACTGATAAAGGGAATGAAAGGTTTGTGTCAGGGTATACACATTATGCCTCTTGGATGGGAAAAATATGTGCCCCTTGTATTGGAGGCAGCAGAATTGTAAAAAAACTATGGGATATCTTTCTCCATCAGAAATTGCGTGTGCCATTGTGGAAAGTAGCAAGAAAAAGGTGAAACTACCATTTTTGCCAATGGTGATTCTTGGATTTCTGGCAGGGGTTTACATTGCGTTTGGAGCACAATTATACACAATAGTTACGCACGACCTTTCGAAATATCTGGGGTGCGGATTTTCAAAATTTCTGGGTGGAAGTGTTTTTTCTGTGGGGCTGATGCTTGTTGTAATTGCAGGCGCAGAGCTTTTCACAGGAAATTGCTTGATTCTTACAGGTGTATTAACACGCGATGTCAAAACAAGGGAAATGCTTATCAGCTGGCTTATTGTATATTTTGCAAATTTTGTCGGTTCAGTATTTCTTGCCGCAATGATTTATCACTCGGCACAATGGAAATTTAATGACATGGGTGTTGGCGCAGCCATGATTTCAACTGCATTGGCAAAAGTCAACCTCACTTTTCCAGAAGCATTTTACAGGGCAATTGCCTGCAACTGGCTGGTGTGTCTGGCAGTTGTTTTAGGCATGGCGGGTAAAGATACTGTAAGCAAAATTTTTGGGATTTATTTTCCAATCATGGCATTTGTAGCAAGTGGTTTTGAGCACAGTGTTGCCAATATGTGCTTTATTCCTGCGGCTCTCTTTGTTAAAGGAAACGTTGTTCTATTTAATGCAGATTTAGCCCGGGCCAAAGACATTCTTACATGGGGTAATTTTATTATAAAAAATCTTATTCCTGTGACACTTGGAAACATTGTGGGTGGCGCAATTTTTGTTGGCACTGCTTATTATTTTGCATATCTGAAAAAATACTCTGCCTGAAAAATTTGGTTTTTTCCATTCTGTATTATAAAATTATGTGTCTGTAATTGCCCCCATCGTCTAGCGGCCCAGGACAGGTGGTTCTCAGCCATCAGACACGGGTTCAAATCCCGTTGGGGGTACTAACATCACATATTGGATTTCAATGAGTTTCAAAGAATATACTGGATGTTTGCACATTCATCTGAATCCGGAGCAATATGATAAATGCCTTGATACCATTGCTCAGTGCGCCAGAAATTCTGGATTGAATTTTCTCATTCTCACTCCCCATACGCCGCGTAATAAAAAACATAACGATTATTTTCCTTGTGAAGGATACCGGAATAAAGTAATGATACTCACCGGAGAAGAAGCAGATGAAAAAAGTCCTTTCAATCATCTCATTGTTTATGGTGAAAAAAACTGGGTAGGAAGACAGTCAATTCAGAAAATCATTAAGCGGATAGAAAACAATTCTTTGCTTGCATTTGCTGCTCATCCCAATGGGAAACACCGAATTTTTGGAATTGAAAGCAATCACCAGTGGACAAAGAAAGAGTTTTTAGATAGCATCACAGGCATGGAAGTGTGGTCTCTTTTGTTTGATTTTGCAAGCAAAACCAATCCTTCAAACATGATTTTGCGATATTTGTGCTTTCCTGGCAATCTCACAGGTCCATGTGATTTCACGATGCGGTTATGGAATAAAATGTTGAGTAAAAGAAGATTTGTTGGTATAGCAGGACTTGATATTCATCCTTTGAAATATGGTTTCAGGTACCTTGATGTAAAGAAAAGATTTGGCTATGAATTTGTTTTCAAAACATTAAGAAATCATATTCTTGTTGATACAGAATTCACCGGTGATATTTCAATGGATAGAGATATTGTGTTAAATGCAATGAAAAAGGGGCGTCTTTTTTTCGCGAATGATTTGCTTGCAGACAGTTGTGGTTTTTTCTTTGGCTCAGAAGACAAAACAAAGACAATGGGTGATTGTTTTTTAACTGGAGAAAGATTGATTATTGAAATAACAGAAGAAGCAGATATAAAAGTGGTAAACAGTCGTGAGACGATTTATTTTGAAAAGACGAAAAGAGTAGGGATTAAAGCAAGTGTTGAAGGGTTTTTCAGGGTTGAGGTATACTATAAAAAACGACCATGGATTTTTTCAAATCCAGTTTATATCAAGGAGTTAAACGATGAAAAATTTTCCACGAACAAATATCGGTGAAATTTCAGTTTCCCGTTTAGTGATCGGAACAAACTGGTTTTTAGGATTTAGCCACACTTCAAAAGCAAAAGATTGTTTTATCAAGCAAAACATAGAAAAAAGAAAAAAAATGGCAGATATTTTTGAAGTGTTTCTAAATTACGGAATTGATACTATCGTAGCGCCACCTCGAGAGGTACTTATTCAGGCGATTCAGGAGGCGCAGGATAGAACAGGGAAAAAAATGATATATATTTCAACTCCAGCATTTCCTGTGAATAAAGATACACCTGTGTTAGGATTTGACAACGACGAGACAAAAAGGATTCTCGAACAGGAGGCAAAATCAGGTGCTGTCATTTGTATGCCTCACCAGTGTACGACAGATGCAATGGTAGATAGATGTAGCAGAACGATTCGTAAAATGGACACATTGATGAAAATGATTAGAGATTACGGTATGGTGCCAGGACTCAGTACTCATATGCCTGAGACCATTGTGTATGCTGATGAAACAGGGCTTGATACAGAAACTTATATCAGTATTTTCAATTCCATGGGCTTTCTGATGCAAATTGAAGTTGACTGGGTTGCCAGAATTATTCAAAGTGCAAAGAAACCAGTGTTAACAATTAAACCGCTTGCTTCAGGACAATTGAGACCATTGCAGGGTTTAACATTTGTGTGGAATGCTATCAGGCCCCAGGATATGGTAGCAGTGGGTGTGATGAGTCCTGACGAGGCAAGAGAAATTATAGAAATTTCATTCGCAATCCTTGAAAAAAGATTTCCTGATTATCAATTGCAGGAAACCAGGAGTAAAAAGTCGGTTAAGAAAAACTAACTATTTTCTATTAAGTGGGTTTCAATTACCCGCATTGTTTTCCATTTTCCTTTCTGGAATCTTATGAAAAACAATAGCGCCAGCGCTATGACATAAATTGTTGCGATTGTCCATGCAATGTAAATACCTTTGTGGAGCAAAACGATAAAAACCCAGCTGGGTATTATAAGGATAAATAAAGAAAACAACCCAACAGATGTCATAATAAAACGGGTATCTCCTGCTCCCCTGAGAGCAGAAGAAAATATGACATTCATTGCATCAAAAAGCGAATAGAGAGCGACAAATCTTAATAAAATCATTGTAATATTGCGTATCGCCACAAATTCCGTTGGGTCTGATTTATATGAAAATGGTTTGATAAATACATCTGGAATCGTGACATAGCAAATGGCAAGAACCAGCATATAGGAAAATGTAATGAAAAATCCAGCCCAGGCGTATTGCCCGGCTTTTTCAGGATTATTGCCACCAAGATTTTGTCCCACAAGTATTGATACAGCAATTCCTATACCTATCATCGGCATAAAGGCAAGGGTATTGATATTAAATGCAATGTTTGTTGCCGCAAGAGGAATTGTTCCAATTTTCCCAAGCAGCAGCAGAAAAATTGCAAAACCAGCAATGTCTATGGTTCCCTGTAATCCATTGGGCACTCCATATTTCAAAATTCTCCTGAATAATTTTGTGTCAAATCTCCAGGAAGAAAAAAGTTTGTACTCATTTTCGTATTTTTCTCTTGTAGCAAGTGTAATGAGAAATATAAAATTACAGTATGCGGATATCACTGAAGCAATGCCAGCACCTTTAATGCCAAGCGCAGGAAATCCGGCTTTTCCAAAAATCAGAAGATAGTCAAAAATCAAATTGATGCTGGTCTGGAAAATTGTCGCAAACATCAGTGGTTTTGTGTTGCCTCTGCCAGCAAAAAAACCAGAAATTGCTCCAGAAGAAATGACAGGAAATGCGCCAAGGCATAATGTCTGGAAGTACACTGTTTCAAGAAGTGATACATTTTCCGCATGGCCTATCATGTGGAAGAAATAAGGAGCAACTGGAATAAGCAAGAGATGAAATATCGCACCAATAACTCCTATGTATATGCCGTGCCACACCACAGCGCCGATTCTTTCAAACTGTTTTGCTCCAAAATACTGGGCAACGAATGTTTCTGTAAAAATTGCAGTTCCGGTAAAAATACCCATAGAAAGCATATTGGTCATTCCTGCTGGCATTGAGGCAGCAACTGATTCTGTGGAGTACCAGGTAAGAAATATTCTGTCAACAAAGTGCTGGATTGTCCAGGCGCTGGAACTGATCACCAGAGGAAATGCAAGCGTAATAATTTCCTTAAAGAAATTACGACCGGGCAAAATGATATGAAATTTACTCATAAATTCCCAGAATGGAATATGATATGAGCGCAAGCGGAAAAATTTAATTACTGGCTCATGAATTTTATTGCCATCATGGAAACAAAATCCGAAAACTTCATTTTTTTCAGATTAAAAAGGTCATCATTGATGCTGTTATTGTATGACAGAGAACCAAGTTGAATCTTTATAATATTTCCTTTGTCAGCGGTGTCAATAGTAATTGTCTGTGGCATATAATCAGTCAAAACAACCTTTTTTGCGTCCTGTGGCGCAATAAAATTCATAGTAATAGCAAACTGATTATCTTTCAGTATTACCTGATTGAACAACCATAGATTTGTGTCAATAAGAATTGTTATATTTTTACCATCATCGGTTTTTTCCAGTTGCACAAGTTTGTTGCCTGATTTCTCAATTGTTGACATTTTGGCATCATAGAACCAGAATTTTCCTTGATTGAATAATGTTTTCAGTGTGTTAGAAATCATCATGATGCTGAGGTCTTCCATCATGCCTTTCCCTGGTGTATCTTTTCCTGACAGTTTTCTTATTTCAGATACTCTATCTTCCACTTCAATTCCCAGTTCTGGAAGCAAAAATACAATAGTGTCATAATTTCTGTACATATAAAAACTGCCCACTTCAGATTTTCCAGCAAAGAAAAATTTTTCAGTTTTTCCACCAGGAAGTGTGATGACAGAAACAAAATTTCCGTCAATTTTCAGTGGATTTGATGGTGATTTTCCTATGACTTTTTCAACCGCAGATTTTAGGTTATTATAATCAGTGTCATTAAGTTTGATTGAAAGAGACAACGAACCTGAAACATTTTTGATAAGTTGCCCATCAGGCAACTGCTGAATTCTTGCGCCAATTTTATCAAGGACTTCATTAATTGAGTATGTTTTTTCCTGTTGAGAAAATCCTGAAAGAACAAAAAAACAAAAAATTACTGCGACTGCCAGCAACTTTTTTCTCATAAATCCCCCTTGTTTTATGTAAGCTGTTATGCTATTGCCAATTTCGGTTGCTAACTTTTTATTTTATCAGACATTTTTATAATAACCTGATTTCTGCTCTTTTCCACCCTTTCATCAGAAAAGAGGATAAAGGTGAAAAGCACTATACCTATCGATGAACCCTGTTATCGTGATGCGAGTTTATATCGTGCCTTCAGGAATAGATTTTCATCCATCACAAGACGTTTTTCAAATCTCAATAATTTCCCGGTTGTTGGTATGTATATTCTCAATGGAAGAATACCGGTGCTGCTTTCATCTGCTGATGGTTTTCCCTGACCTGATAATAATGACCTGTCAGACAGCGCTGCCTGCACATTTTTTTCAAGAACATCTTGATTTACAATATAAATTTCGGATTGCGATGTTTCCTTACGAGAAACTTCTTTTTTTCCTTCGCCTCTTGTATCTCTATCAGGAATTTTTTCCATACCTTCAACTGGAGAAAACTTTTCAACTTTTTCAAGATTGCCGCTGAAGTTATCAAGGTTGAGTTTCTCAGGAATGTAAAGGGAATACATCAGGTGCATAACAGGAATGTCTACACCAGGAAGATTTATCTGAAATTCTCCGGTTTTTCCAAACGGTGTTCCTGATTGATAGTAGATGACCTCAACCGGTATTGCAGAGTCTATTTTTGAACTTGTTCTGAGAAGTGGAATTAAAACACTATTAGCAGATTTACCGGCAAGAGGTTTTGTGGGATTGTTAGCGACATATACGCTCCATAACTGGCTATTTTCAGGAAGATTGACTGAAAGAAACTGCCTTGCGTTGTTTCTTACGTGGTAAATTACCCGTGTAATCGTTTTTCCATCAATGGTTGCAGCAGTGATGGCATTCACAGAATCACAGGTTACTTCAAGAACAGGTAATTCCTGATATCTTGTAATTTTTACAGTCGCTGTAAATGGTAACCGATTAAATCTGTATGCCAGAACAGTTTCAGATGGTGCTGCTGGGACTTCCTTTGGGTCTATGGTTAAAAGACCTTCGTATGTGACTTGGTTGATACCAAGATTATGGGTTGTTGCAATAGTAAAGTACCCTGTGGTTGCTTCTGCGTCAGTGATGACAGGGCTTTTGATACTAATTTCAGCAATGTCTGGTTTCAATTCCTGTTCATAGGAAATGTCTATGTTTACCCCCCCTTTTGTTTCTGGTTTCAATTCCACCTGTAAAATAGAATCAGTTTGTTTCCAGTCCATAAAGTTGCCAGAAACATTGGTGAGCCGCATACCCTCAGGTATCAATATTTTCAAAAATTTTACAGGTTGATAGAGAATGTTATATCTCAATGATGCATTGGTTTTGATGATATCTGATTGAAGATAACTTGAAATTGAAACACCCGCGAAAATCTTTGGTTCAGAGGGTTCTTTTGACATGAGAGACCAGTTGACGTTCATTGAACCGGTTGGTGAAAAAACAAGTTCAACCTCAGTGGAATCTTTTGTGCGATTAATTTTCATTATCCCTGTGGAAGAAGTCACCTGATAATCCTTTGGAAGGGATAACCTGAGTGTGCAACTTGTGTTTGGAATAGAAGCAAGAGTGAAAGATTCACCTTTTTCAGACATCTTTATACACAGTTTGCCTTCAATCGCGTAGTTTCCCTGTTCGTTGATTAAAATTTGGTAATTTCCATCTGAGCCAGCGAAGACATTTGCTGGTTTTCCATTGCAGGTCATTTCCGAAATCACAACCGATTGATATACAGGCCAGAGTTTTATAGTCGTCCAGCCATCAGCAGGGTTTTTGAAAACCTGAAGGTTTGCAGAAAAATTTAACACACACCAACTGGTTTCTGGTTTACCGGTGTATGTAACATCAGAAAGAATATAATCAACCGGTGGTCTGGCCGGTTTTATTACGGGTGCTGGTTCAATATACTTCAGAAAAGTTTCCCATGGAATTCTGATATATTTACCATCTTCAGATGCCAACAATTTTGCAAATTCTGACCAGGACAGCGAAATTTTCGCATCCTTGACGAGTTTGGTGAATTCTTCCACAGGAATTGAGACCGAAGTATTCTTGATTGCGGGAATATCTTTCGTTCCTTCTGCTTTGCAGATAAACGTATTCAGTGTTGTAAGAAACAAAACAATCACCATAAATTTCTTACCCATATAAACCTCCGTTGTTATACATCAAAAATTTCCAGGGAGCAGCTGGTAAGCCGGGTTCTGTTTTCAGGTGGCAATTCATCTGGGTCAGGAATCGCTTCCTGACTCAAGCAACCTACCCGGGTCTTTATGGGCAGGCACCAGACCCTGCTTGGTTTTTCTCCTGGTGGGGTTTGCCTTTGCCAGCAACATTGCTGTTACTGCGGTGAGCTCTTACCTCGCCATTTCACCCTTGTTTCAGGTGTTTCCTGAAACGGTATGATTTCTGTGGCACTTTCCAGGTCTCGCGACCTGCTCCTGTTAGGAGCCACCATGCCTGCTGGAGCCCGGACTTTCCTCCCTGCTTTTCACAGAGTAGCCACCCGGCTGCTCCCTGATTGTCAAATATCTCATCAATTAGACAATGCCCTATCTAATTAGTTTATAGCTTAGAACAAGCCATCTTCAAGGTAGGATTGGGCAATTGAATGCGCCTGATTTCTTTCGTGAGGAACATAAAGAATTTCTGTTTTGTCAAAAAGCTTCAACATCTCAGTAGCAATGATATGAAGTTTCTGCAGATTAATATCCCTGACCCTATAATTTCCTTTTAACTGTTGAATAACAAGATTACTGTCTGCGTAAACCGTTATTTTTTCAGCCCTGTGTCTGATTGCTGCAGTTAATCCCAGGATTAATCCAATATATTCAGCGATATTGTTTGTTCCTTCGCCGATATGGTGGCCTGCTTTTTCTATCACGTGAGAAGTTTCATCAACAATGACATAGGCGCAGGCAGCTTTACCTGGATTAGGACGGCATGTGCCATCAAAATATACAATGAGGTGTTTCATTCTGAAAGGATTCTACCACAGTTTTCACACTGCACAACTTCTGTTTTTCTTTTGACTTTTTCCACAAGGTATCCTGGAATATAGACATAACATCCATTGCAAATACTTCCATTGGAATCATGGGTAATTCTGCATATGGCAATTCCATCTTTTTTATTCTTCTTTACCCTTGCATAAAGTTCCAGTAATACCATGTCAATACAGGCGGCATATTCATCTCTTGTTTTCTTAATCTGATTTCTTTCTTCTTTTAACTGGTTAATTTTGATTTCAAGTTCTTTTTGTTTTGTGGTTTTTAAGTTTCTGTGTTTTTCCATTTTTTCCTGGAGTTGCTTTTCCTGTTTCTTAAACTCTTCATCCTTTTCCATATGGACGAGAATTTCATCCTCAAGCATAGATTTTTTGTTTTTTAATGTTTCAATTTCTGTTTGAAGTGCCTGATATTCTTTATTGGTTTTTACCTCATAAAGTTTTGACTGGAGGGTTTTTATCTGTTCCTCAATTGCTTTAAGTTCCATTTCTTTCTGTCTTCTTTCGACCCTCATATGGGTGGAAGTTTTCTGGAACTCCTCAAGTTCTTTCTGGATGGCAATGTCTTCTCTTTCAAGGGTTTTTATTTGTTGCGGTAAATCTTCCAGAAGCGCATCAATGTCTTTTAATTTTGTATCAAGTTCCTGAAGTTCCAGGAGCTTGTCAAGTTCTTCTTTAAGTGTTGCCATAAACTAAATTTTATCAGATTTTTTCTTTCCGTCAACAATATAGGATTACGATGTTTTGTGCTAAAATAAATTGTCAATGGTCATACGAACTTCGAGGACACAATTTAAGATTTTTTCACCTGATACATAGCAACATCAGTAGCAGAAAAAATGAAAGAAGGTTGTGAAAAATGAAAAACTATCATATATGGCAGGAGCTCAGGCACCATCTTCCTTTTTCAATTTTGAGCGTCAGTTTTGGCTTGATGGGTATGGGCATTTTGAATTTTCTCGCTTATTCTGTTCAGGTTCAGGATATTTCCTTTCCATCAGTTGAACTATTTCATATTTTTCATCCTGCACATCTCCTTTTTTCAGCAACTGCAACAACTGCTATGTTCTGGCAGCATGAAAAAAAATTTTTCAAGGCAATCATCACGGGTTTTATCGGTTCTGTAGTGATATGCGGTATCAGCGATATCGTTATTCCTTACCTATCAGGGCTTCTGCTTGGTGCACAAATGGAATTTCACATCTGTATTATTGAACATCCATTGATTGTTTTGCCATTTGTTATACTTGGCATTATTGTAGGATTTCTTGCTCCTGGAACACTGGAAAAACAGGAAGGCGTGATTTTTTCGCATTCGCTTCATGTTTTTACAAGTTCCATTGCTTCAATTCTCTATCTGATTGGATATGGGCTGACAGATTGGATAGATAAGATTGGTGCTGTTCTGGTTTTTATGGTCTTTGCAGTGGTGATTCCATGCTGTACAAGTGATATCGTTTTTCCACTTATTGTCACAGGCGGCGAGAAAAAACAACACTGTTGTCATTGAGAAGTTGTAGATGTGTTTTCCGCAGCGACTCTTGCTGGCAATTGAATGAGAAATGTAGTTCCTTCGCCAGGTTTTGAACTGACCAGAATTTTTCCATCGTGTTCTCTGACAACCTTTTGAACAATGGCAAGTCCAAAACCAGTTCCTCTTGAACCTTTTGTTGAGTAAAAAAGGTCAAAAATTTTGTTCAATGCATTTTCAGGGATACCCTTTCCATTGTCAGAAATTTCAAGTTCAATCAATTTTGTTTCAGGAAGGTATCGTGTTGAAATTGTAATAACCCCTTTTTTCTCTTCCACAGCATCAATGGCGTTTAACAAAAGGTTTGAAACCATCCTGTCAATACGTTCTGGGTCCACTGCTACTTGAGGAATGGACGTATCGTAATTTTCAATCACTTTTATGTTTCTGTCCTTAAAGGATGCTTTCACTATTGAAACAGTTTCAGCTACTACATTGTTGAAATCACACAAACTTAATTCTGGTGCCCTGTCCTTTGCGTAGTCAAGCATGGATAATACCATTGCTTTTATTCTCTGATAACTTCTGTTTAAAATCCCCACGCCTGTTTCAATTTCTTGAAAGTTTTTATCCTGCAAACCATTGTTGACCATTTCAATACCGCCTTCCAGTCCGGTGAGCAAATTTTTGATGTCATGAGAAATGCTTCCTATTGTTTGTCCAAGTATGACAAGTTGTCTATCGCGAAGTATCTTTTGATTCAGTTTGAAATTGCTCAGAGCAAAACTCACCATGGTGCTGCCGGCAAGGATGAGAGTGGTTTCTTCAGGTGTAAAAGTGCCTCTGGAACGTTTTCTTCCGATAAGGAATATACCAAATTTTTCAGAAGTTGTTCTAAGGGGTGTAATGAGTAAATGGAATTTCTTGTTTCCAATTTTCGTGTTTTCGTATAATTGAACCTCTCCTGCGTCAAATCTTTCCTGTACAAAACTATAAAATTCATCAGGGAGTAAAAAGTTTTCAGGTAGCATCTTATATCCAGGGATGAGTGTTTTTTCATTCTCGTGTTTTAAAAACCCAACAATAATATCAACTTTCATGACCTTTTGAAGTTGATTGCCCAGGATGCTTAACAATTCAATTTCATTCGCAAGGGTTGCCATGCTTTCGGCAAGATTATGAATAAGAAGGACTTCGCTTAAAAATGGATAAAAACTTTTTTCAATCGTTTTCATGTTTTCCAGAAGTCCATCAACGAAGTTATCAACCTCAGAAATTTTTTCTTTTGTGAATGTTTTCTGTTCAAGACCCTTTATGAGAAGATTAACTTTATCTGCGAGGAATTCAACCGGTTTGACAACCACAGGATTCACCACAAATTCAATGGGTTTAATGACGGCTTCTAATGCTTCTGAAAAAGGATTTCTTTTTTTCTTTTTGCTCATTTTTGTTGGTTTTTTATTAATATATTATAACCCAAAAATCTTAAATCCTAAATGGAAAACCCCTTTTTGAGAAAGCAGGGAATTTTTTTTAGGTTTCGAGTCTAGAGTTTCTAAAATCAGAAAAAGAAAAAACAGAAGAAAGATTGAAGTTAAAAAAATAAAAAATGGGCGGTGCAGGATTTGAACCTGCGGCCTCCTCCGTGTGAGGGAGGCGCTCTTGCCCCTGAGCCAACCGCCCGTGCTTTTTATTTTACCATATTCTAAATCGAGAAGGATATTTCCTGTTTTCCAGATATTCTGTGGATGATCATTAAAGCTGCAAAACTGACAATCATTCCAAGCACTCCCAGGGCAGATGCAATATACGGACCATCAGTGATTCTTCCAGCAAGCTGGTAGATTCCTTTTGCAAGCGGGAAATACTGCTGTTTGTTTACCAGTATCAAACTGCTTGAGACCTCCATCATAGAAAACGCAAAAGAGAATATGAAACCTGCTATAATTCCACTTCTCAACATTGGCATTGTGATGCTGACAAAAGTTTTCCATCTTGATGCGCCCAGGTTGAATGCTGCTTCTTCACACGAAATGTCAATCTGTTGAAAGTTTGCGACCACGGCCCTTACTGCAAATGGCAGGCGTCTGAGAACATAAGCGATTATAAGAAGAAACACAGGAAAATTTCTCGGGTCGATAGTGGTTTCTGAAAATGCAAGAACATAGGAAAATGCAAAGACAATTCCGGGCACAGCCATTGGAAGAATCACAAAACTTTCAAGAATATTTTTCCCCTTGATTTGCGTTCTGGATAATATCATGCCTGTGGCAACACTGATGGCCAAAATCAATATTCCTGTGATAATACAATAAACCGTACTGTTTATCAGGCTGATTTTTGCGATTGGATGAAGAAATACATCTCTGTAATATTGGAATGTCCATCTGTCAGGAAGAATTGTGAAAAACCACCTCTGGGAAATTGAGTTAAGAATTACTGATATGTGGGGTAAAAGCGAGATAAAAAGGAGAAGTCCAAGAGAAACTGAAATTGCTATTGATACAGGCGTTGAAATACGCAATGGCTCCATTGTTGTTTTGTATCTCGCTATCCCTACGAAAGACATTTTTACCAGCAAATATCTGGTGAAAAAAAACAGTATCATCGCAAGAATACAGATAAATATGATAAGAACATAACCAGCTGGATTTGAATAAATATCTGTGAGAGATTGAAATATCAGGACCGGAATCAGGTTTGGATAATCAAATACAATGGGAGTACCGAGGTCAGTAAGTGACCATATAAACACAAGAAATGCGCCGGCAAAATATCCTGGCAGAGAAAGTGGAAAAATGATTTTTCTGAAATTTTGCAGCAGTGAAGCGCCAAGATTTTCAGCAGCTTCAATGCAGGACGTTTCTATGTTTTCAAGGGAAGAAAGAATGTTCAGGTAAATAATAGGATACAGATGAAGAACCTGTAGTATAAAAATTCCTGTAAGCCCTGTTCCAAGAAAATCTATGGGTGTGGTGGTAATGCCCAGTTTCATCAGTACCAAATTTACTGGACCAAAACGCGAGAGAATCTGTCTCATGGCTATTGCAGAGACAAAAGGCGGCGCCACAAGAGGAACAAGGAATGCTTTTCGCCAGAAATTTTTTGCAGGGATTTTTACAAAACTCATCACATAAGCCAGTGGAAAACCAATAATACTGGTTGCAATGGTTACTGAAATTGCAAGGAAAATGCTATTGAAAAGGCTCTGTCTCACACTGATACTTGACCACACAATAGGAAAAAGATGGATTGACACATCAGCGGATTTCCAGAAAACAAATACAAGCGGATACCCTGTAAATATGACAAAAAACAGCAGCAGCGCAAAAAATAAATTTTTCATTGTTTGTTGAATAGCAAAATATTTTCTGGGTTAATTCCGATTACACACGTTTTTTTATCTGGCTGGCTGAATGAAATTGCTGGCAATACTGCCCTGAAAATTGTGTGATTTTTCTTCAAAACAAGGTTGATAAAAGCGCCTGCATATTCATATAAATCAATTTCACATTCAATTTTGTTGATTGTATTCGGGTGTGCTGGAAACTGAATGAATTCTGGCCTAAATCCTGCAATGACCTGTTGATTGATAGAAAACTCACTGGCTGATTTTGCCTTAATCATTCCAATGTCTGTTTCAATATCATATAATCCACTTTTTACTTCTTTGACCACACCACAGACTTCATTCAACTGTCCAAGAAATCTGGCTGCTTGAAGGGTTGAGGGTTTTTGATAAACAATTTCAGGGCTTCCCATTTCAACAATATTTCCATTAAGCATTACTGCAATGGTATCTGCAAGATACATTGCTTCCTTCTGGTCATGGGTCACATATATCGTGGTGATTCCGAGATTTTTGTGGAGCGTTTTGATTTCCTGCCTCAACTGGTCTCGCAGATGTGCATCAAGGTTGCTCAATGGTTCATCAAGAAGAAGAATATCAGGTTCAATCACCAGGGCTCTTGCAAGTGCTACTCTTTGCTGCTGTCCTCCAGAAAGTTGCTGGGGCTTTTTTGTGGAATGTTGTTTTAAATCAACCATATCAAGAACCCTGTTGACCTTTTCTTTTATTTCACTGGCAGGCATTTTTCTTATTCTGAGACCGAAGGCAACATTTTCAAATACTGTCATATGTGGCCATAAACTGTAGTTTTGAAAGACCATTGCCATGTTTCTTCTATTTGCAGGAGTATTTGTAATGTCTCTGTCTTCAACGAAAATTTTTCCACTGTCAGGACTGACAAATCCAGCAATGATTCGTAGAAGTGTGGTCTTACCGCTTCCTGAAGGACCAAGCAATGCAAAAAATTCAGATTTACCAACACTGATGGATACATCGTCAAGAATCACTGTGTCGTGATATTTTTTTCTGATATTCATAGCAGCAAGCTTTGCGTTCATTTCATTTCCTCTGCGTGTATTTCTACCAGGTCTCTGTCCTCAAGAACATAGTCCCTGCCTGCTATGATTGGATTTCCTGTGCCCTGCTTCCATAATCTTGCATATCTAAAAGTTTTTACCAGGTCCTTATGAATTGCCCTTGCAAGGTCTTCAAGCGTAGAATTTGCCGCGATGGTATAAGGGTCTTTCATTTCAGGGGGCTTGCCTGGAATTTTTGTATAAACCCTGATAATTTCAAGTTTCTTGAATATTTGTTCTGCAAGCAGGTCAAGGTTAATATTTTGTAATACTGAAATCGGTACAATTTGATTGCCTATCGGATAAAGATCGCATAGCACATTTCTTATGTCCTGCCAGGAAGGAACATCAATTTTGTTTCCCACCCAGAGTATTTTTTTTGTGAATTCCCAGGTATCAGGTAATTTGATTTTGAATTGTTCAAGTACCTGCATGGTCTGTTCCATTTTTTCAAGGATATCATCGTCGGAAAGGTCGAGAAGTATAAGAATGATATCGCTCTTTCTCATCATATCGCCAAGCCAGTTTTCAGAAATTCCTGGCAAAAGGGCAGGTGTATCAATCAATTGAATCTGGATATCCTGGTACTGTAACATGCCTGGCTGGGGGATTTTTGTCGTGAATGGATAATCTGCAATTTCTGGCTTTGCCTTGGTTGTTACTGCAAGAAGGCTTGACTTTCCAGTATTTGGTGGCCCTGCAATGATAATTTGGCCTGCGCCTTCCCTTTCTATTGTCGGAACAGGACTTCCCCTTGATATTACCTTTTTCTCAGCAGCTTCCTTTCTGAGTTTCGCAATTTTTGACTTGAGTTCTTTTTGAAGTTTTTCAGTTCCCTTATGTTTGGGCATGATTGCCATCATCTCAAGAAGGATGGCAATTTTTTCTTCAGGAGTCTTTGCGTTTTTTAATTCTGCTTCCTTTGTATGATAATGTGGAGGAAGATTTGCAACCATAAAAGTTCCTCACGCAACAGTTGTAATTTTTTGATAAAGTGCCCTGCGTAAAAATTGTCCTGTGTATGACTTTTTATGTTTCGCAACCTCTTCAGGAGTTCCAGTACAGACAATCTGGCCGCCTTTGTCTCCACCTTCAGGGCCAAGGTCTATAATATAGTCAGCGGACTTTATCACTTCGATATTATGTTCAATAACCACAACAGTGCTTCCCCTGTCAACCAATCGGTTTAACACTGTGAGCAATTTCTGGATGTCGTAAAGATGAAGACCTGTTGTAGGTTCATCAAGGATGTAAAGTGTTTTTTCATTTCCCTTTCTGGATAGTTCTGCGGCAAGTTTCACCCTTTGAGCTTCTCCTCCTGAAAGTGTTGTTGCAGGTTGACCCAGTTCAAGATAACCCAATCCCACATCGCATAATGTCTGCAGTTTTGTAGCGAGGGGATGGATGTGTTTGAAAAATTCAAATGCTTCTTCAATTCTCATTTCCAGAATTTCCGCGATATTTTTTCCACGATAGGTGATTTCAAGGGTTTCTTTGTTATATCGTTTTCCGCCACAAACCTCGCATGGGATAAAGACATCAGGCAAAAAATGCATTTCAATTTTCATAATACCTTCTCCCTGGCATGCCTGACATCTGCCGTCTCTCAAATTAAAACTGAATCTGCCTGGTTTGTAACCCCTGATTCTTGATTCCTGGGTATAACTGAACAGTTTTCTGATAAGGTCAAAGGCACCAGAGTAAGTGGCTGGATTTGACCTTGGAGTTCTTCCGATTGGAGATTGGTCAATGATGACAACCTTATCAATATTTTCTACACCCACAATGGCTTTGTGTTTTCCTGGTACTGCCTTGCTGTTATAAAGTATTTTTCGTAACCCCTGAGTAAGTACATCGTCAATTAAACTGCTTTTTCCAGAACCACTGACGCCTGTGACACACACAAAAAGCCCCAGGGGAATGTCAACATTGATATTTTTCAGGTTGTTGTGGGATGCACCAATGATAGAAATGTACTTGTCCTGCGCTTTACGCCTTGTTTTTGGAACAGGGATTGACAGTACGCCCGCAAGATATTTGCCGGTAATAGACCTTTCAGAAAGAATGATTTCTTCTATAGTGCCACAACCAACAATCTCTCCTCCATTTTTTCCTGCACCAGGACCAAGGTCTATGATGTAATCTGCATTTCTCATCATTTCTTCATCGTGTTCTATTACAATAACAGTGTTACCAAGAGAGGAAAGATGTTTCAGTGTCGTGATTAATCTGTGGTTGTCTCGCGGATGTAATCCTATGCTCGGTTCGTCCAGAATATATAGAACACCAACCAATCCTGAACCTATTTGAGTTGCCAGCCGGATTCTTTCTGCTTCACCTCCTGAAAGGGTGTGGGTCATTCTGTCAAGAGTTAGATAATCAAGCCCGACCTCTTCAAGAAAACTGGTTCTACTTATGATTTCTTTGAGAATTTGTCTAGCAATCAATTGTTGTTTTTCAGTAAGATTCAGGTTTTCAAAAAATCGTTTCACAGATGAAACACTCATTCTGCAAACATCCATGATAGACCTGTCTTGTACTGTCACTGCCAGTGCTTCTGGTTTTAATCTGTCTCCCTTACAGGAAGGGCACACAAGTTCTCTCATGTATTTCATGATTTCTTCGCGTCTGAATTCACTTTCTGTTTGTTGAAAAAGCCGCTCAAGATTTGGAATAACTCCTTCGTAGCTTTCTTCTTCATCGCCGTAAAGAATGAAATTAATTTCTCTGTCAGACAGGTCACATACTCGGGTATCCAGAGTTTTTCCGATATGATGCAACATATTTCTCAAAAGTCCTCTGTAATAGAAAAATAAATGTCTTCCGCCTGTATCCTGCCAAGGTTTGATTGCTCCTTCCCGGAATGTCTTATTTTTGTCGGGAATTACAAGTTCAGGGTCTATTTTCATTAAAAAGCCAAGTCCTTTGCACTTAGGGCACGCACCATAGGGACTGTTAAATGAAAAATTTCTTGGTTCAAGTTGATCAAAACTGATTCCACAGACAGGACATCCAAATTTCTCATTAAACAACTGGTCTGAACCGTTCTGATTGACAATAAGTAAACCTTTGCCGATTTTCAATCCCATTTCAACACTTTCAGCAATTCTCTGTCTGTCTGAGGACTTCTCAAGTTCATCAATTACGACTTCAATGGAATGGGTTTTATATCTTTTTAAAGAAATTTCGTCGTCAAGGTCAAAAATTTTTCCATCTATTCTGGCTTTCAAAAAGCCCGACTTTTTGATTTCTTCAAGAATTTTTCTGTATTCTCCCTTTCTTCCACGAATAATCGGCGCAAGTATAAGAAGTTTTGTGTTTTCAGGAAGAGCCATAATTTTATCGATAATCTCGCTTGAGGATATTTTTGAAATTGGTCTATGGCATTCTGGACAATGAGGTTTTCCAATTCTTGCGTAAAGTAATCTTAAGTAATCATAGATTTCAGTGGTTGTAGCAACAGTGGAACGAGGATTTGACGCTGATTTTCTTTGTTCAATCGCAATGGCAGGAGGAAGTCCAAAAATGTGGTCAACATCAGGTTTTTTCATCTGTTCAAGAAACTGTCTTGCGTAAGCAGAGAGACTTTCAATGTATCTCCGCTGTCCTTCAGCATAAAGAGTATCAAAAGCAAGGGATGATTTACCTGAACCGGAAATTCCTGTAATCACAATAAATTTGTTCCTCGGTATTTTAACCGAGATATTTTTCAGGTTGTGTTCCCTTGCTCCCTGAACGATGATATACTGAGCACTTTCTTCAGGAATCAAGTTTTGATTTTTTATTTCCTGATCCATCGTGTTCCGTATGGGGTATCTTCAAGAATAATACCGGATTCAGCAAGTGTGCTTCTTATTCGGTCAGCCAGTGCGAAATTTTTTTCTCTTCTTGCCTGTTCCCGTTTTTTGATTAGATTAACAAATTCATCAGGTAACGTTTCAACGGATTCAATCACAGCAATTACTTCATTAATTTTTTCAAGAAATCCTATAATTCTTTTGGCGTCACTGCCTGAAATTTTGGTCCTTTCACAAATTTCATTAACACTGTGCATGAATTTGAATACTTCTGACATTGCCAGAGACATATTTAAGTCATCGCTGAGTGCACCGACAAAACCTTCTGATGCTTCATTGATGTATTTCTCTATGACCTGATTTGAATTTCCTTCATTATTCAGGGCAAAGGAAATCCTTTGATAGAATGCCTGAATGTGTTTTACAGTATTTTCTGCCTGTTTAAGGGATTGTTCTGTAAAGTTCAATGGATCTCTGTAATGGGTGGTCATAAGTAAATATCTGATGCCTGAAGGATGATATCCCTTTTTTAACAGGTCCCTCAATGTATAAAAGTTTCCCTTTGATTTTGACATTTTTTCGCCATCGACAAGAAGATGGGCGCAGTGCAGCCAGTAATTTACAAACTTTTTACCTGTCGCTGCCTCGCTCTGAGCGATCTCATTTTCATGATGTGGAAAAATATTATCAACACCACCTGTGTGAATATCGAAAGTTTCACCCAGATATTTCATACTCATTGCAGAGCATTCTATATGCCAGCCGGGTCTTCCCCTGCCAATTTCTGTATCCCAGAAAAATGGTTCGTCCTTTGTGGCTTTCCACAGGGCAAAATCCCTGGCCTGGTCCTTTTCATATTCATCTGCATCAGTGTTTGTGGTTAAAAGGTTTTCAAAATCATAGTGAGAAAGTTTTCCATAGCCCGGAAATGAACTGATTTTGAAATATATAGAACCATTTTTTTCATACGCATGTCCCTTTTCAATGAGTGTTTTTATCAGAGAAACCATTTCAGAGATGTGCTGGGTTGCTCTTGGAAAATATGTCGCCTTTTTTAATTTCAGACAATCCATATCTTCAAAAAATGCCTTAATATACTTTTCAGTATATTGATTGAGAGATACACCTTCTCTTATTGCACCAGCAATGGTTTTATCATCAATGTCAGTGATGTTCATCACTCTGGTCACCCTGTATCCTGCGTATTCCAGAAATCTATGAAGAATATCTTCAAACACATAAGCTCTAAAATTTCCAATATGGGCGTAGTCGTAAACTGTTGGACCGCATGTATACATTTTTACCACTCCATCTTCTATTGGCCTAAACTCTTCCTTCTGTCTTGAAAGCGTGTTAAAAAATAAAATTCGGGTCATGGTTTCCTTTTTATTAATGGATCTGTGAAAATGTCTTTTTCGTCAAAACTTGGTGAAGAAAATTCCGAAATTACTGCTCCCTGACTTCCTGCCTGGAACCAGTGAAGAGTGTTCGGAAGCAGTGTATATTGGTCTCCAGGATTCAGGACAATTTCATGAAATACTGTGAAATATTCTTTCCTGAAATCAGGTACTTTTGCTCTCATTGGAGTGGTGCGATGTCCGGGTACCATCAGATAAACCTGTCCCCATCTGCATCTGAATGTTTCCATTTTTCCCGGGTTGTCTGGTCCCAAAGGACCGTGTTTATGTTCAGGACAGGTTTGCCCTGGAAGAAGAATCAATTCTTTTGCACAATATCTGTCGTTATTCACATAAACAATTATTTGTAATCCAATAATTTCTGGTTTTCCAAGCCCCAGTTCAACAATTTCCATTGATTCGATTTCTTCATCCCTTACAGCGATACATGCCTTTTTCAATATTTCAGTTGCTGCTTTTTTCAATTCAAGAGATTTTTCTTTTGAAATCATACTCTTATATTTGCAAGAAATTGTTCTATTCGTTTGAGTGTTTTTTGTTTTCCGAGCAGTTCAATTAATTCAAACAATCCAGGTCCTTTTGTTGCTCCTGTGAGCGCAAATCTGAGAGGGTGGAAGACCTCGCCAGTTTTCAGGTGATTTTCCTGGCAGAATTTTCTTATCATGTCTTCAATGTTGTGTTTCTCAAATGGTTGAATCTGTTCCAAATTAGATTTTAAAGTACAAAGGACCCTGACTGCCTGGTCAGTTTTGAATTTTTTTGTTAATTCAACATCCCAGGAAATGTCTTCTGTAATGAAATATCCAGTTCTTTCTACAACATCTTCAAGGGTTTTTAATTTTTCTTTTTCCATCTCAATGGCTTTTTCAATAATATCTCTGTGCTGGTGTAAAATGGATTTATGATAGCCTACTTTTTCAAAAAATGGACTGGCAAGTTCAAAAATTTCTTTTGCGGATTTTGCTCGCATATATTGACTGTTAAGCCACAAAAGTTTTGCCGGGTCAAAGATTGCATTCGAACGATTGCACGCTTCAAGAGAAAATTCCTGCATCAGTTGCTCTCGTGAAAAAATTTCCTGATTGTCTTTACTGCTCCAGCCTAAAAGGGCAAGATAATTAAACATAGCATCTGAGAGAAAACCCTTTTCTCTATATTGCCGTACACTTGTGGCTCCATGTCTTTTACTGAGTCTGGTTCGATCGGGCCCAAGAGTCATTGACATGTGCGCAAACATCGGAACAGGGTATCCCAGGGCTTCAAAAATCAGTATGTGCTTGGGAGTATTTGAAAGATGGTCTTCCCCCCTGATTACATGGGTAATCTGCATATGCAGGTCGTCAATGACCACTGCAAAATGAAATGTGGGAATTTCATTTGATTTCATAATTACAAAATCATTGATTGCATCTGGTTCAAATCTGACATTACCTCTGATGATATCGTTAACGACAATTTCTTTATGTGGAACCTTGAATCTCAACACTGGCTTTCGTCCCTGTGCCTGAAAATCCTTTATCTGGGTTTCTGTCAGATTTCTGCAATAATTATCATACCCAGCGGTTCTATCAGAGGAAACAGACATAACTCTTTTTTCAATTTCTTCCTTTGTGCACCAGCATCTGTAAGCTTTGCCTTCTGAAAGAAGTTTACTGGCATACTCTCTGTAGAGATGCAACCTTTCTGTTTGTCTATATGGACCATAGGGACCACCGCAATCAGGTCCTTCATCCCATGTTAAACCAAGCCATTTCAGATCTTCGATAATGCTTTCTTCAAATTCTTTTTTTGACCTTTCTGTATCAGTATCCTCGATTCTTAAAATAAACTTCCCATGATTTTTTCTTGCGAATAAATAGTTAAATAAAGCTGTTCTCGCATTTCCTATATGAAGCAGTCCTGTAGGACTCGGTGCAAACCTGACCCGTACCATGTTTTACCTCCATAAAATGCCAGGTGGTGTAATATAATAATGTACCTGCTTTTGTGCAATATGTCAAAGGACTGCTTTTTGACAATTAATGAAATATGGTATAATCAATTTAGGAATAAAAAAGAAAAATGTCGACACCGGAGGAAAGATGCCAAGAAAATACGAGGTATGTCTGCTTCTTGATCCTGAACTTGACCAAAATGGATTAAATGAAGAAATATCAGTGATTTCACAGGTTATCAGCTCATCAGGAGCAAATTTGGTTCACAGTGAACTGTGGGGCAGACGTAGTTTAATGTATCCGATTAAAAAGAAAAAGGAAGGATATTACTATCTTTTTTATTTTGAATGCAATCCACAGGAATTAAAAAAAATTGAGGAAGGTTTTAAACACAGAGAAAAGATTCTCAGGACCCTTGTGATTGCAAAAAAAGAATTTCCTGAGTTTGTGAAAAATGGCAAATCCGAGTCTTAATAAAGTTTTTTTGATTGGGCGACTGACAAGGGACCCTGAATTAAGATATACCCCATCAGGCAGTGCTGTGGCCAGCTTTGGCCTTGCAGTGAACAGACAATATACGACAAAAGAAGGGGAAAAAATAGAAGAACCCTGTTTTGTAAATCTTGTAGTGTGGGGAAAGAGGGCAGAAATATGCTATGAGTATTTGAAAAAAGGCGCATTGATTTTTGTTGAAGGTCGGTTAAGTTATCGCCAGTGGGAAACTTCTGACAAAGAAAAAAGGTCGACCCTTGAAGTGAATGTTGAAAACTTTCAATTTCTTGATAAATCCTTACCAGAGATAAAAGGAGAAATGGTCAATGGAACAAAAGACGAAGGATTCAAAGAAGAAACGGACATCCAGGAAGAAGAAACGGGCGAAGGGTTGTAAGTTCTGCGAAGACAAGATACATGAAATTGATTACAAGGATATTGGTCGGATCAGAAGGTATTTGAGCGGGCGAGGAAAGATATTGTCTTCAAAATTGACTGGGGTTTGTGCGCGACATCAAAGGTCCCTTGCAAAAGCAATCAAACGTGCCAGATATATGGCTCTTCTTCCATATATTCAAGTTTAAGGAGCAACACAATGAAGATTATTCTTACAAAGGATGTTAAAGGTCTCGGTCAGGAGGGACAGATATGCGAAGTGCGGGATGGGTACGCACGAAATTATCTTATTCCGAAAGGACTTGCAATTGAGGCAAACGAAAAAAATATCAAAAAGATCGAAGAAATTAAGCGAGCAGCAGCAATAAAAAAAGAAAAGTTGTTGAAGGAAGCAGAGGCGCTTCAGAAAAAGCTAAACAAGATATCAGTTACGATTGAAGCCAATGCCGGTGAAGAAGAAAAGTTATTTGGTTCAGTTACAGCAGATGATATAGCGATTTCTTTGAAAAACCAGCATGATATTGAGATAGATAGGCATCAAATTCATCTTGAAGAACCCATCAAAAAGCTGGGTATCTATAAGATTCCAGTACACCTCATTGGAGAAATAAAAGCGGAATTGAAGGTTTGGGTTGTACAGAAACAAGAATCCTCGTAAGATAATAAACGGTTATTGAACCGGTGGATATGAATTTGCCCCACAGTATTGTCGGTAGGACTCATGGCTAAAAAAAAGAGTTTACCTGTTAATGAACAGGTGCCACCTCAAAATATTGAGGCAGAAAGGGCTCTTCTTGCATCGATGCTTCTTGAAGAGGATGCTCTGATTAGAGGTCTGGAAATTATTAGAAAAGAATTTTTTTACGACAACCGTCATCAGTTAATTTTTAGTGCTATCCAGGATCTTTTCGAGAAAAATATCAAGTGCAATATTATCACACTGACAAACTACCTGAAAGAAACAAACAAAATTGAACCGGTAGGTGGGATATCATACCTGACATCTCTTTTTGACTTTGTTCCGACTGCAGCACATATCGAGGACTATGCAAAAATTGTACGAGATAAATTTATCCTGCGATCCCTGATTAATGTTTCCACGAAAATTGTCTCAGAGGCGTATGCCTGTACACAGGATGTTGATAGTTTGCTGGATCGGGCTGAATCCATGATTTTTGATGTATCAGAACACATGAGTGGGAGGGAAGCATACCCGATATCAACGCTTGTAAAAGAAAATCTGGACCTTTTTGAGAAAATCCACACAAGGCAGGGGCATGTGACAGGATTGCCGAGTGGATACATAGACCTTGACAATATTACATCAGGTTTCCAGAAATCTGACTTTATTGTCATCGCAGCCAGACCTTCAATGGGAAAGACTGCTTTTGCCTGCAATATCGCCCAGAATCTTGCAGTAACTCAAAACATACCGGTTTTGATTTTCAGCCTCGAAATGTCAAAAGAACAGCTTGTTCAAAGAATGTTGTGTTCTGAAGCTCGAATTGATTCTACCTCTATGAGAAAAGGGATTCTTTCAGACCGTGAAATGGGCAAATTGATTCAGGCAGCAGGAATTCTTGAGAAGGCGCCAATTTTTATTGATGACACGCCTGCACTTTCTATATTTGAAGTAAGAGCAAGAGCGCGGAGATTAAAATCAAGAGAAAACATTCAACTTGTGGTTGTCGATTATCTTCAATTAATGAGGGGTAGAGGTAGATACGAAAATAGGCAGCAGGAGATTACAGACATTTCGGCATCATTGAAGGCAATGGCAAAGGAACTCTCAATTCCTGTGATAGCGCTTTCTCAGATGAATAGATTAATAGAAAGAAGAGAGGATAAAAGGCCGCTTCTTGCTGACCTCAGGGAAAGCGGTTCCATTGAGCAGGATGCCGACCTGGTAATCTTTATTCATAGGGACGAGCAATATGATGAATCCGAAGAAACAAAGGGGTTGACGGATATTATTATCGCAAAACACAGAAATGGTCCAACTGACCGAATTCAACTCACATTTTTGAAAAATTGTTTAAGATTTGAAAACTGTTCCAAAAGACAACCAACATGATCGGATTTATAGATTCTCTTGGGAAACTTGCCATTGAAGCCATCTTTTATCTTGGTGAAATCACATTTATTACTGCCAGCGCAATAAAAAAAATTTTTACTGATAGTTTCAGACGAAAAAAGATACTGTTTGAACAGATGGGAAGAATCGGGATTGACTCATTTCCACTGGTTGGAATCATTGCCACATTTACAGGTATGGTCATGGTAATGGAAACTGCTGTGACACTGAAAAAATTTGGTGGCGAAAGTTATGTGGGTGGGATTGTCAGTGTTTCAATGGTGCGAGAACTCGGACCCATTATTGTAGCCCTAATTGTTGCAGGAAGAGTTGGTGCTTCGGTTGCAGCAGAAATCGGCAGCATGAAAATTACAGAGCAGATAGATGCGCTTGAAGTTTTTGGGGTTGACCCTGTATCTTATCTTGTAACTCCGCGTTTGCTCGCTTCCATGGTAATGGTCCCAATATTAACGATCATGGCGAACTTTTTAAGTATTGTTGGCGGTTATATCATCGCTGTATATCTTGTCCATATTACATCAGGAGTATATCTATATCAGAGTTTTGAATTCATCAAACTCAAGGATATATTCGTGGGTGTCATCAAATCATTCATTTTTGGCATTCTTATCACAGGGGCGTCCTGTCTTGAGGGATTAAAGACATCAGGAGGTGCAGAAGGTGTTGGTATTTCAACTACAAGAGCAGTTGTTCATGCCTTTTTTCTTGTAATTCTTGCAAATCTTGTTCTCACAGCAATTTTTTATTTTTTATAACATGGTCATAGAAATTGAAAAACTTTGTGTGACTTTGAAGGAAAGAGAAATTCTGGAGGAAATCAGTCTGAATGTTTCAGAGAACGAAACTGTTGTGATCCTTGGTCCTTCAGGTTCTGGTAAGACTGTGTTGCTCAAAACCCTTCTTGGTTTGCTTACTCCATCTAAAGGTAAACTGATTGTACTGGGAAAAGACATGTTTAATATTTCAAGAGAGGAATTGCTTCAATTAAGGAAGAAAACAGGAATGGTGTTTCAGTCCGCAGCGCTATTTGATTCAATGAGTGTATGGGAAAATGTCGGTTTTTATCTTCTTGAATTTTTGAGATTGTCCGAACAGGAAATTCGCAAAAGAGCAGAACAGGTTTTACTTGCAGTTGGACTGTCAGATGTACTTGATAAAATGCCAGACGAGTTGAGCGGAGGGATGCGAAAAAGAGTGGGCATTGCAAGAGCACTGATAAGTGAACCAGAACTTCTTTTTTATGATGAGCCAACAGCAGGGCTTGATGTGATCACATCTACCAGTATTACGAAACTGATGAAAAAAATTCACAGGGAATTTAAAACAACTGACCTTATTGTAACGCATGACCTTTCAATCGCCAGACATCTCGCAGACAAAATTGCTGTGATTAATGAAGGAAAAATTATTGAAACAGGAACATGGGAACAACTTCTTCATTCAAAAAACGAATTTGTTAAATATTTTCTAAATATCGGAGCTGCCTATGAAAACGAAAGGTTTTAGTTTACAATTCAGGGTAGGGCTGTTTATTTTTCTTGGTTTAATCATATTTTTTGTATTCGTCTTTTCCCAGGGCAAAATTCTTCGTGGAAGAGGATATGAACTGAAGGTTGCTTTTAATTACGTAGGTGGGCTTGATCCTGGAGCGCCTGTAAGGGTAAGCGGTTACAGAGTTGGAGAAGTAAGGAATATTGACCTTGTTATGGAGCAAGACCGTCCAAAAATTATTGTTACCGTTCGTATAAAACCAGAAATTCGACTGGGAAGACATAGCAGATTTATGGTGAGAAATTATGGTATTATTGGCGAAAAATATATGGAAATTATTTCCACTGGATTGAAGGACACTCCATTGATAGAACCAGGGGAAACTTTGTTGGGAGAGGATCCTCTTCCACTTGAAAGATTGCTCAGTGTCGGAGAAGACATTCTCAAGAACTTAAACAGTTTGCTTGTTTCTTTAAACAATATCACCAGAGATGAAAAATTAAAGGAGCAATTGCATCAGGTCGTGAAAGGAACAAATGAAGTTCTGTTGAAAGCATCACTGGCAATTGGCAATATCAATTTGCTTGCGTCAAACTGGAATACAACATCTCTGGAGCTTAACAAAACTATTGCAGATGTCAGACCTGAACTTACTGACCTCATTGTCAGTGCGAAATCATCATCTCAGGAAATCAACAAAATTGTTCTGTCAAATAGCGACAGAATCAATCATATCATTTCAAATCTTGACCAATCAACAGATAAGCTGGAAAGTGCAATAACAGAAATTTCAGCCAATATCAAGGATGTCAGCCAGACCTTTGTAACAACAGGGAATAGAATTAATAACTTTATTGACAGGATAGAGAACAAGGGACTTTTCGCAGACCTGATTTCTGATACTGAGATTGCAAACGATGTGAGAGCCACAATAAAAAGTTTGAAACAGACCTCTACGGATCTTGACATTGCTTTTACAAGATTGGGATATGCAAGCCAGCAATTATCAGAGATTCTTTCAGATATTCGTGCTGGAAAAGGAACTATCGGGAAACTTGTTGCAAAGGATGATCTTTATAATCAAATTTTTGACATGGTTCAGGATTTGAAGGCACATCCATGGAAAATTCTTTTCAGAGGAAGATAATGTGACAAAAGAAAAGAAAATATTTACCTGCCAAGAATGTGGGTATGCTTCAGTGAGATGGCTTGGAAAATGCCCCTTGTGTGGAGCATGGAATTCTTTTCACCAAGAGATAACGTCCCATCATGACCTGACTGTTTATGAAAAGCAAAAGCCAGTATCTTTGAATGAAATAAAAACCGGTGAAAGTGTTAGAATACCTATAGGAACAGGTGAACTTGACAGAGTTCTTGGTGGTGGCATTGTCAGTGGCAGCGTGATTCTTCTTGCAGGAGAGCCAGGGATAGGAAAGTCCACTCTTGTGCTAATTGCTGCGTCAAAACTTTCAGAACAGGGCAAGAAAGTACTTTACATTTCAGCTGAAGAATCCCTCAATCAACTGGCAATGCGCGCGGTACGGCTTGGCATCAAAAACACTGAATGTCTTTTTTTTCTTCCTGAAAATGAAATAAAGGCAGCCAGTGATGCACTGGAAACAATTAAACCTGATGCCGTGATTGTTGATTCCATCCAGATGATTTATGATTCAGAATTTGATTACCCATATGGTTCAATTTTTCAGGTGAGACGAACTGCTCAGTTTTTCATAGAATGGGCAAAAAAACATGGTTGTCCTGTTTTTCTAATCGGACATATTACAAAAGAAGGTAGTATTGCCGGGCCAAAAATCCTTGAGCATCTTGTTGATGTTGTTCTGTATTTTGAAGGAGATAAACTGTCAAATCTAAGAATTTTGAGAGGTATTAAAAACAGATTCGGGTCAACTGATGAAATTGGTGTTTTCAGAATGGATGAACACGGATTGACAGAGGTTCCTGATTCAGCCAGATTGTTTCTTTCCACCAGTTCCATTAATCAACCGGGACTTGTTGTTTTTCCTGCCCAGGAAGGTAAACGGACAATTCTGCTGGAGATTCAAAGTTTGATTACTCCCAGTTATCTCGGTGTTCCACGAAGAACATTTACAGGGCTTGATTACAATAGGGTAAATCTTGTGCTGGCAGTAATTGAAAAGAAACTTCGTATAAATCTTGCTTCAAGCGATATCTATTTCAATGTTGCTGGTGGATTAAAAATTGCTGAACCAGGTGTTGACCTTGCCATTGCCGTAGCGTCAATTTCATCATACAAGGAAACTCCTGCTGTTTCTGATACTGTTTTTATTGGAGAAATTGCACTGACAGGAGAAATCAGACCTGTTCAGCATATTGTATCTCGTTTGAAGGAATCCTTTCGTCATGGTTTCAAACAGGCATTTATTCCGAAAGGGTCTGAAATTCATTCATATCCCGGAATGAGAATCATTGAGGTAAACTGGCTGGGGGAGATTCCTTCTCTTGCGTTTGGAAAAGATTGAACATTTAATCAACTTTGGGGTATAATAATTCCAAAATACCAATCCAGGAGGTGAAAAATGGGACTTTATTTTATCAGAGCAACCTTTGTTCTAATCAGTGCCTTTGCTGGCTCTGCTTTCTGGGTAGAAAACAAATTGAACGGCGTCATAGTAGGGCTGGTTGGTAGTTTAATTGTTGTAGGAATCGAACTTTTGATGCAAAGGATACCATTTAGAAAGTTTATCATGGGCGTGATTGGGTTGATTGTTGGTTTAATTACTGCTATTTTGATTGCCAATTTTGTTCTGCTTGTTCCTTTTGCTTCTCCCAGGCAGGAAGATGGTGTCAGATTTGTCCTGTATTTCATTTTCAGCTATCTTGGCATCATGATTGGTATCAGGGGTGTTGGTGAGCTTGGATTTCTATTTCCGTATCTTCATCAGTTCAAAGCTGAGGCGACGAAAGCCATAGTTATTGACAGTAGTGTGGCAATAGATGGCAGGGTATATGAACTTGCCACAAGTGGCTTCATTGAAGGTACCATTGTGATTCCCACGTTTATTATTCGTGAACTTCAGGACCTTGCAGATTCAGCAAGCGAGATGAAAAGACAGCGTGGAAGACGCGGACTTGATACCCTGAACAAAATGAGAAACGACAGTAATCTTGATGTAAAAATTTATGATGTTGATTATCCTGATATTGAAGGAGTGGATGCAAAACTTGTGAAACTTGCGTCCTCAATTGGCGCCAGGGTTCTCACTAATGATTTCAATCTCACAAAGGTTGCTGAGGTGAAAAATGTCAAAGTATTGAATCTTCATAATCTTGCGACATTGATGAGGACTAAATTGATGGCAGGAGAAACACTGCAATTGAAGGTTATCAGGGAAGGCAAGGAACATGGTCAGGGTGTGGGTTATCTTGAAGATGGCACGATGGTTGTGATTGAAAATGGTGCAAAATATATTGGTAAAACTGTTGAAACCATAATTGATAGCACTATCCAGACAGTGAGTGGCCGGATCATTTTTGCCAAGTTGAAATGACAGGGTGTGTGATTGTTGCTGCTGGCAGAGGGAATCGTTTCAAAAGTAAAGTTCCCAAGATATTATTTAATCTGGCCGGAATGCCTGTTGTTGAATACAGTCTCAAAACATTTTCAGTATGCCCGTTAATAGATGAAATAGTGCTGGTTGTCAACAAACAGATTATGGAAACTGATTATATTACGAAATGGACAGGCAAGTTTCCAAAAATCAAAAAGGTTGTTCCTGGTGGTATGTCCAGAGAAGAATCAGTGCTTAATGGGATTTCACAGTGTTCAGCGAGATGTGATACTATCCTGGTTCATGATGGTGCAAGACCATTCGTAACTGAATCTCTGATAGCCAGTGTAATAAATGGTGCGCAAGCTCATGGCGCGTGTATTCCTGCATATCCTATAAATGGTTCGGTAAAGCTTGTAAAAGGCAACAAACTTGTTAGTACAATTTTTGAAACAGAGTTGCAAGTTGCCCAAACTCCGCAGGGATTCAAAAGAGAAATCCTTGAAAAGGTTTTTCAGATATATAGAAATGAGTTAGACAAATATCCAGATGAGTCTTCAATGTGTGAGCAATCGGGTATCAGTGTTCGTGTAGTTCCTGGTGAAATCACAAACATAAAAATTACAACTCATGACGACATAAAAATTGCGCTTTCTTTGCTCAACAATTCTATGTGAATTTTATGAAAAGGAAAAACATGAAAACGAGAACAGGAATTTGTTTTCCATGCGGCTTCAGAGCAGCAGGTATCAATTGTGGTATTAAAAGGGATAGGAAAGATCTTGCGGTCATTATTTCTGAAAAGGATTGTATCGCTGCGGCATGCTCCACAACAAACAGGGTAAAGTCATATTCTCTTTTATGGGCATTGAAAAACATTAACAATCCTGTGCGAGCAATTCTCATAAACAGTGGAAATGCAAATGTTCTTGGTGGAAATAATGGCTGGGAGATCACCTGTAATATCATGAAAAAATTTGCAGATGCGCTGGGTGTGGATATGAAACAGGTTCTTTTTGCTTCAACCGGTGTCATAGGCAAATTGCTTCCTGAAGACAAAATTATATCCAGTATTGAACAACTTGTTTGTCAGGCATCCGAAGATGGTGGCATGGATGCAGCAGAGGCGATTATGACCACAGATCGATTTCCAAAACACATAGAGATTGAAACACAAATTCAGGCACGACGGAGAAACACTTTTGTTCGCATTGGTGGCATGGCAAAGGGCGCAGGTATGATATGTCCGAATATGGCTACAATGCTGGCGTTTATTACCACAGATGCCGTGATTTCAAAAAGTGCTTTGAAAAAAGCCCTGTCAGAAGCAGTTGATAAGAGTTTTAACATGATTACAGTGGATAATGACCAGAGCACAAACGATTTTGTAGTTTGTATGGCAAATGGTCTGGCTGGAAATAGAACGATACACCTGGATACTGAAGATTACGAAAAGTTTTCTGTAGCATTAACAGAGGCATGTGTGTTTCTTGCCAAAAAAATTGCAGAAAATGGAGAGGGTTCTGATAGGTTAATTGAGGTCCAGGTTCATGGGGCATGGTCTCAAAAAGATGCAAGAAGAATCGCGAAAAAAATTGCAGGCTCAAATCTTGTAAAAGCCGCAGTAACTGGCAGCTGGCCTAACTGGGGAAGAATTGCTGCTGCAGCTGGTTCTGCCTGTAGCAGGTTTGACCCGGTGAAAATGAAAATTTCTATTGGGCAGTATAATGTCTTTGATGGTGCACCATGTAATGTTGATGAAACAATTGTTCGAAAAGAACTATCAAAAAAACAGGTATTGATTACTATATCTCTGAATGCAGGCAGAGAAAGCGCAACTGCATGGGGATGTAATCTTACTGAAGAATATGTCAGAATCAATATGGAGAAAGAATAAACATGGCAGAAAAAAGAGATTACTATGAGATTCTCGGTGTTAGTAAGAATGCAACCATTGACGAAATAAAAAAGGCATACAGGGAACTTGCTCTTAAGTATCATCCTGACAGAAATCCAGGAAACAAAGAGGCAGAAGAGAAATTCAAAGAGGTTACTGAGGCCTATGAGGTGTTGAGCGATCCTGAGAAACGAAAAACATATGACCAGTTCGGTCATGCTGGTTTTGGCCCGCAAGGATTTGATTGGAGACAGGATTTTGGAAGAGTCAGAATGGATTTTTCTGACCTGTTTGGAGATTTTTTCAGTGATTTCTTTTCAGATATTTTTGGCAGAGAGGAAAGACAACATCCCAACCGCGGTGAAGATGTTGAAATGCGCATTTCAATTCCTTTGAGAGATGCAGTAAAAGGAACAGAACGAACAATCAATGTCTCTGTGTACGAGCACTGTCCTGTATGTAATGGTACAGGTAGCAGGAGCAAAAAATCCGATGTAGAATGTTTGCAATGTCATGGAACTGGTAAGGTAATGTATCAGCAGGGGTTTATCACGATTAGTCAGGTGTGTCCGAGGTGTCATGGACAAGGAACAGTCATTCCTGATCCGTGTATGAACTGTCGTGGAACAGGAAGGGTCAGGGTAATGCACAGAATCAATGTGAAAATTCCTGCTGGTATAGAACACGGCACTTCTCTTCGACTAAAGGGAATGGGAAATGCCGGTATCAGAGGAGGAAGTCGCGGAGACCTTTATGTTACGGTTTTTGTTGAACAGGATGATTTTTTCACAAGAAAAGGATATGACCTTTATTGCGAGGTTCCTATTACTGTTACGACAGCGGTTCTTGGTGGAGAAATAGAAATTCCAACATTATCCGGTAAAGTGAAAGCAAAAGTATCTCCTGGCACTCAGGACGGAACAATTCTGAGATTAAAAAATCTTGGTGTACCACGTGGTTCTATAAGGGGACATCTTTTTGTTGTTCTTCGGGTTGTGATGCCCAGGGCCCTGTCACGCGAAGAAAGGCGCCTCTGGGAACAGTTGAAGTCTATTGAGGATGAAAGAAACTATCCTGAAGTGACAAAGTACAAACAGAAACTATCTGGTTCTTGAAGTGAATGGAAAAAATCTTCAAACTTAAGTCACAGTTTACTCCTGCCGGAGACCAGCCCGCAGCAATTGAGAAATTGGTGAGAAACCTGAAGAATCATGCGAAATGGCAGGTATTGTTGGGGGTTACAGGCAGTGGAAAAACTTTTACAATGGCGAATGTCATTGAAAAAATGAATAGGCCAGTTCTTGTCATATCTCATAATAAGACACTTGCCGCCCAGCTTTACAGCGAATTCAGACAGTTTTTCCCTGAAAACAAGGTTCGGTATTTTGTTAGTTACTATGATTACTATCAGCCAGAAGCATACATTCCTGCCACTGATACCTATATTGAAAAAGACGCTTCAATCAATGAGGATATTGATAGATTACGACTTGCTGCAACAAGCGCAATTCTTTCCAGTAGGGACGTGATTATTGTTGCCAGTGTTTCCTCAATATATCCACTGGGTAGTCCTGAAGATCATCGGGCATTAATGTTAAATCTTGCGCTGCATCAGCGAACAGAAAGAACAGCCATTTTGAGAAGATTGGTAGAAATTCAGTATGAAAGAAACGATTTTGATTTTCAGAGAGGACGATTCAGGGTTCGAGGCAACATCATAGAAATTATTCCTTCTTACGAGGAAACAGGTGTAAGAATTGTTTTATCAGGCGATGAAATTGTATGTCTTGAGAGATTTGATCCTTTGACAGGTACAACAATATCAGAGGAAAAACAAATCTCAATTTATCCAGCGAAGCACTTTGTCAGTCCTTCTGATAAACTTCAAAGGGCTTTAATCACAATACGGGAAGAACTTCAGCAACAGCTGGAAAAATTCAGAAAGCAGGGAAAACTTCTTGAGGCAGAAAGGCTTGAAATGAGGACAAACAATGATCTTGAAATGCTAACAGAACTTGGATACTGTCACGGCATTGAAAATTATTCAAGGCACCTTGCCGGAAGATTGCCAGGAGAAAGGCCAGAATGTTTACTTGATTATTTTCCACCTGATTATTTGATGTTTATTGATGAATCTCATATGACAATTCCTCAGATTCGTGGGATGTACGCAGGCGACAGATCTCGCAAGGAAACTCTTGTTGAATATGGCTTCAGGCTTCCCTCTGCCCTTGACAACAGACCTCTGACATTTGAAGAATTTGAATCAATGATTAACCAGGTGATTTGTGTTTCTGCTACCCCTGGGGTTTATGAACTTGAAAAAATTGGAGTGAGAAAACTCGGAGAAAAATCTGAACTGCTTGTTGAGCAGGTCATCAGACCCACAGGGTTGATTGATCCTCCAATTAGAGTGTTTCCTACGAAGAATCAACTGGATGACCTTGTGGTGAGAATTCGAGAAAGAGTTAAGAAAAAACAGAGGGTACTTGTGCTTACGATCAGTAAACAACTTGCTGAACAATTAACTGATTACCTAAAAGATTTGCGCCTGAAAGTGATGTATCTTCATTATGAAATTGATACCCTTGAGCGCATGGAAATTCTCAAAAAGCTTAGAGAAGCGACGTTTGATGTTCTTGTGGGCATCAATCTTTTACGCGAAGGACTTGACCTTCCTGAAGTGAGTCTTGTGGCGATTCTTGATGCTGATAAAGAGGGATTTTTGAGGTCAGAACGTTCTCTTATTCAAATAGCAGGAAGAGCATCCAGAAGTATTGATGGGGAAGTGATTATGTATGCTGATAAGATTACAGATGCAATGAAAGCAGCCATTGATGAGACAGAACGAAGGAGAGCAATTCAACAGGAATACAACCGCATTCACAATATCACGCCGAGACAAATAATCAAGCCGATATATCAGACAATCAGCGATATTATAGGAAGTAAAAGCAGAAAACAACAGGAAATACTGGCAGACCAGGAAGAGGTATTATATGGAAAAAACCTTGCTCAATTAATCAGAACCCTTGAAAAAAAGATGATGGCATATGCGAAACAACTTGATTTTGAGACAGCCATAAAATATAGAGAAAAAATCAAAAGGTTGAAAAACGAAAAATAAAAAAGTGAGGCAAAAATGAAATTAGGTAGATTCAGAAAAGACCAAAATGTTTTTACTGGAATAGTGGAAGGAGACAAAGTCGGTTCTGTTGGCGAAATACCAATTGAAAAAATTATTGCCAGTAATCTTACAGATAACATCAAATGTCTGATTTCGTCCTGGTTTTCATTGCAAGAACTTGAATACGCGCCACTTATTAATCCAGGGAAAATTATATGTCTTGGATTAAATTATAAAAGCCATGCTGAGGAAGGAGGATGGCACCTGCCAGCAGAACCTGTGTATTTTGAAAAGTCGTCATCATGTATAATTCCCAACAGGGCAAAGATTTACATTCCTGACCATATAGGAAGGATTGATCCTGAAGTGGAACTTGCTGTGATGATTGGGAAAATATGTAAGAATGTCTCAAAGCAAGAGGCAATAGCCTGTATTGCGGGTTATACAATTCTTAATGATGTCACAGCTCGTGCAATGCAAAAAGAAGACCAGGCAAAAAAATATCCATGGTTCAGGTCAAAGAGCATGGATACATTTTGTCCGATTGGACCATGGATTGTCACAACAGATGAAATTGACTGGCAGGAACCATTAAAAATTGAATTGAGAATCAATGGTGAAGCAAAGCAAAGTTCCAGCACAGACAAGATGATTTTCCAGATACCTGATATTATTTGTTCAATTGCCAGGTATCTTACGCTTTATCCTGGCGATATTATTTCAACAGGAACCCCTGAGGGAATCAGTCCCGTTAAAGATGGCGATATTGTAGAATGTGAGATTGAAAAAATTGGTATTCTTTCAAATCCAGTGGTTTCATATGGCAAACATTGTTAATTTGCTGACGAATTCTCAAAAAGAAATTGTTGAAAAGGTGATTGTAGCGCTAAAAAATTCAGGTGTTGCGATAGTGCCGACTGATACGGTTTATGGACTTGTGTGTGATGGAGAAAATGACTGTGCAAAGGAAAATGTGTATTTGCTAAAGAACAGGCCAGAGTCAAAACCCCTCATTGGTTTTATCAGGGATATTGAAATCGCAAAAAATATTGCTTATATTCCTGACGGTTTTCTTTCTTTTATTTCAAACCGCTGGCCAGGAAGACATACATTTATTTTTCAATCAAAAATCGAGTCCAGTTACATTGTGGGAAATGATAAGACCATTGCGTTGAGGATTCCGGACTATCCCTTGATTAATAATCTTTGCGATAGTTTTTCAATTCTTGCTTCAACAAGTGCCAATATTTCCTTTTCTAAAAGTGCCTGCTGCATTGAAAAGATAGATGCAGAACTACTTGAAAAAGTAGCCATTGTTGTTGATGGTGGAGAAATCCTAGGCAGGGAATCAGCGATCTGGGACATGACAGAGGGTATTCCTCAACTGATTCGTGGAAGAGTTCTTTTTGTCTGTTCTGGAAATTCATGCAGAAGTCCTATGGCTCAGGCACTATTAAAAAATGTTATCGGGGATAAGAAAATCGAAGTGCTGTCTGCAGGTACAGATACAAATTTTTCTGGAAGGGCATCCAAGGCAACAATTGATGTGTTGAGAGAAACAGGAATCAGTATAGAGAATTTTGTGTCAACATTATTGACTGAACACCTTGTTGAATGTGCGGACCTGATTTTTGTTATGGAAGAAAAACACAGGGAAAGGGTACTGGAGATAATGCCGCAAGCCATGGACAAAATTTTTGTTCTAAATGTTCCAGACCCTGCGGGAGGCGATATCTTCCAGTATCGCGAAATTCGGGATATAATCAAAGAAAGAATAGAAAGAGAAGTTTTAACAAGGATTAAAATATGAGAATAGGAATTGCAAGCGACCACGCAGGTTATGAAATGAAAAGATATTTGATTGCGTATTTGAAAAAAGAAGGGTACGAAGTGATAGATTTTGGACCCGATGTACTAAAAAAAGTGGATTATCCTGACTATGGAGCAAAGGCATCTGCTGAGCTATCTTCAGGAACAATTGACAGGGCAATTCTTATTTGCGGAACCGGCATAGGCATGAGTATAGTGGCAAACAGATTTCCCGGGGTGCGCGCCGCATTATGTTATGACCCTTTTCTTGCAGAGATTGCCCGTCTCCACAATGATGCAAACGCGCTTGCGCTTGGAGGAAGGATAGTTGCCAATGAACTTGCATGTGAGATTGTGAGAATTTTTCTTGAAACAAAGTTTGGTGGTGGAAGACACTTGAGAAGGATAAAAAAAATTGAAAAAATTTGCAGCAGGACAGAGAAATGACTGAACAGGAAATTCTGGAAATTTTCGAAAAAACAGGTGCGATTCTCGAAGGGCATTTCCTTCTTTCGTCAGGACTTCACAGCAACAGATACTTTCAGATGGCTCGTGTTCTTCAGTTTCCACATATTGCCAGAAATCTTGCGGAGGAACTTGTCAGAAAATGCGGTGAAAAAAAGGTGGATGTTGTAATTGGTCCTGCCATTGGAGGAATTATTCTTTCTTATGCGCTTGCTGAAATTCTTGGAGCAAGGAGCATTTTTGCAGAAAGAGAAAATGGAGTGATGTGTTTAAGAAGGGGATTTACCATAGACAGAGATGAAAATGTTTTTGTGTGCGAGGATGTGATCACCACAGGTGGGTCGGTTTCTGAGGTGATAGACCTTGTTAAGTCATCTGGCGCGAAGATCGCTGGTGTGTGTTGTTTGGTGCTGCGAGGTATACACTCTCTGAAATTTCCTGTGGAATATCTTTTGAAAATTGACGTAAAAAATTACAGGAAGGATGAGTGTCCATTGTGTAAAAACAATGTCCCTCTCGTAAAACCCGGTAGTCGTTTTTTGAAATAGTGTCAATATCCAAGATTTTTTAATTGTTGTTCGTCGAAACCAAAGTAATGTCCTATTTCATGTAGAAGTACTTCCTCAACCTTTTTTTCAAGTTCTTTTTTATTTTTGCATGCGCTTTCAAAAGCCCGTCTGTAAATGATAATTTTATCAGGCATCACGAGATTATAATTGGTGCGTTTGCCGAATGGCACACCGTGATACAGTCCAAGAAATTTCGTTGAATGGCCATCTTCAACGAAAAATTCAACATTTTCCAGTTTTCTCTGGAAAAACTCTGGCAATTTTTTTAATTTCTGATAAACTATTTCTTCGAGTTCTTTTTTTTCAATTTCCATAGTAAAATTTTATCATACCAGGAGCACAGATGATAATAGTGGGTGAAAGAATTAACGCAACGAGAAAAAAAATTGGTGAGGCGTTAATCAAAAAAGATGAAAAATTTTTCCTGAAAGAGGCGAAAAAACAGATTGAAGCCGGAAGCGATTTTCTTGATCTGAATGCAGGAACAGGTATAGGACATGAGACAGAAAACCTTATGTGGCTGATTAACCTTGTTCAAGCAGCATATCCTGATGTTCATCTTGCTCTTGACAGTTCAAACACCAATGTTCTTGCCGAATGTCTGCCGCTGGTAAAAAATAAACCCGTGATGCTGAACTCTGTTAACGCAGAGGAAAAGAAGTTGAAGGAGTTCTTGCCGTTGGTGAAAAATTTTCCAGATATTTACATTGTTGCGTTGACCATGGACGATTCAGGTATTCCGTCTTCTTTCGAAAAACGCATTGAGATTGCCTGCACACTTTATGAACAATTGATAAACTCCGGTGTAAAAAAGGAAAACATTTTTTACGATGCTCTGGTTCAGCCCGTTGGAACTGACATAGATGCATTCAACACATACCTGAAGGCATTGCGCGGGATTAAAGAACGATTGCCGGCAACCAGGTCAATATGCGGTCTTTCAAATGTTTCTTTTGGACTACCGAAAAGAAGTTTGATTAACAAATATGCGTTTGCTATTGCCATGCACGAAGGCCTTGACGCTGTAATCATAGACCCTGTTGATCCAGGGATTATTGAAGCAAGGTGTATCGCAGGAGTATTAACTGGCAAAGACCAGTTTTGCATGAATTACATCTCACATTTCAGAGAAGGAAAAATTTAGTGTTCGGGGCGTAGCGTAGTCCGGTTTAGCGCACCAGAATGGGGTTCTGGGGGCTGAAATTCAGTTTACTGGATTTCAGGTGAGCGAAGTAAGGCATTGCGAGCGGGCGCAGCAATGCCAGCGAGTGGCCGACCCGAGCCG